>JAPPGX010000135.1 GCA_028877265.1 Acidobacteriota bacterium
GACCGCATGGCAACAGATCACTATGGATGAAAGGGGGGCACCCCCCCTTTCACAAGAAGAAACCAGGAATCGGAACTTGCCGAAGCGCGCTTTTGGCGCGCGAGGAAGTTCCGATTCTCGGCGCGAAGCGCCGAGCTGAGTGGAGATGGGGCGCCCGCGAAGCCCTTCGTGTCTTCCCTTCCTGTGCTTCGCGGGCGCCCCATCTCCACTCAGCCCGACCTGGTGCCGAAGGGGGGACTCGAACCCCCACGGGATAACTCCCATACGCCCCTCAAGCGCACGTGTCTACCATTCCACCACTTCGGCAGCGGCAAGGACCGGCAGAACTCTCGGCTGCCGGACGCGGAATTATAGGGTTCGGTCGAGCGCCGGGGCTCGATCAGGACCCGGGCTCGGGCTCTCCGCTTTCTTCCCCGGATTCGGGGGCTTCCGGATCCTCGGTCGCCGCCGGCGTATCGGCGGCCGGCATCGGGATCGTCACGCCGGGAGTGTCCACTACGGTCTGGGACTCGGCGTCGTCCTGCACGTACCCGAGCAGCAGGGAGGTGACCATGAAGGTGGCCGCGACCACCGCGGTCACCTTGGTCAGGAGGGTCGCCGTTCCCCGGGCGCCGAACGCCGCCTGGCTCCCGGCCCCGCCGAAGGCGCTCGCGAGGTCCTGACCCTTGCCCTGCTGGGTGAGCACGACGAGGATGAGAAAGAAACAGACGAGGATGTGGATGATCGTGAGCAGGATGGTCATGGGTTTGGCTTTTCCGGTTCCGGGGCGGGCTGGTCCCGATGCGGCGCGGCGGCCCGGCGTCCGGCGCGCCGCTCAGCCGGCGGCGTGGCAGATGTCGAGGAACGAGTCGGCGCGGAGACTGGCTCCGCCCACCAACAGGCCATCCACGTTGGCCCCGGAAAGGATGGCGCCGGCATTATCGCCCTTCACCGACCCTCCGTAAAGGATGGGCGTCCGTTCGGCCGCTCCGGATCCCGCCAGACTTGCCAGATTCGAACGGATGACGCGGTGCATGGCTTCCGCCGTGTCCGGGGTCGCGGTCCGGCCTGTCCCGATGGCCCAGACCGGTTCGTAGGCGACCGTGAGAGAAGGCAACTGCGTGTCCGAAAGGCCGCGGACGACCGCTTCGAGCTGTTCGCGGACCACGTCTTCGGCCCGTCCGGCGTCCCGCTGCCCGGCGGTCTCTCCGACGCAGACCACCGGCCGCAATCCGGCGTCGAGCACGGCGAGGGCCTTCCGGCGGACGGCCTCGTCGTCGTCGCCGAAGACGTGGCGCCGCTCGGAGTGGCCGACCAGCACGATCGAGCATCCGGCGGCCGCCAGCATGGGCGCCGACACCGCTCCGGTGAAAGCGCCCTCGCGCTCGTGGAAGACGTCCTGCGCCGCGAGCGCCACGGAGCTCTCCCGGATCGCGTCGGCAACGGGCGCGAGGGCAGGGAACGGGGGAGCGACGGCGACCTGTGCCCGACCCGGACGCAGGCCGGCGACGATCCCGGCGGCGAGCGCGACGCCTTCGGCGCCGGTCTTGTGCATCTTCCAGTTTCCGATGACGACGGTGCGGCGGGTCGATTGTTGGTCAGGCATCGGCGAGGGCCTCCACCCCCGGGAGCGGTTCTTCGGCCAGGAAGGCGAGGGACGCCCCGCCGCCGGTCGAGAGATGGCTGATCCGACCGGACAGTCCCGACCGCCGTACGGCAGCGAGTGAATCTCCGCCGCCGACGATGCTGGTCGCGCCCCGGCCGGTCGCTTCGGCCACCGCGTGCGCCACGGCGGTCGTCCCTTCGGCGAAGCGCGGGTCCTCGAACAGCCCCATGGGGCCGTTCCAGACGATCGTCGCCGCGTCCCGGAGGTGAGCGGCGAAGGCGGCGCGCGCCGCCGGGCCGATGTCGAGCCCCATCCAGTCGGCCGGTATCTCCCCGATGGGCAGGGTGCGGACCGGACCCGCGTCCGGAGCCGGGGCCGCGCAGTGGTCCGCGGGGAGCTCCAGACGGTCGGAATGGTCGTCGAGGAGCTTCGCGGCCTCGGCGATCCGGTCGCGCTCGACGAGGGACCGGCCGGTCGGGAGCTTCTGCGCGGCAGTGAAGGTGTAGGTCATCGCTCCTCCGATCAGCACCCGGTCGGCGCGTCCGAGCAGGGAAAGGATGACCGGCAGCTTGTCCGAGACCTTGGCGCCGCCGAGGATGGCCACGAAGGGGCGGGGCGGGTCCCCGAGCGCCAGGCCCAGCGACTCGAGCTCCGCCTCCAGCAGAGGACCGGCTGCGGCGCGCGGAAAGCGGCGGGCGCAGGCGTCCACCGAGGCGTGCGGCCGGT
Source organism: Acidobacteriota bacterium (assembly GCA_028877265.1). Taxonomy (GTDB): domain Bacteria; phylum Acidobacteriota; class Vicinamibacteria; order Marinacidobacterales; family Marinacidobacteraceae; genus Marinacidobacterium. The sequence continues at coordinate 2,312 of JAPPGX010000135.1, forward strand.
GTGCGGCCCCGAAGGCGTCGTTCACGTACTCGTCCCCGTAGGCCGCCAGCGCCGCCGCGAACTCGGGTGCGTTCCGCGTTTCTCCCGGGTGGAACCGCAGGTTCTCGAGCAGAACGACCTCTCCCGGCCGGAGTTCGGGCGGATCCGCGCTCGGATCCCCAGCCGGCCCCGACCCGAAGCCGACCGCGTTACCCAGGAGCTCCTGGAGCCGCTCCGCGACGGGGCGGAGGCTGAGCGCGGGGTCCGGCACCCCGCGAGGCCGTCCCAGATGGGAGGTGACCACGACCGCCGCTCCCATCTCGCGCGCGGTGCGGATCGCCGGCAGGGCGGCCCGGAGGCGGCTGTCGTCCGCCACCCGCCCGTTCGCGAGGGGCGCGTTCAGGTCGGTGCGGAGGAGTAGCCGCCGCCCGCGCAGTTCGAGGTCGGCGAGCGTCAGCTTCCGGGCGGTCCTGGGCACGGGGGCCGAACCTTACCGCCGCCGTGGTGGTATGTTCCGCCGCCCACACGCGGCTTCAGGTTTTCGGCCGGACGGTTTCGCCGCCTGGCCGGACGAAGAGGGAACCGGGTGCCATTCCCGGACGGCCCACGCCACTGTGATCGGAATGCCCTTTCCGGGCCTCCCCGCTTCGGCGGGGCGGCAACCACTCCCGGCCCCTGCCGGGGGGAAGGTGGAAAGGGTGGATGCCTCGGCCTTCAGGCCGGAGCGTCCGGTCCGTAAGTCAGGAGACCTGCCGGGAGCCCGAACCTTTGAAACCCTCTTCGTTGGGAAGGGACTGGTTCTTGAGACTCACCCGCCGCCATACCGACTCCCGAGTTCGGGGTGAACCGCGGCCGGCCACGTCTTCCAGCACCGAAGCCGGCCCCCGAGGAGCGCTCCGCGCCTCAAGGAGGGCCGGCTCATGCGTTTTCTCTCTTCTATCCCCTGGATCACCTCGTTAACCCTCGCTCTCGCGGCGACGACTCTCTCGGCGCGGGCCGTCTCGGCGGCGGACCTCCGGGTCGTTGTCCTGGATCCGGACGGCGGACCGGCGGCCGGCGCTCTGGTCGTCGCCGACGCCCTCGCCGGAGAGAGCCGGGTCACCGCGACCACCGGTGACGACGGGCGGGCACTGATCGAAGGAGTCCCCGAAGGGCGGTACCTGGTTTCCGCCCGTTCCGCCGACCTCTCGGCGGCCCCGATCGAAGTCACCCTGTCGGAGGGCACGACCGACGCTATCGAGATGGCGCTTCGTTTCACCGCGGTCCGGGAGTCGGTGGTGGTGTCCGCCGCGCTCGGGGCGCGCCGCGAGGAGGAGTCCGGCACCTTCGTGGACACGCTCTCCGCCGACGCCCTCCGGGACCGGGACGAGTGGTTCCTGCTCGAGGGGCTCCGCGGAATGCCCGGCACGCTCGTCTATCAGACCGGCAGCCAGGGGCACCAGCTCGCCCTCCGCTTCCGGGGACTGCCGGCCCAGGCCACCGCGGTCGTGGTGGACGGGGCGCCGCTCCGGGATGCTGCGGCGCCCCAGTCCGACGCCACGGCGCTCCTGCCGTCGCTTTCGGTGCTCGGGGTGGACCGGGTGGAGATCCGGCGCGGGGGCGGCTCGACCATCTACGGCTCCAACGGGATGGGAGGAGTGCTGCACATCGTCACCCGCTCGGAATCCGCCCCCGACGCGCTGCGGTTTTCCGCTGGTCTCGGGGAGTACGGCCACTCGGCGGCGAGCGGCGAAGCGGGCGCCGGCGGCCCGCGCGGCGGGGTCTCCGCCGGCTTCAGCCGGCTCGCGGTGAGCGAGGGTGCGGACGGGGACGATCCGTTCACGAACGTCACCGGGATGGCGCGCGCCGGGTTCCGTCCGTCCGATTCCGTGCACGTGACCGCGCGGTCGCTGTTTTCGCTAGCGACGGTGGGTCTGAACGAGAGTCCCTTCCCGCTGGGTCCAGCCGGGCCCGGGGTCACCCGCGCCGCGCCGGTGCCGGAATCGGCCATCCACGGCTACGAGGGCGGAACACCGCTCGAGAGCCTGGACCTCGGGGGCGGCAACTTCATGCCCTCCATCAACGATCCCGACAACAGTCAGGAGACCCGCTTCCTTTCCACCCTGTTCGCCGCCAGAGGGTCGGCCGGTCCGGACCTCGCCTGGACCCTCCGGCTCCACGATCTGCGGACGCGGCGCGAGAACGAGGACGGCCCGGCCGGGGTCAACCCGTTCGACCCTCCTTCGCCCTCCACGTTGATCTACGAGGGCCGGGTCCGGAGCGGCGCCGCCCGGGTGGAGCTGTTTCGCGGTCCGGTCCGGCTGGTCGCCGGCGGGGAGTTCGAAGCCGAGCGGGCGGCGACCACCGACCCGGGCTTCGAAACACAGCTTCGCCAGACCAGCGCTGCGGGTTTCGCGCAAGCTGAAGCGGCGCCCGCCGACAGACGGGTGTTGCTGCGCGGCGCCCTTCGGGCCCAGCGTTTCAGGACGGCGTCCCCGGAACTGATCCCCGTGGAGGGGAGTCCCTGGCAGGACGCCGCGCCGCCGCCGGAGGCGGGAGCCGTCACCGGTGAGGCAGCGGCCTCGCTGGCGCTCGCTCCGGGGTTGCGCCTCCGGGCGTCGGCGGGACGCGGGTTCCGCGCGCCGTCGCTCTACGAGCGCTTCGGGACCTGGTACTCCAGTTTCGGCTACTCGGTGTTCGGGGACCCGCGGTTGAAGCCGGAATACACCACGACCATGGACGCCGGGTTGTCCGCCTCGTCGGAGGACGGCCGCCACGAGTTGCGGGGAGCCTGGTTCTGGTCGGAGCGGGGCCAGATCGTCGCGTTCGGATCCCTCGACTTCGCGTCCGACCCGTTCGGACGGTTCGCGGGCTACGAGAACACCGAGGGGGGAGTCGCCCAGGGTGTGGAACTGGCGTACCGGGTGACGCTGCCCGGGCGCACCCGGGCGCAGTTCCGGTACACGTTCACCGATGCCGAACGGCCGGCGAACGCTCCCGAAGAACTCGAATCGGACTGGCTGGTGCCGCGGCACCAAGGAGGAGCGCTGCTTTCGGGCGCGGTGGCCGAACGGCTCCGGTGGAGCGCCGACCTCCTGCTCTCCTCGGAGATCCACGCACCGCTCTTCGATCCCGACACCTTTGCTTCGCGGGTGTTCCGGTTCGCCGGGATGCGCCGCGTCGATGTGGCGCTCTCGTTCGAGCTGATGCGCGGTTTGAGGCTGCGCGCGCTCGTCCAGGACGCGTTGGACGACGCCGCGTACCAGAGCGGCGGTTTCCGCCCGCTGGGGCGGGTGGCCCGGGTCAGACTGGAGTGGAGTCGCTGACGCGTACGTAGTTCCGGTTTCGCTCCCCTTTTGGGGAGCGATGCCGGCCAGAGGCCGGCGCTCCGAGGCGGGCGCTCCAGCCCGTCAGTTCGAGGCGATGTGGTGGATCAGGTCGCGGACCCGGCAGGAGAAACCCCACTCGTTGTCGTACCAGGCGAGGATCTTGACGGCGTCGCCGTCCACCACCTTCGTGAACGGGGCGTCCACGACGGAGGAGTGCGGGTTCCCCTGGAAGTCGATCGAGACGAGCGGTTCGTCCGAGACCTGAAGCACGCCGTTCAGGGGGCCGTCGGCGGCCTCGCGGAGTGCGGCGTTCACCTCTTCGGCGCTCGCGGGCCGCTCCAGGAACGCGGTCAGATCCGTGAGCGAGACGTTCGGAGTGGGTACGCGGACCGCGATCCCGTCCAGCCGTCCCTCCAGTTCGGGCAGGACCTTGGTGACCGCCTTCGCCGCACCGGTGGACGTCGGAATCATGTTCACCCCGGCGGCGCGGGCGCGGCGCAGGTCCGAGTGGGGCAGGTCGAGCAGGCGCTGGTCGTTCGTGTAGGAGTGGACGGTGGTCATGACGCCCTTCTTGAGCCCGAACTTCTCGTGGAGGACCTTGACCACCGGGGCCAGGCAGTTCGTGGTGCAGGAGGCGTTCGAGAGGATGTGGTGGGACTCGTCGTCGTAGCGGTCCTCGTTCACTCCCATCACGACGGTCAGGTCCTCGCCCTTCGCGGGAGCGGAGACGATGACCTTCCGGGCGCCGGCGGCGAGGTGCTTTCCGGCGTGCTCGCGCGCGGTGAAGATCCCGGTGGACTCGACGACGATCTCCGCGCCCAGCCGTCCCCAGGGCAGCTTCGCCGGGTCGCGCTCGCTCAGCACCGTGACCCGGGTCTCCTGTCCTTCCGGCGTGGTGACCACGATCTCGTTCCCCTCGGCGCGCACGGTTCCCGGCAGGGCGCCGGACACCGAGTCGTGCTTCAGCAGGTGGGCCAGGGTGCCCGGATCGGTCAGGTCGTTGACGGCGACGATCTCGATGTCCGGGTCGTCCTGGACCGCGCGGAAGATGTTGCGGCCGATCCTGCCGAATCCGTTGATGCCGATGCGCACGATGTCCCCCTTGGGTGTGGTCTCCCAGGATGGCCGGGATCATAGGGAGGGCCGGTCGAAGGGTCAACGCATTCGGACTCTTGTTCATATATGAGTTTATGCCCATCAGATAATCGGAGTTAGAACACTTGATATTTGGCATCAATGTTGCTAGATTCCTTATGTCGGGCGACACGGGTCGCCCGACGGGCACGGGGAACGGCCCCCAACAGCTTCCCGCCACACATTCAAGGAGAAACACACCATGACCCATCTGACCCTCTTCAACCCTTCCTTCCGGCGTCTCTTTGCCGATCCGTTCTTCGATCTGCCGGTCCGCACCACCGGGAGTGCGAGCGGCCGGGGCAGCGGCGCCTCGCTCTGGACTCCCCCGGTGGACGTCCGCGAGTCCGACACCGAGGTCGTCGTCGAGGCCGAGCTGCCGGGCATTGCCCGCGAGGACATCTCCGTCCGCTACCACGACGGCCGGCTGATCCTCGAGGGCCGGCGGGAGGAAGCCCGGGAGACCGGCGCGGAAGACTGCGAGACCGCCTGCACGTCCGGAGGCTGGATCCGCCGCGAGCGGATGATCGGGCGGTTCCACCGCTCCTTCGACCTGCCGGACAGCGTGGACAGCTCCGCCATCAAGGCGGAGTCCAGGGACGGCGTCCTGAAGGTCGTCCTGCCGAAGCTCGAGAAGGCGCAGCCGCGCCAGATCGACGTCAGCGTCAACTGAGCGAACCTGACACCCGAGGGGCCGGGCCGCCGCGGCCCCCTCACCCGTGGGAGCGCCGGTGTTCACACCGGCATCGCCCGCGCAGCGGGCGACACTCCCGTTTCTTTGCCGTATCGCGCACCGTCACAGGGAATGGCGTGACGGCATCAAGGAGAACAACCACGGAAGTTTGCGGCCCTGCGGGCCGCGGTGCCGGCCTGAAGGCCGGCGGTCCCACCGCTACTCCGTCGTGCGTTCCTGGCCGGGGATGACCCGCCGGCTCTTGACCATCTCCTCGTCGTAGTAGCGGCGATAGAGGATGTCCCAGGTCTCGGTGCCCTGCTGGACCGTGCGGCTCTGGCTGTCGATCTTCCGGCGCACGATCTGGTCGATGCGCTCGTCGTCCTCGAGCTCGGAGTTGATGATCCGCATGATCATGCGGCGGATCTCGGTGTCCTCCGCGTAGAACTCGACCGTCTCGTCCGCGCGCAGCAGATCCATGATCTGGTTCGCGAGGTGGTTGATCTTCCCGTTGGTCAGGCGCATGGCTGAATCTCTGGCGGACCTACAGGATGATCCCCTGCTCGCGGGCGAGCCGCTTCTTGACCAGCTTGAACATTTCCCGGTACTCGACGCCGCCCGTGCGGATCTCCTCGCCGTAACCGTCGAGGAGCTTCCGGACCTCTTCGTTGAGGTCGTCTTCCTGGCGCAGATCCTCCGTGATGAGATCCACGATGTTGTCCATCAGCGCGTTCGGGTCTTCCGGATCGATGTAGCCGGCGACCTGCAGGTCGTCGGTGATCCGGTAGCCGAGGAACTGGATCTGGCTCTTGGTGAGGCGCATGGCAGGCAACCCAAAAGGCTAACACAGCGGGCACAGGCACGGCCACCGCCAATCCGGGCCAGCGGAATGCCGCTACTTGGGCACCTGTATTTCACCCCGGCAGACTGCTAGAATTCCCTGTCCTGGCGAGAGATGGGGTCGTAGTTCAGTTGGTCCAGAACGCCGGCCTGTCACGCCGGAGGTCGCGGGTTCGAGTCCCGTCGGCCCCGCCATCATCGCCTTCCCTTCAGCCGCGTTCCGGCGCCCTTTCCCAGCGGAGTCTGTGATGAAGATCAAGATCACCTACTGCGTCGTTTGAAACTACCTCCCGAACGCCTCCAGTCTGGCGGCGGCAATCAAGGAGGCCCGGGGCATCGAACCCGAACTCATCGAAGGCGGCAAGGGCATCTTCGACGTCGCGGTGGACGGCGATCTCGTCTACTCCAAGTACGACACCGGCCGGTTCCCCGAGAACGACGAGATCCTCGACAAGATTCCCGTCCTCGCGAGCTGACGCGATCCGGTCCCTGACGGCCGGTCCCTGTCGCGCCTCGACTAGAAGTCGAAGAGGCGCGTGTACTTGATGATCAGCGACCGCCCCATCACGTTCGGGACCAGGAAGCCGGTCTCGTCGTCGAAGCGGTCGAGGTTGGCCGTGTTCCGCAGGTCGTTGTAGACGAGGAACAGACCGGTGCCGCTCCGGTTCAGCATCACCAGCCGGATGTTCGAGGAGACCGAGGCGGTCTGGCTGTTGTACTGGATCAGCGCTTCCAGACGGCGGAGCGGCGTGAACGAGTAGTTCACCCGGATCGGAATGAGGTTGGTGGTGAACTTGCCTCCGGGGAGGTCCACCACGTCGCGGTTCCAGCCGACGCTGGCCTGGAAGGCAGCCCCGATGCGCCCGTTCAGACTGGAGGTGAAGGCCCGGTAGTCGCCGTCGTAGAAGCCGCCGTTCCGGACGTAAAAGGTCGGATACAGCCGGGCGCTGGCGTTTCCGATGTAGTTGAAGCTCACCTGCGTCCAGTGGTAGAGGCCGGGCGGGATCACCACCCGGTGGCCGTCCACCCCCGAGTAGACGACGAAGTCGTGGAGCGGCCGGTCCCGGTGCCGGTCGATGAACATCCCGAAGCGGCCCCCGCCGTTCGGCTGGAACTCGATCGGGTGCCAGTGTCCGCGGCCGGACTGGACCTCGCCGTCGAAGCCGTAGTACGCGTTCCAGGTCACGTGGGGCGAGAAGCGGCGCACCCAGGACATGCCCGGCAGGTGCGAGGGCTGCCAGTCGAGGTAGTAGCGCCACTGGTACTTCCGGAATCCGCGCCGCGGTACGAACCCGACTTCGGGATTGAAGTCCTCGCCCACCTGGGTGAAGCCGGCGTGCCCCTGGTGGAGCTGGTCGGCGTAGTTCAGGAAGGCCCGGCCCGCGATGGTGTCGGAGGCGCTCGCCTCCGGATCCGAACCGTCCGAGGCGGTCTTGGCCAGGAAGGTGAAGAAGCGGGCGTGCTCGCCGACCTGGATTGCCGCGTCGGCGCCGAAGGCCCGGTTGTAATCGCCCTCTCCGGCCCATTCGCCGGTGGACTGCCGGTTCACGAGGATGCCGCCGAAGTTGGACCGCCCGACCTCCCGCTGCACCCGGGCGACCGTGTAGTTGTTGGCTGCGAGAGCCAGGGCGCCCGTCTCGGCGTCGAAGGCGTCGTCGGTCTGCATGTTCATGAGACCGATGTTCGTGGACCCCACCTTCCCGGAGAGCCGGGCGCCGCCGACGATCCCCACCGGCTGGCCGCCGTAGAGCCCGATGCGGCGGCTGAAGAAAAGATCCACCTCCTGCGGCGCGCCGAACTGGAAGGTGGAAGCGTTCTCCAGGAAGAAGGGACGCTTCTCGGGGAAGAAGAGCGGGAAGCGCGTCAGGTTGATCTGCTGGTCGTCGGCCTCGACCTGGGCGAAGTCCGTGTTCGCGGTGAGATCCACCGTGAGGTTCGGGGTGACCCCCCACTTCACGTCGAGGCCGATGTCGAGGCCTTCCGTTTCGCGGTTCTCGGCGCGGACCGCGAGCGGGTTCCGGTTCGCCTCTCCGAGCGCGAACGGGGTGACCTTGAGGTCGCGCCGCGAGGGGAGGTTCAGGCCGGTGATCTTCTGCGCCAGCGAGACCCGGTAGATGTTGTAGCCGCGGGGGATCGGCGCCAGGAACGCCTGTTCGTTCTTGCGGCGGATGTTCCGCATGACGTTGATTCCCCAGGTCCGGTCCCGGCCGGCCTCGTAGCGAAGCGTGCGGAGGGGAATCGCGAACTCGGTCTCCCAGCCGCGGCCGGTCCGCTGGGAGCGCACGACCCAGTCGCCGTCCCAGTTGGCGTTGAATCCGGCGATCCCGCCGCGCTGGGAGCCGCGCTGGCCGGGGCGGGGGTTGTAGCCGCCGGTCGCGCCCTCGCCGGCGATCTGGCCGTCGTACTCGATGCCCTCCGGGTTCGTGCCGAAGAGGAAGGCGTTCTGGCTGTCGTTGAAGGTGTCGAGGATGATCTGGACGGAATCGGATTCGTTCAGGTCGCCGTCCCGCCGGCTCTCGGAAACCAGCACCTGCTCCGGCTCGCTGTCGAAGGCGATGACCCCCACGTAGAGCGTGGTTTCGGAGAGCAGCAGGCGCACTTCGGTGCGTTCCGAGGCCGGATCGCCGTTGTTCGGCTCCTGCTGGGTGAAGCCGGTGAAGGGCTCGACGCCCGACCACTGCTCGTCCGTTACCAGCCCGTCCACGACGGGACCTTCGGCCCCATCGGCGAGCGCCTGCACCGCGCCTTCGTTCGGGGGAATCGGGGCGGCCGCGGCGAGCGGCGCGAGCAGCAGGAGGCCGAAGAACCGACGGGCAAACCGTTGCATGTTGCGCGCGTATCCTACGCGCCCACGAGCATGGCCGAAACCGCGATCCTTCCCAACTTCATCGGCGGGAGCTACCTGCCCCCGTCGGCCTCGGAAACCCTGCCGGTCTTCAACCCGGCGACGGGGGAAGTCCTGTCCCGGATTCCGCTCTCGGGCGCCGAGGATGTGGGGCGGGCGGTGGCCAGCGCGAAGGATGCGCTCCGCGACTGGCGGGAGACGCCGCCGACCGATCGGGTGCAGCCGCTCTTCCGGCTGAAGGCGCTTCTCGAGCGTGATTTCGAGGAACTCTCGCGGTGCGTGACGACCGAGTGCGGGAAGACCCTCGCCGAATCCCGCGGCGAAATGCGGCGGGCCGTCGAGAACGTGGAAGTCGCCTGCGGGATCCCCTCCCTGATGCAGGGCCGCGTGCTCGAGGACATTGCCCGCGGCATCGACGAGCTCATGATCCGCCAGCCGGTCGGCGTGGTGGCGGTGATCGCGCCCTTCAACTTCCCGGCGATGATCCCGTTCTGGTTCCTGCCCTACGCGCTCGCCTGCGGCAACACGGTCGTCATGAAGCCATCGGAAAAGACGCCGTTGACGATGCAGCGGGTCGCGGCGCTGATCGAGGAGGCGGGGTTCCCGGCGGGGGTGGTCCAGGTGACCCACGGCGGGCAGGAGGCCGTGGAGGCGCTCCTCGACCACCCGGACGTCGCCGCGGTCAGCTTCGTGGGTTCCTCGCCGGTGGCGCGCGTCGTCTATGCGCGGGCGGCGGGGAACGGGAAGCGGGTCCAGTGCCAGGGCGGGGCGAAGAACCCGGTGGTGGTGCTCGAGGACGCCGACGTCGAAGCCGCGGTGTCCACCGTGGCCGAGAGCGCCTTCGGTTGCGCGGGGCAGCGGTGCCTCGCGGCTTCGCTGGCGATCACCGTCGGCGATGCCCACGCGCCGTTCCGCGAGCGGGTCAGCGCGGTGGCCGCGAGCCGGGTGGTGGGTTCCGGGCTCGACGAGGCGGTTCACATGGGCCCGGTGATCCGGGACGCGAGCCGGGAGCGGATCGAGCGGCTGATCGGGGTGGCGGTGGACGGGGAGAACGCCCGCGCGGTGGTGGACGGCCGCGGGGTCCGGGTCCCGGGGCACGAGGACGGGTTCTTCGTCCGGCCCACGGTGCTCGATGAGCTCCCCGCCGGGGGGGAGATCGCCCGCACCGAGATCTTCGGGCCGGTGCTCGGCATCATCCGGGTGGACAGCGTCGAGGACGCGATCGCCTTCGTGAACAGCGGGGATTTCGGCAACATGGCCTGCGTCTTCACGAACGACGGCCGGGCGGCGCGCCGGTTCCGCCACGAGGTCCTGACCGGAAACGTGGGGATCAACGTCGGAGTGGCCGCTCCGATGGCGTTCTTCCCGTTCAGCGGCTGGCGCGGCAGCTTCTTCGGCGATCTGCACGCGCAGGGGGCGCACGCGATCGAGTTCTACACGCAGACCAAGGTCGTCGTGGAGCGCTGGCCCCGGGACGCCTCGAAGCGCTTTTGACGGCTGACCCCCCGCGCAGGAGGGGGATCCGGGGGCTGCTCCGCCGCTTCTGGCAGCCGGCGCTCTGGACGCTGTTCGTCCTGAACGTCCTCCTCATGCCGCTGCTCTTCGGCGGGGGCGGCGGCGAGCCCTTCGTGCCGCCCGAGTGGATCCCGACCAGTCCGGCGGCGCTCGTCGCCGTCCACGCCCTGGCGGTCGCGGTGGCCGTGCCGAACACCGTCTTCTGCCTCGCCGCCGGCTTCCTGTTCGGGCTGGGCCCGGGGATGTTCTACGCGACCCTCGGCACCTTTCTCGGTTCGCTCGCGGCGTTCACCGTCGGCCGGCTGTTCCTCCGCCGCTGGCTCACGGGATGGCTCGGCCAGTTCCAATCGGCCGCCCGCGTGCTCGCCGCCCTGGGCGACGCGGGCGTGCGCACCGTCTGCCTGACCCGGCTTTCCCCCCTCTTCCCCTTCGCCTTCCAGAACTTCGGCTGGGCGGCGACCCCGGTGCGCTTCCGGAACTACGCGCTCGGCTCGCTCTTCGCCGTTCCGGTGGGAGCCTCGTTCTTCGCCCACCTCGGCGCCGCTGGAAAGGCCGGCGCCACGCTCGCCACCGAGAGCTTCTCCTGGTCCGCCGCGCTGACCATCCTCGGCCTCCTCGCCACCTTCTACCTGATCCGCTGGATCTCCCGCGTGGCGAACGCCGCCCTCAAGGACGAACTCCCGTCGGACTGAGGAGGGAGGGAGCGCCGGTCTTCAGACCGGCACCCGCGGCCCTGCGGGCCGCGGAAGGGCGCAACGCCAATCCTCCCGACGGCTGGGCCACAGCTACGATCCCCTTCAGCAGGCGCCTGTTCACAGCCTGATCCCCACCTCCGTGAACCACCATGACCACCAGATTCTCCGAGGATGTGATTCCCATGACCGATCTCAATACCAGTGCCGAGGAACGGGAGTTCATGCGTGCGGTCGTCGCCGGTCTCACGGACCTCGAGGCTGGCCGGGATCTGTCCCTGGCGGAGGTGCTGGAACGACTCGGCATCGGCTGACCCCCTGCCGAGGGAGGCTTCCTGCCGTCCCTCGGGTCGTCCAAACGCCGTGATGGCGCCGCCGGCTTGGAACGCCGGCTTCAGCCGGCATAGCCCGCCGCAGGCGGGCGGAATCGTGTGGGGCCATTCCTCCGGATGGCGCGCCGGCCAGGAATGCCGTCGCCGCACGAAGCGCACAGCGGTGAACCGCGCGGCCCTACGGCGCCGCAGTGCCGGCTGAAGCCGGCGTTCCAAGCCGTACGCGTCACCTCCGCAGGAGGGCGGCGCGCGTGCCGGTCTGAAGACCGGCGGTCCCCAGCCGGTGCGCCATGCGGCGGAGTAGAGAAGACCGGCGGTCCCTCGAGCCCCGATACCGATAGGCTCCCGTCCCGAATGAGGAGGCCGCCATGAGCAGCATCGTTCTCCTGGCCGTCTGGCTCCCGATCGCGGCTCCGGCAGTCGCTCAGGAGGCCCGGGCGCCGGCGCCCATCACGCTCGCCGAGGTGTTGGCGGCTGGCAGGGCCGAATCGCCGGCCATTGCCGCGGCTCGGTCCCGGGAGCAGGCAGCCGTCGCCGCCGCGGGGGTCGCGGGACGCTGGCCCAACCCGGCGCTCGAGTTCCGGAGCGAGAACTTCGGCGCGGACGTCCCGGGCGGTCTTCCCGTGGACAGCTTCGCCACCGTCACCCAGACGCTCGAACTCGGCGGCAAGCGCGGCGCGCGGCGCGGCGCGGCCCAGGCCCGCGCCGAGAAGGCTCGGGTAGACGCGTTCGCCGCGACGCGGGGAATCGAAGGTGAGCTGGCCGCGCGCTTCCTGGAGGCCGTCCGCCTGCGCGACCGGACGGGGATTCTCACCACGCAGCGCGACGCGCTCGCTGAGTTCGTCCGCGTCCTCGAGCGCCGGGTGGCCGAGGGTTTCGCGCCCGACGCCGATCGCGCCCGCCTCGCCGCGGAAACGACCACCGTCGCGATCACGGCGGTTCGAGCCGAGACGGCCGCGAATCGCGCCTTCCTGGACCTGCGGGCCCTCGCCGCCCTTCCGGAGGGGGCCACCGCGGCAGCGCTCGTCCGGCCCGATCCGCTCGCGCCACCCACGGGAGATCCGGCGCAACTTGCGGCCGGCGCCGTGGCGGAGCGTCCGGACGTCCGCGCCGCCGCCGTGCGGGTCGAGACCGCGTTGCGTGCGGTTCGCCTCCAGAACTCGCTCCGGGTCCCCGACCTGACGGTGAACACGGGCCTGAAGCGCACCCTCGACACGAACGCGGGCGTTTTCGCCCTGGGAGTGGGTCTGCCGGTCTTCGACCGCAATCAGGTAGCGGCGACGCTCGCCCGCGGTGAGGTCCGCGCCGCGGAACTCGAACGCGACCTCGTGACCCGGCGCGCCGAGGCGGACGCCACCGCCGCGCTCCTGAACGCCCGGCGGCTGGCCGAGGCAGCCGCGGGTTCCGAAGCGCAACTGGTCGAGCCGGCGACCGTCGCGCGCACCGCGATGCGGTCGGCCTTCGACCTGGGCGCGGCGGACATCCTGCTCGTCGTGGACGCGGAGCGCGCTTTCGCCGATGCCCGCCTCCTCGCGAACGACATCCAGATCGAAGCCGTCGCGGCCGCTATCGCCGCCCGGCTGGCGCTTGGGGAGGCGCCCCTGCCATGACCCGGGCCGCCCTGTTCCCGCTCTTCCTGTTCGGGCTCGCCTGCGGCGGCGCCCCCGAGCCCGAATCCTCGTCCGCCGCGGCCGCCGATCCCTCGACCGGCATCGTCACCATGACCGAAGCGGGCCGCGAAGCCGCCGGCATCGCGACCGCTCGCGTCCGGGCAACGGTGCAAACGGACGCGCTCGAGGCCCTCGGCGTGGTGAGCCTCGACGAGCGGCGCACCGCCCGCCTCGGCGCCATCGTGGACGGCGTCGTCGCCGAAGTCCTGGTGCAGCCCGGCGACCGGGTCGAGGCGGGCGCCGTGCTGGCGCTCATCCTCAGCCACCAGATCCACGACGTCTGGGCCGAGTACTTCACGGCCGCAGCGCACCGGCAGGAAGCCGCGGCCGAGCTCGACTACGCGCGGACCGCGGAGTCGCGCGCCGAGCGCCTGCTGAACGACAGGGCGCTCGCGGAACAGGAGTTCCACCGGATCCGCGCCGACCGGGTCGCCGCCGAGGAGGCGCTCGCGGCGGCCCGGGCCGAGGTCCGCCGGGCCGAACAGGACCTCCAGCACTACGGACTCACCCCCGGCCCGGACGCCGACCCGCGCGAGAACGAGCACGTGCCGGTCCGCGCGCCCTTCGCCGGCGCCGTCATCAAGCGCCTCGTCTCACCCGGCGAGGCCGTCACCCTGGGGGCGCCGCTGCTGGTGGTCTCGGACCTGTCGCACGTCTGGATCACCGCCGAGGTCCCGGAGGCCGACCTCCACCGGCTGTCCGCCCCCGAACCCGTGGAGTTCTCGGTCACGGCGTGGCCCGACGACGTCTTCGCCGCCACGCTCACCACCATCGGCGACGTGATCAACCCGGCCACCCGGCGGGTCACGGTCCGCGCGGAGGCGGACAACGCGGACGGCCGTCTGAAGCCCGAGATGTTCTCGACCCTCACCGTCGCCTCGGGAACCTCAAGGGAACTGCTCGTGGTTCCTGCCGCGGCGGTTCAGGAGCTGGCCGGCGAACCGGTGGTGTTCGTCGAGACCGGCCCCGGGGAGTTCCAGCGCCGGCGGGTGGTCGCCGGCGCCACCTTCGACGGTGACATCGAGATCCGCGAGGGCCTGACGGCCGGCGAGCTGGTCGTCACCGAGGGGGCGTTCCTGCTCAAGTCGGCGCTGATCGGCCTCCCCGAAGAGGAATAACCCCGTGGGCCTCGTTGAACGGTTCGTCGGCGCCGCCACCGGGCACCGCGGGCTCGTCCTGCTGTTCGTCGCCGCGCTCGCGGTCACCGGGACGGCGGCGCTGTGGAACCTGCCGGTCGAGGCGTTCCCCGACCTGACGAACAACCAGGTCGTCGTCATCACCGAGGCCCCGAGCCTCGGCGCTCCCGAGGTCGAGCAGCAGGTCTCCTACCCGATCGAGACCGCCCTCATGGGGGTCCCCGACGCCGAGGAGGTCCGTTCGGTCTCCAAGTTCGGGCTCTCCCTCGTCACCGTGGTCTTCGACGACGCGGTGCCCATGTACCTCGCGCGGCAACTCGTGACCGAGCGGCTGACCGAGGTCCGCGGGGCGATGCCCGCCGGGCTCGAACCCGCGCTCGGGCCCCCGGCCACCGCGTTCGGGGAGATCTACCAGTACGTCGTCACCGGCGACGACCCGATGGCGAGCAAGACAGTCCACGACTGGGAGGTGCGCACGCGGCTGCGTTCGGTGCCGGGGGTCAGCGAGGTCAACTCCTGGGGCGGCCTGACCCAGCAGTTCGAGGTGATCGTCCGTCCGGAGGCGCTCGAGGAGTACGACCTCACCCTGCGGGACGTTTTCCACGCCATCGGCGACAGCAACCGCGCCTTCAGCGGCGGGTTCATCGAGGCCCGCGACGAGCGCTTCACCGTGCGCGGGATCGGGCTCCTCACGGGCGTGGAAGACCTTGAGCGGGTGGTGGTGCGCGCCGACGGCGGCGTTCCGGTGCTCCTCGCCGACATCGCCGAGGTCGGGCTGGGGGCGATGCAGCGGAGCGGGGCCGTCACCGCGAGCGGCCGGGGAGAGGTCGCGAGCGGCATGGTGGTCATGCTGAAGGGCGAGAACGCGCTCGAGGTCTCCGACCTGGTCAAGGAGCGGATGTCCGAGATCCTGCCCGGGCTGCCGCCGGACATGGACATCGAGCCCTTCTACGACCAGAGCGAGGTGATCGACCGCACCTCGGCGACCGTGCGCCGGAACCTCATCGAGGGCTGCCTGCTGGTCATCCTGGTGCTCTTCATCTTCCTGCGCGACGTCCGGGCGGCTCTCATCGTCGCCGCGGTCATTCCGCTTTCGATGCTGGTGGGCTTCACCGGCATGGTCGCCTTCGGCATCTCGGCCAACCTGATGTCGCTCGGGGCCATCGACTTCGGGCTCATCGTGGACGGCGCGGTGGTGATGATGGAGAGCTTCGTCCGCCGCCGGGCCGCCTCCGGGGAAGGCGCCGGGCGCGTCGCGCAGATCCGCGCCGCGGCGATGGAGGTGGCCCGCCCGGTGCTCTTCGGCGTGCTGATCATCATCGCCGTCTATCTGCCGATCCTGACCCTCGAAGGCCTCGAGGGGAAGATGTTCCGGCCGATGGCCATCACGGTCTGTTCGGCGCTCTTCGGGTCGCTCCTCCTCTCGCTCACCGGCGTGCCGGTCGTCTCGTCGTTCCTCCTCAAGTTCGGCGGGGTGCACCGGGAGGCGCGCTGGTTCGAGCGGCTCCGGGAGCGGTACCTCCGGGTGTTGCGGGTCGCCATGACCCGGAAGGCGGCAACGGCCGGGATCGCGACCTTCATCGTCGTGACGGCCATCGGTTCCGTTCCCTTCCTGGGCACCGAGTTCATGCCGCGCCTCGACGAGGGCTCGATCCTGATCGAGGTCCGGAAGCTGCCGTCGGTCTCGCTCGAGGAGTCGGCCGAGATCTCGACGCGGGTCGAGCGGAAGCTGCTCGCCGAGTTCGACGAGATCTCCGACGTCGTCACCAAGATGGGCCGGCCGGACCTCGCCACCGAGGCCATGGGCATCTACCAGGGCGACGTGTACGTGCTGCTCCACCCCGAGGACGACTGGGAGAGCGGCTGGTCCAAGGAGGAATTGATCGACGGGCTCGCCGCCTCGCTGGCGGAGATCCCCGGGCTGTCGGCGAACTTCACCCAGCCGATGGCCATGCGCCTCGACGAGGTCGTCTCCGGGATCAAGGCGGACGTGGCGGTGAAGATCTTCGGCCCCGACGCCGCGGTGCTCGAACGCCTGGGCGCCGAGGTGCTCCGCGTCGTCGAGGGGGTCCCGGGCGCCGCCGACGCCCAGGTGGAAGTGCTCTCCGGAGCCGCGCAGCTCGAGGTCCGTCTCGACCGGGAGGCCCTCGCCCGCTACGGCCTCCACGTGGCGGACGTGCAGGAGTTCGTCGAGACCGCGGTCGCCGGCAGCGTGGTCACCCAGCTCATCGACGGCGCCCGCCGGTTCCCGGTGGTGGTCCGCTTCCCGCCCGAGAGCCGCGCCGACGCCGCGGCGCTGGCGTCGCTGCCGATCGTCGCCCCCGGGGGCGAGCGGATCCCGCTGGGCGGGATCGCGGAGATCGGCGCCGCGCCCACCCCGGAGGCGATCAACCACGAGAACGGGGAGCGCCGGCTGGTGGTCCAGACGAACGTCCGGGGCCGGGACATCGGCAGCTTCGTCGGCGAGGCGGAGGACCGGATCGCGGAGGCGGTCGCGCTGCCCTCCGGCTACTACCTGACCTGGGGCGGCCAGTTCGAGAACCAGCAACGCGCCATGTCCCGGCTCACGCTCGTGGTGCCGCTCTCGATCTCCATCATCTTCGGCCTGCTCTACGTCACCTTCCGGCGGGTGCGCTGGGCCCTCCTGATCCTCCTGAATGTCCCGTTCGCCGCGGTGGGCGGGATCGCCGCGCTCTGGATCCGGGGCCTGACGCTCAACCTGTCGGCCTCGGTGGGGCTGATCGCGCTCTTCGGGATCGCGACGCTGAACGGCATCGTCATGCTCGCCGCGATCCGGGCGCTCAGGGAGGACGAGGGGCTCGGGCTCCGCGAGGCGATCGTTGCCGGCGCCGGCTCGCGCCTGAAGCCGGTGCTGATGACCGCCACGGTGGCGTCCATCGGTTTCCTGCCGATGGCGCTCTCGCAGGGCGCCGGCGCCGAGGTGCAGCGTCCGCTGGCCACCGTCGTGATCGGCGGCATCGTCACCTCGACGCTGCTGACGCTCGTGGTGCTCCCGACGCTCTACGAGCGGATGGAGGCGTGGGTGGCGGAGCGGGCCGCGTAGCGGCCGGCGACCTCGGGCCTACCGGTCGCTGACGTCGTAGGCGACCAGCACGTCCTGATCGCGGAGGTACAGCAGGCCGTTCGCGACGACCGGGTGGCTCCAGGTGTTCTCCCCGGAGCGGTCCCGCTGGCGGAGTTCGAAGCGGCCGCGCTGCTGGTAGCCGGCCCGCGACGGTTCCACGAGGGCCACGTCCCCGCGTTCGCTGAACACGTAGAGACGGTTGTCGGCGAAGGTGAGCGAGCCCTTACGGATCGAGCGGTCGCGCCAGAAGAGCGCCCCGGTCTCGATGTCGAGCGCGCTGAAGATGGACCCGGAGAACCCGTAGAGCACCCCTTCGTGCAGAACCGGAGTCGCGTGATGGGCCCGCATGTTCCGGGTGAAGTACTTCTCGGTGGCGGTGACTCCGCCAGCGCCGTCGGCCTGCAGCTCGAGCAGGGCGCCGCCGGTGCCGTAGTCCGAGGACAGGAAGACCTCCGCGGCGCCTCCGCGGTTCGAGACCAGGACCGGCGTCGCGATGTTGGCCGTCCGGTTCGAGGCGCGGCGGTAGCTCCAGAGCAGGGCTCCGTCGCCCGCGCGGATGCCGGCGGCGCGCTCGCCGCTGAAATAGACGATGTGCGGCGCGCCCGCGAGGTCCACCGGCAGCGGTGAGGAATAGCCCGCCTCGTCGCCCGCGGTCCCCCACAGGAACTCGCCGGACTCCCGGTCGAAGGCGGCGAAACCGACCTGCCGGCTGCCGGGCGAGACCAGCACCCGGTCGTCGAGCACGAGCGGCGATTCGCTGATGCCCCAGCTGATGTTCCTCCCCCGGAAGCGCTCGAGGAGGTTGAGGGTCCAGAGGACCTGGCCGCTGGCGGCGTCGAGGGCGGTGAGTTGCCCCCGGGCGCCGAGGGCGTACACCGTCCCGTCCACTACCGTCGGGACGCCGCGGGGGCCGTCGCCCCGGCCGTCCCGATAGGCGTCGGCGTGCGGCGTCGCCCAGAGCTGGGCGCCGGTGGCGGCGTCCAGCGTGACGATCCACTCCCGGCCGGAGAACATGCCCTGGGTGTGGATGCGGCCGTCGGCCACCGCCACCGTCGAGTAGCCGGCGCCGAGGCCGTCGGCCCGGAAGATGAGCGGCGGGCCGCCGTCGGGCCAGCTCTGCCGGAGACCGGTTTCGAGGGAGATGCCGTCCCGGTTCGGTCCCCGCCACTGCGGCCAGTCCTCGCCGGCGGTCGCGGGCAGGGGGAGGAGGAGCACGGCAGCGAGGGCGGCGAACCTCATTCCGAACCCTCCCGGCTGTCCAGCCAGTGCCGGGCGGCGGGAAGCGCGGCCGCCCGGAGGTCTTCGAGATGGTCCTGTAGACGGCGCCCCGCGTCGCCGGCCTCGAGATCGCCCGGCGCCACGCTCTCGGGTCCGGGGATTTCAGCCATGAAGGCGTAAACGAGTTCCCGGCCGGCAGGTTCCCCGGGAACCGCGTAGTACCCCGAGAGCACACGGGTGATGGGGTTCGAGTTGAGCGAGCCGCCCTTGTAGAAGTGGCGGCCGTCCCCGGTGTCCTCGAGGAAGAGGATGTCCCGCATCGCCTCGTGGGTCCCGGCCGAGACCCCGGGGACGTCGCCCCGGGCGACGGCGGCGAGGACCGCGGCGAGCGAGCCGGCCGTCGCGGTGTTGTCCCCGGTCACGTCGCGCGCGGCCAGCATGTAGCGGCGCGAGTCGATGCCCGCGTAGTCGGGGTGGCGGGCCTGGATGCGGCCGGTCAGTTCCGGCGGTCCGCCGAGAAAGGCGGTGACCAGGTTCGCCGCCGCGTTGTAGACCGGGTTCGAGACGCCGGTCCCCCGGATCATGTGGCGCCCCACCGTCCGCGCGGTGGCGGTTTCCAGGTGTTCCTGGATCTCCGCCTGGGTGTCCGCGTCGAAGTGGACGATGGCGGGGTGATCGGGATTGCCGACGACGTCCACCGCCCCCGGGACGGGTTCGTCGAGCGCGTCGGCGCGGTCCGAGAAGAACTCGACCAGGTAGGCGGTCTTGATCGAGCTGGCGGCGGGGCGGGGGACATCGGGCGACTCCGCGTAGAGGGTTTCGCCGTCCGCCGTGCCGATCCAGATGCTCCGGCCGAGGTCGGTGAACGCCGCGGCGTCCACGCCGTCGAGGGCGGCGGCGATCGCCTGGCGTCCGTCGAGCGGGGCGGGGGTCGGAGCGGCTCCGTTGCACCCGGTCGCGTACGCCGGGACGAGTGCCAGTCCGGCCGCCAGGAGAACGAATGCGGTTAGGGTCTTTCGGAGCAGGGCCAACATGGATGAGGTGAGCATATTCCGTGTTCATTGAACCGTCATGTGGGTGACCCGGCCGCTCGCGCGGGGCTTCGATCCGGATCGGATCAAGGACCCCGAGCGTTCGGGGGAGGTGGACTGGGCGCTCTTCAACGCCAACTTCGAACGGTTCCTGAACACCCCCTGGTGGAGAGTCAACCGGGGATATCGTGGGCCGCCGTGGCTGCGTCTCCTGCGCCTCGGCATTGCGTGCGCGCAGCGGCAACGGGACGCGATCCATGACTTCGCGGGCAAGACGGCGGCGCTCGCCCGGCTGAGGGTTCCCCCCGACCCCAGCATCGTGTTCTTCGGTGCCGAGGCGGGCTGGGAGGCGGCGATCCTGCAGGCGATCTTCGGAGCGGGCGGCGAAGTGGTCCTGATCGACGAGGACCCCGCGGCCCACGACCGCTTCCTCCACGCGCCGGTGAGCGTTCGCGTCCGGGCGCCACGGCGTTCGGGCCGGCCCGAACTGCTCGTGAAGCGCGATCTCGACCGTTGGCGCTACCTCCGCCAGAACTTCTTCGACGTGACCCCAGAGCCCCGTTTCGACGTCGGTATCGACTGGGGCCTCATCGAACACTTCCCCGACCCCGGAAAGGCGAACCTCATCGCCCACTTCCGGAAGTTCCTCAAGCCGGGCGGACTCCAGATCTCCAGCAGCCCCCGGGACCGCCTCGCCGTCCGCCTCTTCTACCGCGCCTTCGCCAACGAACTGAACACCGGCTACCGCGAACTGATGACGCTCCCGGAACTGACGGAATGCATCGAAGAGGCAGGGGGCGTGATCGAGCACCGCCTCACCCTCCCCGCCCACAACATCGTCGCCTACCGGTGACGCACCGGCTTGGAACGCCGGCTTCAGCCGGCACCGCGCGGCGCTGATCGAGTGGAAGACCCGCACGGCCGGGACCGCCGGTCTTCAGACCGGCAGCGGCCCGCAGGGCCGCGGAGCGCGCCACACTGATCCGTGTGGATGACGCGCCGGCTTGGAACGCCGGTCTCCAGACCGGCACCGGGGGGGGCGCCCCCCCCCCCCG
>JAPPGX010000108.1 GCA_028877265.1 Acidobacteriota bacterium
GGGCGCCCCCCCCCCCCCGTGCCGGTCTGGAGACCGGCGTTCCAAGCCGGTGCGCACTCCTCGCGGTTCGAAGCCGAACCGCCTGCGGGCCTGCGGCCCGCGGTGCCGGCTGAAGCCGGCGTTCCAAGCCGTTCCGCGATCGGGCTCGTCCGGCGGTGCTGCCCCTGCCGGTGGTAGGATTGCCCCGTTATGGCGGCGCGCAAGGCCAAGTTCTTCGTGGGTGGAGGGCTGTTCCTGGTCGCGCTGGCCGGCCTTCTGGTCACCGGGTTCGAGGAGGGCAAGGCCTACTACCAGACCGTCGGCGAACTGCGGGCGATGGGGCCGCGCGCCGAGGGGCGGCGGGTCCGGGTCGCCGGGGACGTGGTTCCCGGGACGATCGCCTCCGAGGGCGAGGGCAAGGTCCGGTTCGAGATCGAGCACGAGGGCTCGCGCCTCGCGGTGCTCTACACCGGCCGGGAGCCGCTGCCGGACACGCTCGTGGACCGGGCGCAGGCCGTCGCCGAGGGGCACCTCCTCCAGGACGGTTCCTTCGAAGCGAACCACGTGCAGGCGAAGTGCGCCTCCAAGTACGACGCCGCCTACGAAGAGACGAAGACCGCTCCCGCCGCGAAGCCGCCCGCGGGACGGCAAGCCACCGACGGCTAGCCGCCGCCCGGTGAGCCGCTGAGGGCGCCGGCAGACAGTGCACCACCTCGGCAACTTCTCGTTGATGGCCGTGGTGGTCATGTGCGCCTACGCCGTCGTCGCCTCCCTCCTCGGGGTCAGAAAGCAGTCCTCGCAGCTCGTGAACAGCGCCCGCCGGGCCCTGATCGCGGCCGCCGGCTTCTCCGCCCTCTCGGTGGCGGCGCTCCTCGCCCTCTTCCTCGCCGACGACTTCCGCTTCGAGTACGTCGCGAGCTACTCGGCGGCCGCCCTGCCCTGGTACTACAAGGTCTCGGCGCTCTGGGCGGGGAACGACGGATCGCTCCTCTTCTGGACGTTCCTGATGCTCGTCTTCGCGGCGGCCTGCGCGATCAGCCGCCGGCGCGACGAGCTCATGCCCCACGTGGTCGCCACCCTCGGCGGCGTGATCCTGTTCTTCGCCTACATGAACTACTGGGTGTGCAACCCGTTCGGGCAGCTCGCCGAGATCACCGCCGCCGGGCCGATCCCGTTCACCCCCCGCGACGGGAACGGGCTGAACCCGCTGCTCCAGCACCCGATCATGGCGATCCACCCGCCGATCCTCTACACCGGCTACGTGGGGTTCGTGATCCCGTTCGCGTTCTGCGTGGCGGCGCTGTGGACCCGCCGGCTCGACGCCGCCTGGATCCAGAACACCCGGCGCTGGACGCTCATCGCCTGGTTCTTCCTCGGCAGCGGCATCCTGCTCGGCGGCCGCTGGGCCTACGTGGAGCTCGGCTGGGGCGGCTACTGGGGCTGGGACCCGGTGGAGAACGCCGCGCTCATGCCCTGGCTCACCGGCACCGCCTTCCTCCACTCGGTGATGATCCAGGAACGGAAGGGGATGCTGAAGATCTGGAACGCGGGACTCGTGATCGTGACCTACCTGCTCTGCGTCTTCGGCACCTTCCTCACTCGGAGCGGGATCGTCTCCTCGGTGCACGCCTTCGCGTCCTCCGAGTTCGCCTGGCGTTTCCTCGTCTTCATCATCTTTGCCGCCATCCTCTCGGCGGCGCTCCTGATCACCCGGGTCAAGGACCTCCGCACCGAGAACGAACTGGAAGCGGTCGTCTCGCGCGAGTCGGGTTTCCTGTTCAACAACCTGCTGCTGCTCGCCGCCTGCTTCGCGGTTCTCTGGGGGACGCTCTTTCCGGTCCTGTCCGAGGCGGTGCAGGGCGAGCAGATCAGCGTGGGGGCGCCCTTCTTCAACCGGGTGAACGTCCCGCTCGGGCTCGCGCTCCTGCTGATGACCGGGGTGGGGCCGCTCCTCGCCTGGCGGCGCTCGTCGCTCGACAGCCTCAAGCGCAACTTCACGGTCCCCCTGCTCTCCGGGGTCGCCGCCGGCCTGCTCCTCTTCGCCCTCGGGATGCGCCACCCCTACGCGATCCTCTGCTTCGCGATGAGCGCCTTCGTGGTGGTGACCATCGGCTCCGAGTTCCACCGGGGCGTGCGCGCCCGCCGCGCCCACCGGGGCGGCAGCTACGGGACCGCGCTCGTGGACCTCGTGCAGCGGAACACCCGCCGTTACGGCGGCTACATCGTCCACTTCGGGATCGTCCTGCTCTTCATCGGGTTCGCCGGGAACGCCTTCAACAAGGACGTGATCGCCGACCTGAACCGCGGCGAGAGCACCGCCATCGGGCCCTGGAAGGTCACCCTCCAGGACCTCCCGGGCGGTGAGACGCCGGTCTACAACTGGCTGGGGGCGCAGGTCCTGCTCTCCAAGAACGACGAGCCCGTCGGCATCTTCCAGCCCCGCCGCCAGCTCGACAAAGCCACCGGACAGGCGACCTCCGAGGTCCGGCGGCACGCCACCTTCCAGGAAGACGTCTACCTCGTCTTCTCCGGCGTGACCGAGGACGGACGGGCCACCGTCCACGTCTACCGCAACCCGCTGGTGCGCTGGGTCTGGATCGGGGCGTTCGTGATGTTCCTCGGCACCGTGCTCACGCTGCTGCCGAACCGCTCGCCGGTGCGGCGGGCGGAAGTCACCGCCGCCGAAGGAGCGGCCCTGGAGGCCGTCTGATGCGTTTCCGATCGCTGCTGGCCATCGCCGCCACCGCGCTCCTGACCGGACCAGCCGTCTCCCAGGACCGCTACAACTCGGCCGACTACCAGCGGGTCACCCACGCCCTCACCTGCCAGTGCGGCGGCTGCAACGCGATCGTCGGCGAGTGCGCGATGGACCGGTGCCCCTCCTCGGAGCCCATCCGGGAGGAGGTCGCCGAGCGGCTCCAGGCCGGGGAAGCCCCGGAGGACATCATCTCCATGTTCGCGGAGCGCTACGGGCTGGTGATCCTCTCGGCGCCGCCGACCAGCGGCTTCCACCTCTCGGCGTGGATCCTCCCGGGGGTGTTCCTGCTGGGCGGGGCGGCGGTGGTCTTCGCGGTGCTGCGCCGCCGGCGGAGCGCGGTGGCCGCCGTTCCCGCCGGTGGAGACGCGGCCGTGGCTGCCGTGGACGCTTCGCCCGAGGTGCTCGCCCGCATCGAACGGGACGTCGAGCAGATCCGCTGACGTTCGGGTGACCCTCGTCCTGCTCGCGGTGCTGGCCGCCGCCGCCACCGCGTTCGTGCTCCAGCCGGTGTTCTCGGGACCGGAGACCGCGCCCCGCCGCGAGACCGACCGCAACGTGCTGCGCCTCCAGGAGAAGCGGGACCAGCTCCTCCTCACCCTCGCGGAGCTCGACTTCGAGAAGGACGCCGGGAAGATCGCCCCCGGGGAACACGCCGCCAGCCGCGCGGCGGTGCTCGCCGACACCGCCGCCGTGGTGGCCCGGCTGGACGAACTGACCGCCGCCCAGAAGACGTTCAGAGGCAAGGGCAGGAAGAAGTGAGACTTCCCCTGGCCGCCGCCCTGCTCGCCCTCCCGGTCGCCGCCGCCGCGCAGCCCGTGCGCGTCACCATCGTGAACGGCACCACCCAGGGCCCGGCGTCCGCGGACCTCGTCACCCTCTACCGCCTCGGCCAGGGGATGGAGCCGGTGGACCAGATCGAGAACCCCGAGGCCCAGGTGACGCTCGAAGCCCCGGACGAGGGGTCCACCGCGGGCGGCATCCGCCCCTTCCTGCTCCAGGCCACCTACCGCGGCGTCAACTACAACGCCCCGGTCCGCCTCACCCCCGGCGAGACGACCGAAGCCGCGATCGTCGTCTACGACCCCTTCGATGCGTGGAACGAGCCCGAGATCGGCCTCTCGACCTGGCGGGCGCTCTACCGGCGGATGCCGGGCGAGCGGGACGCGCTCCGGGTGGACCACATCTTCGTGGTGGACAACCGCACCGAGCCGCCCCGCACCTTCATCCACGACGACGAGACCCTGCGCTTCCGGCTGCCGCCCGAGGACCTGCTGCTCGAACTCCCCACCGTCAGCTCCACCGGGGAGACCGGGATGCCGGTGCCGCAGAGCAGCTTCGCGGTCGGCGACGAGGGCGACTACGCCATCCGCACCGCCTTCAAGCCCGGCGAGACCGAGATCGTCCTGTCCTACGCGGTCGCCTACGAAGGCGACCGCTACGAGGCGAGGCTCATCGCGCCCCGGGCGAGCCCCGAGGTGCTGCTCCTCGCCTCCCCGCTCGACATCGACCTCGAACTGCCGTCCGGCGCCCTCCCGGGCTGGGAGATCCTGGGGCCCGACCAGGAGGCCCGGCTCACCGCAGCCCGGAAGTTCAGCGTTGCCGCCGGGGAAGCGGTCGGAATGATCTTCAGCGGCGGGACGCCGCCCCCGGCGGCGACGACCCCGGGAGGCCGCCAGCTCCCCGGCCTCGTGGCCCAGTCGGAGGAAGAGAGGTCCGCGGTCGGCACCATCGGCCGGCTTCCGGACTCGACGATCGCCTCGAAGTGGGCGCTCGCCCTGCTGATGGCCGCCGCGCTGGGGTTCGGGCTGCTGCACCGCGCGTTCGGCGGCGGCCGTTAGTCCGATTTCGCCGTGAGCACCCCCCTCTTCGAGGCCGAACGCGTCACGCGGCGCTACCGGGAGGTCCCGGTGGTGGACGAGGTGAGCCTCACGGTGGCCGCCGGCGAAATCGTCGGCCTGCTCGGACCGAACGGCGCGGGGAAGACCACCCTCATCCGGATGGCCGCCACCCTCGCTCGGCCGTCCGCGGGCGCCCTCCGTTACCGGGGGGTGGAACTGAAGCACGCCACTCCGGCGGCGCGCGCCTGGATCGGCTTCGCCTCCCACCAGTCGCTCCTCTACCCGGAACTGACCGTCGCCGAGAACCTGCGCTTCCACCGGCGCCTCCACGGGGCCCGCACCGACATCGGCGAGCTGCTCGAGCGGCACGGCCTCACCGCCGTCGCCGGCGTGCCCGCGCGCCACCTCTCGCGGGGAACGGCGCAGCGGGCGACGCTCGCCCGGGCGCTGCTGCACGAGCCGGACCTGCTGCTGCTCGACGAGCCGTTCGCCGGGCTCGACGGCGCGGCGCGCGAGCGGCTCGCCGGGATAGTGCGGGCGGCGCGCGGCCGCGGCGCGGCGGTGCTCTTCGCCACCCACGACGTGGCCCGGGCGGTCGGACTCGCCGACCGGGCGCTCGTCCTCCAGCGGGGCCGGGTGGTCCTCGACGACCCCGACGCCGATTCCGACACCGTCCGCCGCACCTACGACACCGCCGCGGCCGGCTATCCCGCGGGAGGGACCGCGTGACCACCTTCTCGGCGGCGGCGGCCATCGCCGGGAAGGACCTGTTGAGCGAGGCCCGCTCCCGCGAACGGCTCCCGGCGATGCTCCTCTTCGCGGCGCTGGTGCTGCTGGTCATGCACTTCGCCATCGGGCTCGACTCGGCGGACCGGCGGGACCTCGCCCCCGGAGTTCTCCAGACGGCCTTCCTGTTCGCCGGGACCCTGGGGCTCTACCGGAGCTTCGCCCCGGAGACCGAGGCGATGGCGATCCACGGACTGATGCTCGGCCCGGTGGACCGGTCGGCGATCTACTTCGGGAAGCTGGCATCGGGGACGCTCCTGCTGCTCGCCGTCCAGATTCCGGTGGTCCTGCTCTACGAACTCTTCTTCCGGGCGAACCTTCTGGGTGGCCAATCCGTAAGTGGTCTGCTGCTCTTCGGCGCAATCCTGCTTTGCTTCTCCCTCGGTTTCATGGCCCTCGGCACCACGGTGGCGGCGATCTGCGCCGCGACCCCGGTGCGCGAAGTGCTGCTCCCGCTGCTGCTGTTCCCGCTCTCCGCGCCGCTGTTGATCGCCGGGGTGTCCGGGGTGCGGGCCGCGATGGCGGGCGAACCGGTCTGGGAGGCCGCGCGTTTCCTGGTACTGGCCGCGGTGGCCTTCGTATCGGTCTCATGGATGTGCTTCGAGTTCGCGCTCGAGGAATAACAGCCTGTGGTGCAACCCAGGCGGCGTTCGAGCGGCGATGCATCCCGCCTGAACCGCGCCGCCTGGCGGCGCTCTGCGTTGCGTTTCGGTCGGAATACACCCGGTATTCCTCCCTCACGCGCCTTGTCAGCCGGGCGCCTCGCCGCTCTCGGCGCTCACCCGGGTTGCACCACAGGCTGTTTACTCTCCTCGGGCTCCTGCTGCTGGTCGCCGGCCCCGCCTCCGCCCAAGAGGAGCACGAGCACGACCAGGAGCTCAACGTGCCGCTCGTGGAGGAGGTCCCGGTGGCCGACGGCCGGCTCGACGAGGAGGTCTGGGCGCTCGCCGCGGTGGCCGATGGCTTCATCCAGACCGAGCCGGTGGACGGCGCCGAGCCCACCTACGCCACCGAGGTGTACGTCGCCTACACCCGGGACGCGCTGCTGGTCGGCGCCCGGATGGAGGACGACGACCCCGCGGCGATCGTCGCCCGCGAGTACCGGCGCGACGCCAACCTCGAGAGCGACGACAACTTCTTCATCGTGCTCGACACCTACCACGACCACCGGAGCGCGGTCTTCTTCAGCACGAACGCGGTGGGGACCCGCCAGGACGGCCTCGTCCAGAACGAGGGCGCGGCCATCAACAACGAGTGGGACGGTGTCTGGCGGGTGGGGTCGCGACGGACCGAGGACGGCTGGACCACCGAGATGGTGATCCCCTTCGAGACGCTCCGCTTCCCGCGCGGAACCCGCAATTTCGGGGTCAACTTCGGCCGGCAGGTGGCGCGCACCCGCGAGATCAGCTTCTGGGCGCCGATCTCCGTGGACTGGGGCTTCAACGCGATGTGGCGGGTCTCCGCCTACGGGGTGATGCACGGCATGGAGCACGCCAACCCCGGCGGCCGCATCAAGCTGAAGCCCTTCGGGGTCGCCGGGATCACCGGCGAGGGCGAGGAACGGGACGGGACCACCGACCTCGGGCTCGACGCCAAGGTGTCGCTCGGGTCGAACCTGAACCTCGACGTGACCCTGAACACCGACTTCGCGCAGGTGGAGGCCGACGAGCAGCAGGTGAACCTGACCCGCTTCGAGCTCTTCTTCCCCGAGCAGCGCGAGTTCTTCCTCGAGAACGCCGGCCTCTTCCAGGTCGGCGAGACCACCCGCCCCTTCGAGCCGCCGGAGATGTTCCTGTTCTTCAGCCGGCGGATCGGGCTCTCGGACGACGGGGAGATCATCCCCATCGTCGGCGGGGCGCGCGTCACCGGCAAGCTGGGCGCCACCGACGTCGGCGCCTTCCACATCCGCCAGCAGGCGTTCGAAGGGGTGTCGCCGACCACCGGGTTCACCGCGCTGCGGCTGCGGCGGGACGTGCTGCAGCGGAGTGCCATCGGGGTGATGGCGCTCGACCGGACGGAGATCGGGGGCGACTCGCACCGGGTCGGCGCCGCCGACTTCTCCTGGGCGCCGAACGAGTCGGCCACCATCACCGGGTACGCCGCGCGCAGCGCGACGCCGGGCGTCGAGGGACGGGAGAGCGCCTTCGGAGTGACCGGACAGGTAGGCGACGACCGCTGGAACCTGTTCACGACCTACAACGACATCGGGGAGGGCTTCCGGTCGGAACTGGGCTTCGTGCCCCGCACCGGGATCCGGAAGGTCCGGGTGGAGGGGCTCTGGAGCCCGCGGATCGGCCGCTACGGGATCCGGCAGATCTTCGTGGGGCCGGGCCTCATCCGCATCACCGAGCCCGACGGGTCCATCCAGACCCAGAACGTCGGCTTCGGGCCCTTCTTCCTCTTCGACGACGGCAGCCAGTTCTTCGTCCAGTTCTCCCGCAACACCGAGGGTCTCAGCGAGTCGTTCGAGCTGCGCGACGGCGTGGAGATCAACGAGGGGCAGTACACGACCTCCGACCTCATGACGATGGTCAATACCTCGCAGAGCCGGCGCGTCTCGTTCAACCTCTTCGCGATGAACAACGGATTCTTCGACGGCCGGCTCCGGGTGTACTCGCCGGGTCTCGCCGTCCGCCCGCATCCCCGGGTGCGGCTCCAGGTGAACTACTCGCGGAGCGAGGTCCGGCTGCCGCAGGAAAACGGCGACTTCAATACGAACCTGGTGGTGCTGCGCGGGCTGCTGGCGCTGTCCCCGGACGCCTTCATCCGGGGTCTGCTGCAGTGGAACGACGACGACGGCAACTTCTCCGGGAACGTCCAGCTCCGCTGGAACTACCGCCCGGGGAGCGACATCTACGTCGTCTACAACGAGCGCCAGCCCTTCGGGATGGACAGCGACGAGCCGTCCTACCGCGAACTGCTCGCGAAGCTCACCTGGTACTGGGTCCCGGGCTAGGGCCGCAGAACACGCAGATACTTCGCGCCCTGTCATGCGTGGTCCTGGTGTGCGCGCCGGAGGAACGGCGACCTTCGGACTGATCCTTGGCCTGGCAGGCCACGGCTTCGCCCAGGAGGATCACGACCAGGTGCTCGAGGTGCCGCTCGTGGAGGAGATCCCGGTGGCCGACGGGCGGCTCGACGAGGAGGTCTGGGCGCTCGCGGCCGTGGCCGACGGATTCATCCAGACCGAGCCGGTGGAAGGCGCCGAGCCAACCTTCGCCACCGAGGTGCTCGTCGCGTACACCCCGGATGCGCTGCTGGTCGCCGCCCGGCTGGAGGACGACGACCCGGACGCGGTCGTCGCGCGCCAGTACCGCCGGGACGCCGACCTCGAGAGCGACGACAACTTCCTCCTCTTCCTCGACACCTACCACGACCACCGGAGCGCCTTCTACTTCATCACCAACGCCGTGGGGACCCGGCAGGACGGGCTGGTCCAGAACGAGGGCGCGGTGCTCAACAACGAGTGGGACGGCGTCTGGAGGGTGGGGTCCCGCCTTACCCACGACGGGTGGGTCACCGAAATGGTGATCCCCTTCGAGACGCTCCGGTTTCCGAGCGGGACGTCCGAGTTCGGGGTCAACTTCGGCCGTCAGGTGGCGCGCACGCGGGAGCTCAGCTTCTGGGCCCCCATCGATAACGACTGGGGCTTCAACGCCATGTGGCGGGTCTCGGCCTACGGGGTCATGCATGGCTTGGAGAACGCGAATCCCGGCGGGCGCATCAAGCTGAAGCCCTTCGGGGTGGCCGGAGTCACCGGCGAGGGCGAGGAACGCGCGGGAACGGCCGATCTCGGGCTCGACGCCAAGGTGTCGCTCGGGTCGAACCTGAATCTCGACGTCACCGTGAACACCGACTTCGCCCAGGTGGAGGCGGACGAGCAGCAGGTGAACCTGACCCGCTTCGAGCTGTTCTTTCCCGAGCAGCGTGAGTTCTTCCTGGAAAACGCCGGAGTCTTCCAGGTGGGGGAACGGACCCGGTCGTTCGAGCCGCCCGAGACGCTCCTCTTCTTCAGCCGCCGGATCGGGCTCTCCGAGGACGGCGAGATCCTTCCCATCCTGGGCGGCGCGCGCGTCACCGGCAAGCTGGGGGCCACCGATGTGGGCGCCTTCCATATCCGCCAGCACGAGTTCGAGGGAGTGTCTCCCGCCACCGGATTCACCGCCCTGCGGCTGCGGCGGGACGTGCTGGAGCGCAGTTCCATCGGGGTGATGGCGCTCGACCGTTCCGAGGCCGGCGGTGAAGCGCATCGGGTGGGGGCCGCCGACTTCTCCTGGGCGCCGACGGAGGCCACCTCGTTCGGCGGGTTCGCCGCACAGAGTTCGACGCCCGGCGTCGAGGGGCGGCAGTCCGCATTCGGCCTGAACGGCCAGGCAGGAAACGACCGCTGGAACCTGTTCGGGAACTTCGCGGACATCGGCGAGGGGTTCCGCTCGGAGTTGGGGTTCGTGCCGCGCACCGGCGTCCGGAAGATCCGCGTGGAAGGGACGTGGAGCCCGCGGATCGGCCGTTTCGGAATCCGGCAGATCTTCGTGGGCCCCAACGTCATCCGCATTACCGAGCCCGACGGTTCGATACAGACGGAAAACCTGCAATTCGGTCCTTTCGTCCTGTTCAACGACGGCAGCAACCTCTTCTTCGCGTTCTCCCGCAACACCGAAGGGCTCAGCGAGTCGTTCGAGCTGCGCGACGGAGTGGAGATCGCGGAGGGGCAGTACGTGACGAAGGACTTCATGACGATGGCCAGCACGTCGGAGAGCCACCGCATCTCGTTCAACCTGTTCGCGATGAACAACGGGTTCTTCGACGGCCGGCTCCGGGTGTACTCGCCGGGCGTCGCGGTCAAGCCGCATCCCCGGGTGCGGCTCCAGGTGAACTACTCGCGGAGCGAGGTCCGACTGCCGCAGGAAAACGGCGACTTCAACACCAACCTGGTGGTGCTGCGCGGACTGGTGGCGCTGTCGCCGGACGCCTTCATCCGGGGCCTCCTGCAGTGGAACGACGACGACGGCAACTTCTCCGGCAACGTCCAGCTCCGCTGGAACTACCGGCCCGGCAGCGACATTTACGTGGTCTACAACGAGCGCCAGCCCTTCGGGACGGACAGCATGGAGCCGTCCTACCGCGAACTGCTCGCCAAGCTCACCTGGTACTGGGTCCCGGGCTAGCAGAAACGGCTTGGAACGCCGGTCTCCAGACCGGCACCGCGGCGCCCCCCCACCGGGAGAACTGGCGCGCCGCGCACGTCACAACCCCACCCAACCTCAGCAGCGCGTACGGCTTGGAACGCCGGCTTTAGCCGGCACGCGCGGCGCCCCGCGCCGTGCACGGCACAACTCCACCAGTGCTCAGCGACGCGTGCGGCTCCTACTGCTCACCCGACAGCTCCGCCTCCAGGTCGTCCAGCGACACTGGCCAACGCGGATGGCGTGCGGCCCTGATCTCCGCGAGCGGCCCCGCCACCACGGTCGTGAAGTCCGCCGGGTCCAGGTACTCCTGGGCGACGCGCTCGACGTCCGCGGCCGTGACGGCCCGGACGGCGTCGGGCCAGTTCATCAGCCGGTCCGCGCTTCCGTAGCGCACCGCCTCGACCGCGAAGGTCCGGCTCGCATCGGTCGCGAGTTCGAGCGACCGCTGCCAAGCGGCCCCGAGCAACCATCCCCGCGCACGGACGACCTCCGTCCCGGTCACCGGCGTGTCCGGATCGTGCATCCGCGCGATCTCGTCCAGGCTGTAGCGGACGAGGGGACCCACCGCCTCCGGACGCCCGCCCGTCCGCACGAGGAGCAGGCCCGTTCCGGATGCCGTGTCCGGGACCTCGAAGTCGTCCCGGTTGGCGAGGCCGCGCTTTTCGCGCGCGGCGATGTTGAGGCGCTCGGCGAGGATGAACCTGAGGACGGCCAGCGGGGCCCGGTCCGTTTCCGGAACGGCGCCGACCACGCGGCCGATAGCGATCCAGCCCTCGAGGCTCGGGACGTCCACCGCGTGGAAGCGGCTCGATGGCTCGCCGGGTTCGATCACGGCGGGCTCCGGCGCGGGCTCGCCGCTCGCGGCCCATCCATCCGTCGCCGATTCCAGCGCCCCTTCCGCCTCGGCGCGGATGACCGCACCCCCGATCCCGAACACCACGCGGTCGGCGGCCAGGCTCCGGGCTGCCAGCGCCCGCACTGCAGCCAGCGGGACGCTCATCCCGGGCTCCGGCGGCGCCAGCGGATACCCGAGAACGAACCGCTCCAATTCGACCTTGGGGCGGTAGCCGGCGCCGACGATCCCGGCCATCGGCATGGCGTAGCCGGCGCCTGCCCGGGAGGCGCGGATCGTTCGGGCGTCGAGGTCCGGACCCCGGAGTAGGCCAACAAGCAGTTCCAGCCCCGCTCGCCAGTCCTCCGGCAGCACGTTCAGGGAGAGGTGGGTCGCATCCAGGGTCTCGACGGCACTCAGTGACGTCCCCAGTTCGGCGAGCCGGAGCGAAAGCGGGTCCCCCGCGCCCGCAGCGCCGCGCGTCGTCAGGAGGTGGGTTAACAGCGCCGAAGCTCCGGCCTCCCCTTCCCTCTCGTGGAGCCGGCCGAGCGGCAGCGCCACCGTGATCCGCACCAGCGGGTCCGTTGCCGCGGGCACGATGTACGCCCGGACCCCGCTCGACGCCTCGAAGAGGGCCTCTCCCGGATCCGGTGGGATGAACGCGGAAGGCCCGCCGAGAACCTCTCCCGGGTCCGGCCAGTCGTGCTCGAAGATGGGTCGGGAGCGGCCGGGGAGGGTGTTGTCGGTGTCGCAGGCGGTGAGGGTGAGAGCGGCGGAAACCGCAACGATGCGGAGGAGGCGCCGTGCGATTTCGCCCGCTACCGCGGGCGATGCCGGCCGGAGGCCGGCGCTCCGAGCCGGCAGTACCGAAAGGGGAAGCAATGCGGCACCGTCGCGGACCTGCGGTCCGCATGCCGGCTGAAGCCGGCGTTCCAAGCCGCCGCGCGTGCCGGTCTGAAGGCCCCCACCGGGAGAACTGGCGGCGGTCCCGGCGCTCATTGCCCGTCCCTCCGCAGCTTCGACCACGCGAAGTCGAGCCAGCTCGGGCCGCTGCCCTCGGGGGGCTCGGCCCGGGCCGTCGCGATCACCCGGTTCGAAGGCACGAAGTAGGCCGCGGCGACCCGCTGCACGTCCTCCGGCGTCGCCGTGTCCCGGACCGCGATCAACTCGGGCAGCACGCTCCAGTGGTTCATCGTGTGGTGGTGGCCGATCAGGAAGGCGAGCTCCTGGGTGTTGTCGAGGAGCTCGGCCCACTCGACGCGGAGGCGTTTCTTCGCCCGCGCGAAGGCGCCGGCGTCGATCCGGCCCTCCCGGAGATCGGCGACCGAATCCAGCAGCGCGCCCTCGACTGCCGCGAGGTCACCGTCGCTTCCCGCTTGCGCCACCAGGTTGAACGCCCCCGGCGACCCGAAGCGGTAGGTGTGGATGACCCGGAAGTCGGCCGCGACCGAGGCGGAAACCCTCCGTTCCGCGAGCGCCTGGCCGGCCATCCCATGCGGACCACTCAGAACGGCGGCGATGAGATCGAACACGGGCCGGTCGGGGTGGCCCATCCCCGGAACGCGGTAGCGCAGGTGGACCTGCGGCGAGAGCGGCTCGGTCCAGTCGAGCCGGATGGATCCGGTGGGCATCGGCTCGGCCTCGACGTCCAGATCGAGCGGGGGCTCGGGCCCGCGGGGCAGCACGCCGAAGTAGCGCTCCGCAAGCGGCAGAACCTCGTCCATCGTCACGTCGCCCACCAGCACCAGCGTCGCGTTGTTGGGGACGAAATAGTCGTCGTAGATGCGGTACGTCGCGTCCCGGGTGAAGTTCCCGAAGTCGCGGATGTGCCCGCCGTCGGGGACGAAGACCGGGTGGATCTGGGCGGTGACGCCGTCGATGGATTCGTTGAAGCGGGTCTGCGGCCGGCTCTTGCCCCCGAGGATCTGCTCCACGACGGTGAAGCGCTGCGACTCCCAGCCCCGCTGGACCGCGTTGACCAGCCGGTCCGCCTCGAGCCGGAAGAAGAGTTCCAGGTGCTCGGGCGGGAGCGCCATGTTCATCTCCATGTAGTCCTGCTCGGTGCTCGCCGGCACCGGGTCCGTGTGCCGCACGTAGCCGCCGCTCTGCATGTACCACTTGTAGGAGGTCCAGAAGTCGCGGTACTCGTCGTCCTGGTCCTCGAGTTCGTAGAGCCGCTGCCGCAGGGCCTCCATCTCGGGCGTCATGGGCCAGTCGAGCTCGTCGTAGAACACGGCCCGCTCCCGGAGCCGGTTGCGCTCGCGGTTGCGGAGCGCGATGAGTTCCTGCTCGGTGTCGTGGATCTCCTGGAGGATGGGCAGCTCCGCGGCCAGATCGCGGGTGCCGACGGTGGTCGTCCCCTGGTGGATGACGTGCTCGAGGAAGTGGACGATGCCGTGCTGCCCCACCGGTTCGATCATCGAGCCGACCCGCACCCACAGGTTGGCGGCCACCCGCGGCCGGCGGTGGTCCTCGGCGAGCAGGATCATGAAGCCGTTGTCGAGCTGATGCTCCTGGATCTGGAGCGGGTTCGCGGGCTGGGCGCCGCCCGACGACGCCAGGGCCGTGACCGCGCCGGCGAAGACGAGGATTCTCATTGGCTTTCCCGTTCCCAAGTCCGGACGATTCTCCCACGGGCTCTTGTTTGCCAATTTTTGTCAACGTCGCTATTCTGGCCGTGTGAGCACGATGAACATCTCGCTCCCCGCGCCCCTCCGATCCTTCGTCGACGAGCAGGTGGCGAACCGGGGATTTGGGACCAGTAGTGCCTACGTTCGCGAGCTGATCCGTCGCGATCAGGACCGCCAGCACCTCAGAAGCCTGTTGCTCGCAGGTGGAGAATCGGCTCCTTCGACTACTGCCGATACAACTTATTTCCAGAACCTTCGCGCCCGAGTCCGTCCACCCTCGACGACGTGACGCCGAAGCCCGTCGTCCTCCGGGCCGTGGCCCGACGGGATGTGGACGAGGCGTCCGCTCACTACCAGAAGGAGGGCAGCGTGAAGGTCGCCCTCGGCTTCATCGATGCGCTGGAAGGTGCGTTCCGCCACATTGCCGCGCATCCGGAATCCGGATCGCCACACTACGGACACGAACTGAACCTGCCGGGACTGCGCTCCTGGCCGCTCAAGCGTTTCCCCTTTCTCGTCTTCTATATGGGGGGCGGTAGTCGCATCGACGTCTGGCGGGTCCTCCACAGCCGCCGCGACATCCCGGAGTGGATGCGGGAGGAAGTCGAGCCCGACTAGCGGCCGCGCGACGAACCTATCGCCCGTCTTCCTCCGAGCTGCGCTCCGGCGGGCGGCACTCCGGCCACGCCTCGCCCTCCGGCATCGCCCGCCGGTCCCGGGGCATCGGCTCGGTGTCCTCCGACGCCAGGTAGGCGAACAGCGCCGTCATCAGCGCGTCGTCGCGCAGGTCTTCGAAGACGATCTTGTCGAAGCTGTCCCGGTTGGTGTGCCAGGTGTAGACGCTCGTGTCCCAGCGGTTCGCGATCGCGGGGTCGTCGAGGCCCTCGCCCACATGGAAGCTGAACGCCGGCACCCCGGCGCACAGGAAGGACGCGTGGTCCGTCCCGCCGGCTTCGGGCATCCCCGGAATCTCCAGCGTCACCAGATCCGACAGCTCGCTCGGGATCTTCGCCAGCCACTCGCCGAAGCGGCCTGCCGCCCCCGCGAACCCCTGCATCGGGATGAAGGTGACCGGCCCGGTCCCGTGATCGATGTTGAACACCGTGTGGGTGCGCTCGAGGATCTCGGGGTGGTCCTCCACGAAGGCGCGCGATCCGTTGAGGCCCTGCTCCTCGCCGTTCCAGAGCGCGCCGAGGATGGTGCGGCGGGGGTTCGGGACCGCCGCCTTCAGGATGCGCATCGCCTCCATGATGGCGACCGCGCCGGTGCCGTTGTCGAGCGCCCCGGAGGAACCGTCCCAGGAGTCGTAGTGGCCTCCGAGGATCACGAACTCCTCGGGTTCCGCGCTCCCCGGGATCTTCGCGAAGGCGGTGGAGACCGGCACCTCGCCGAGGAACTCGGCCTGCGCGTCCACCCGCAGCACCGGCTCCTGGCCGTTCTCGGCCAGCCGGAAGACGAGCCCGTAGGCCTCGCAGCTCAGGTCCAGCACCGGGGTCCGCTCCAGGTTGGTCCCGAAGACCTTGATGACGCCCCAGCCCTCGGACCACTCCGACCGGATGATCCCGGCCGCCCCGGCGGCGTCCAGTGCTTCCGGCAGGTTGCGCCGCTCGATTCCCGCGCTCTCGTAGCGGTCGCCCCAGTCCTCGACCAGGCGCTCCCGTTCCCCGGCCATGCGGGCGAGCGTCTCGGGCCGGGCGAACCACTCCAGGTTGTCCTGAGGGCGGCAGCTCGCCACCGGCGGCGAGATGAGCACGAACTTCCCGCGCGCTTCGGGAAGCCACGCCTCGAACGCCTCGGGGGTGTCCGCGTCGGCAAGGATCACCACGCCCGCCTCGACCGGCCCGCCGGTGGCCGGGCTCCAGGCGGCCGCCATGCCCTCCAGCGTCCGCACCCGCGGCGCGACGAGGTCGATGTGGCTGATCCCCCGCTCCCATCCCCGCCAGGTCCCGTACTGCTCCTGGTACGCCTCGATGCCCCACTCCTCGAACTTCTCCACCGCCCAGTCGTTGGCGGCGGCCATTCCCGGCGAGCCGGTGAGGCGCGGCCCGATCACGTCCATCATCACCTGGCCGAGTTCCATCACCTGGGAGCGCTCGACGCCCTCTTCCCAGATCGCCCGGATCACCGGGTCGTCGGAGGGAAAGGACGGGCCGGCCGCCTCCTGCTCCTGGGCCGCCGCGGAGATGGACGCGCAGACGAGGAAGCCGACGAGGGCCGCACGAACCGCGGGCCTCATGGCCGAAACCGTCCAAGCTGGTCCGAGCCGATCCCGCATCGTTGGAGAGTATTCTGTGGCTGGTCATCGAGCAAAAATGTGTCGGGCGCCCCTGCTGACGGCATGGGGGTTCGTGCTGGTTGCCGGGGTTGCGCTCGGCCCGCAGTCCTTATCCGGACAGCCGCTCACCGAGGCGCGCCGCGCGTTGGCCGCCGGAGAGGCCGCGGCGGCCGTCGCGCCGCTCGCCGAGAGCTTCGCCGCCGATCCGCAGTCCCCCGAGGGACGGGACGTCCTGTGGAACCTGGCCCGCGCCGCAGCGCCGCATCCGGACGTTGTCGAGGCCGTGTTCCGACGCGCCGGCGAGTTGGGTCCCGACGGCTGGATCGCGGCCGGCGTGCTGCTGCGGCGGGGTTTCCGGCCGCTCGACGCGCTGGAGGCTTTCGACCGTGGCGCGCGGGCGAGGCCGCCGGGAGACTCCCTCGCGGACGTCGAGGCCGGCTGGCTGTTCATGGAGCTGCATGCCGACAAGCGCGCCCTGGCCCGGTTCGAACGCCACCCCACCGACCCGAGGGCGGCCTACGCGCGGGCCGTGATCCTGGCCCGGTCCAGCCGTTTCGACGAAGCCGCCGCGGTGACGGACGCGCTGCTGCGCCGCGACCCGCAGAATCCGGCGGCGCTCCTGCTCCGGGCCGAGCTCCTGGACAGTGGCGGCCGGGGAAGCGAGGCGCTCGCGATGCTTCGCCCGCTGGTGGACGCGACCGGCCCCGGCGGACCGGCGGCGCTGCGGCTGGCCCGGATCCTGGTGAAACTCGGGCGGTCCACGGAGGCCCTCCCGATCCTCGAAGCGATCCTCGCGGCCGAGCCGGACAACGCCCTGGCCCGGCTCGCGCTGGCCCAGGCCCACCAGGATGCCGGACGCCCGCAGGAAGCCGAGGGAGCGTTCCGCCGGGCGCTCGCCGCAGATGACGCGATCAACGAGGCGCGCTTCCGCCTCGCCCAGTTGCTTGCCCGGACCGGAAGGCCGGAGGAAGCGGGGCCCCTGTTCGCCGAGTTCGAGCGGCGCAACGCGGTGGACGCCGAGTCCACACGGCTGCTCGCCGAAGCCGAACTGCGGCCCGACGACTTCGCCGCGGTGGCCGCGTTCGTGAACCACGCGCTCCGGAACCGGGACTTGGGGCTGGCGGTGCGGGCCGCGCAGCGCTTTCTGATCGAGGTCCCCGAAGACCCGGAGCGTCACCTGCTGGTGGCGCGCGTCTTCCGGGAGGGCGGCAACCCCGCCGAAGCGCGACGGCTGCTCCGGCGGGGGCTGCTCCGCTTCGCCGACGACGCGGAGGCCGAACGGCGACTTCAGGCGGGGCTCGCGGCGATCGGGGCGCGGTAGGCAAGGACTCTCCCCGAAGGGCGGACGGCAGCAAAGGTCCGGCCGCATTGCAAAACGCGGCCAGTGCACTTACGTTAGGCCGCTGGCCGTCTCATACCGTGGGACCGCCGTCCCCCATGCGTCTTGAAGGCAAGCGCGCCCTCGTCACCGGCGGCTCCCGCAGCATCGGCCGGGGCATCGCCCTCGGACTCGCCCGGGAGGGGGCGGACGTGGCGGTGGGCTACCGCGGCAGCGGCGCGGACGCCGAGAGCGCCGTCCGCGAGATCGAGGCGCTGGGGCGGCGGGCCGTCGCCGTCCAGGGTTCGACCGACTCCCAGGCGGATGTCGAGCGCTTCGTCGCGGAGGCACACGGCTTCCTGGGCGGCCTCGACATCCTGGTGAACAACGCCGGGGTCCTGAAGCGGACCCCCCTCCTCGAGATCAGCGAGGAGGAGTGGGACGCCATCCTGGACGTCAACCTGAAGGGCTACTTCCTGGTCGGCCAGGCGGTCGCCCGCCGCATGATCGAGGACGGGACGCCGGGCGCGATCGTCAACGTGTCCTCCGCCGGACAGGCCGTGGCCGCCCCAAACCTCACCCACTACTGCGTGTCGAAGGCGGGGGTCGAGATGCTCACCAAGCAGCTCGCGCTCGAACTCGCGGCGCACAAGATCCGGGTGAACGCCATCGCCCCGGGCCTGATCGAGACCGACATGAACCGGGCCGACATCGCGCGGGAGGATTTCCGGAAGCGCCGGCTCGCCCGCATCCCGCTCGGCGAGATCGGCGTCCCCGACGACCTGGTGGCGGCGGTGGTGTACCTCGCGTCGAACGACGAGTCGCGCCTCGTGACCGGCGCCAGCCTGTTCATCGACGCCGGCCAGACGATCTGGGGTGCGTAGGTTCGGGTCGCTGGCGGCGCTCCTCGCGCTGTCGTGCGGCGGCCCCGCACCCGACCCGCCCACCTGGACCGTCCGCTTCTCCCACGTCCTCTCCACGAGTTCGGAGTTCCACCTCATGGCGGAGCGCTTCCGGGACCTCATGGACGAGCGCACCGGCGGGCGCTTCCGGGTCGTCATCTATCCGTCGGGACAGCTCGGCGGCGAGCGGGTGGCCTTCGAGCAGATCCAGGCCGGCGCGGTGCAGGTGGCGATCACCGGCACCCCCGTGCTCTCCGGCTGGGTGCCCGAGACCCAGGTTTTCGACCTCCCGTTCCTCTTCGAGACCCGGGACCACGGGCTCCGGGTGATGCAGGGCCCCGCCGGGGACTGGTGGCGGGACCTCCTCCTCGAGCGCACCGGGGTCCGCTCGCTCGGGTTCCTCGACTACGGGTTCCGCCACGTCTACAACCGGCGGGGACCCGTCGAGGCGCCCCCGGACCTCGCCGGCCTCAAGCTGCGGGTCCTCCAGAACGCAACCTACCTCGCCGCCTACTCCGCGCTGGGCGTCCAGGCGACCCCCATGAACTACGGCGAGGTCTATTCGGCGCTCCAGCAGGGGGTGATCGACGGCGGCGAGGCGAACGCCATCGGGTTCGTGAGCAGCCGGCTCTACGAGGTGGCGAAGTTCTACAGCTTCACCTCCATCACCTACAACCCGATCACGCTGCTCGTGAACGAGCCGTTCTACCGTTCGCTGCCGCCGGACATCCGGGATCTTGTGGACCGCTCGGCGGCGGACGCGCTCACCTACCAGAGCGAGGTCGCCCGCCGCATGGAGGCGGACGCGGTCGCGGAGATGCGCGCGAACGGCGTAGAGATCTCGCGTCCCGACCTGGCGCCGTTCGCACCCTCCGTCCGACCGCGGATCTGGGACGAACTGGCGGCCCGGCTGCCGGACGGCGAGGGGCTGATCGCCCGGCTGGTGGAGGAGGCGGCACGGACCGCTGCGGATGGGGTGAGCCAATGACCCGGCTCCGGGCAGTCAACCGGGTCCTCGTCGCGGCCGAGACCTGGGCCGCGGGCGCCCTGGTCGTCACCGTCTGCGCCGTGGTTCTCCTCCAGGTCCTGATGCGCTACCTCTTCGCTACCCCGAACCCCTGGAGCGAGGAACTCTCGCGCTTCGCCTTCATCTGGGTGTCGCTGCTCGGGGCCTCGCTGGCGGTGGAGCACCGTGCCCACTTCGGCTTCGACCAGGTCACGAAGAAACTGGCGCCGCGGGCGCGGCGCGCAGTGGAGCGCACCGCCTGGGCGGTCGTGCTGGCGTTCTCGCTCCTGCTCATCGGCACCGGGATCGCCCTCATGGACCTCACGCTGGGCGAGCGCTCCGCGGCGCTGGACCTGCCGATCGCGCTCGTCTACGCGGCGGCGCCGGTATCGGGGCTGCTGATGGCGATCCATCTGCTGGCCGGGGGAGCGGGCGGCGGCGGGGAGCACGGCTGATGGGCGGCCTCCTCCTCGGCGCCTTCGGCGCGCTGGTCGTGGCCGCGGTGCCCATCGGCTTCGCGCTCGCCACCGCCGCCGTCATCGCCATCGTGGCGGCGGACCTGCCGCTCGTCCTCATCCCGCAGCAGATCGTCGCGGGGATGGACTCCTTCCCGATGCTCGCGGTGCCGCTCTTCATCCTGGCCGGCTTCCTCATGGACGTCGGCGGGATCAGCCGCCGGCTGGTGACGCTCGCGCGCTCGCTGGTGGGACACCTCCCCGGGGGGCTCGGGCAGGTAGTCATCATGGCCGAGATGTTCTTCTCGGGAGTCTCGGGCTCCACGTCCGCGGACGCGGCCGCCATCGGGGGCATCATGGTCCCCCAGCTCACCGCGAACGGATACAGCCGGGAGCGCTCCACCGCGATCGTCTCCGCCGCCTGCGGGATGGGAATCCTGATTCCGCCGGCCATCGTGATGGTCATCTACGGCGTCATCGGGGGCGTCTCCATCGGCGCCCTCTTCGTCGCCTCCATCGTCCCCGCGCTCCTCATCGCCGCCGGCCTGATGATCCAGATCGGGTGGCAGGCCCGGCGGCAGGGATGGCCGGCCGGCGAGCGCGCATCCTTCGCGGAGGTCCGCCGCGCGGGGACCGACGCCGTACTCCCGCTCTTCATGATCGTTGTCATCCTGGGCGGGATCCGCTTCGGCCTCTTCACCCCCACCGAGGCGGCAGCGGTCGCCGTCGCCTACGCGCTGCTGCTGGCCGGGCCGGTCTACCGGTCACTGACCGCCCGGGGGCTCTGGGACAAGGTCGTCCAGACCGCGGTGGTCTCGGGGATGGTGCTCTTCGTGGTGGGCGCCGCGCGCCTGCTGGGCTGGGTCCTCGCCGTCGAGGCAGTGCCCCAGGCGCTCGCGTCGTCGGTGGTAGGACTCGGCGGCGGCGCGGCCGGCTTCCTGATCCTCACGATCCTGGTGTTCCTGCCGCTCGGCGCCATCCTCGAGGGCGTGCCCGCGGTCGTCATGCTCACGCCGATCCTGCTGCCCATCGCGCGCCAGCTCGGGATCGATCCCGTGCACTTCGGCGCCGTCATCGTGGCGACCCAGGGGATCTCCGTCTTCCTCCCGCCCGTGGGGGTGAGCCTGCTGGTGGCCTGCTCGGTGGGAGGAGTCGAACCCGCCAAGGTCGCCCGCCCGCTCTGGCCCTACCTGGCGCTCATGCTGGCGCTCACCCTGGTCATCGCGTTCCTGCCGGGCGTGGTGCTCTTCCTGCCGAACCTGCTCGGCTACTGAGGGGTGCAACGGGATTGGTGACGGAGCTGCTGCTCGATTTCGCCCTGATCTCCGGGCTGCTGGTCTTCGCGCACCTCCTGCGGACGTGGGTGCGGCTCTTCCAGGCCATCTTCCTGCCCACGCCGATCCTGGCGGGGCTGATCGGGCTCGCCGCGGGACCCGAGGGCGCGGATCTCCTCCCCTTCGCGCGGGACGCGGCCGGCGCCCCGGTGATGGGCCGCTACCCGGGCGAGCTGATCGTGGTGCTGTTCGGCACCCTCTTCATGGGCTGGCGCCCGAATGCGCCGCGCTTCCGGGCGATGCTCCGCGACGTCGGAGACACCTTCTTCTACAACCTCTCGGCCTGGGTCGGTCAGTTCGGGCTCGCGCTCCTGTTCGCGGGCGCGGTCCTGATTCCGCTGTTTCCCGAGGTGGGCGGGCCCTTCGCCCTGATGCTTCCCGGCGGGTTCGTCGGCGGGCACGGCACCGCCACCGCCATCGGCTCCGTTCTCGCCGAGCAGGGATACGCGGACGCACTCCCCGTCGGCTACACCTTCGCCACCATCGGGCTCCTGGCGGCGGTGTTCGGTGGCGTCGCCGCGATCAACCTCGCCACGCGGGCGGGTTGGACCCGCCTCGTCTCCAGCCCGCACGAACTTCCCGAAGACCAGCGGCGGGGCCTGATCGCACCGGAAGACGCGCGGGACGCCGTGAAGGAAACCGTCAGCCCGCTGGCCCTCGACACCCTCTCCTGGCACTTCGGACTCGTCCTGGCCGCCTACGGAGCCGCCCACGCCGCCAGCTGGGCGCTCGGGTCGGCGGGTGGGCTCTTCACCGCCCTCCCCATGTTCGCGCTGGCCGTCATCGCCGGCGCGCTGCTCCAGGGCGCGCTCAACCGGCTGGGCGTCGGCCGGAACGTGGACCGGGCCACGATGGCGCGCATCGGATCCTCCGTCTCGGACTTCCTGGTGGCCTTCGGGGTCGCCTCGATCCCACTCTCGACGGTGGCGGCGTACGCGGCGCCCATCCTCGTGATGTCC
The DNA here is from genome assembly GCA_028877265.1 of Acidobacteriota bacterium. GTDB lineage: Bacteria > Acidobacteriota > Vicinamibacteria > Marinacidobacterales > Marinacidobacteraceae > Marinacidobacterium. The sequence goes on from JAPPGX010000108.1 coordinate 22,262, forward strand.
GTGTTCGGCTTCGCCCACGCGGCCCTCATCACCTGGTGGATCGCCCGCCGGACCTTCCGCAACTACTGGTTCGAGCGGGGCCTGTTCACGTTCGGTTACGCCACCGGTGTGGTCGGGATGGGGATCGCGCTGCTGCGGGTCGTGGATCCCCACCGGAAGTCCGGAACGCTCGACGACTACGGTGTGGCGTACCTCCCGATCGCCGTGATCGAGATCGCGATCCTCACGACACTGCCGCTGTGGGTCGCCGCCGGCGCCGTATGGATGCCGGGCCTCGCGCTGACCGCCTTCGCCGCGGCGCTGCTGCTGGTCTCGTGGAAGTCGATCGGGTTCTTCCCGTCCGATCCCCAGGCGCGCCGGATGGGAGAGCCCGGGTAGATCTCGCGCGGCGCGGAGCCGTCAGTACTTGATGTCGGTCCGGCCGACCGTCATTCCGATGTTCCCCACCCGGCGGCCCATCGTGTAGTGCTCGCCGCTCCCGGCGGTCATCCCGAAGAAG
>JAPPGX010000077.1:0-19456 GCA_028877265.1 Acidobacteriota bacterium
CTTGGAAAGTACAAATCCCCCCCCTTCACGCTTGACTATGAGATATACGGGCTAGTTCGAGCGCCGGTAGCGAGGTCGCCCCCGCCGGGCCAATCGCCGAGTCTGTTTCACCTCGGGAACAGGGGCCCTTCCTTGGCGGCGACGGCGGCAGCCCGCTCGGCGGCGGCGGGCAACTCGTTATCGGGGTCGTAGGCGGCGCGGGCGTCCGCGACCAGGCCTGACGGGTCGGACTCGCTTTCCCCGATGTGTTCGATGAGGACGTATGCCGGGGATCTCCCTCTCTCGACGCTCCTGTCCGCGCCTGCCGCCCCCAGCAGATCGAGCGCACGCAGGACCGCGGCGCCGGTCGCGTAGAACCGACCGAAAGCGTAGTGTTCCTTGATCCCCAGTCCCCGCTGCAGGAGCGCGTCCGGGTCGCCGATGAGGCCGGCTTCGTAGTTCCCGACGTGGTAATGGAACCGAGTGTCGTCGCCGGCCATACGGTGTTCGACGTAACGGGCGGTGCCCTCGCGTCGCTCCTGGTCGTTGTCCAGTACGACCCGTCCGTCGGCCAGAAAGCGGGTCCTGCGGATGGCCGCGAACCGGCGGGCCGCCGTCTCGCGGGTTGCGCGATCACCCGACGTGACGGCCTCCCTGAGCGCTCGCTCCTCCAGCGTCGCCAAGGCGATGTTGTCGGCGTCGAGGGCATAGTTTTCCCAGTCCTGGGATTCTCGGCGGGGAGCCCACCGCGCAGATTGATACCGATGGAACATCTCGTGGATGAAGGTGGAGGTCCATTCCAACCTGGAGGGGTCCAAAAAAGCATCGCCTTCGTCGGCGACCATCACGAACGAATCGACGCCGCCCAGGGCGGCGTTGAAGTCGAAATACCGTATTTCGCTGAGCGTGGCCTTCGTGTCGGCATTCACGCCGGCAATCCGGTGCAGCGACCTGAAGGGCGCGCTGGGGCTCAAACCGGTTGCGTCGCCCAGTCTTTCGGGAGAGGGGAAGTTGATGGCCAGCGCCGATTCGACCTCTCCCCGGTCGGACTTGTAGGGGACAACCGATGGATGCTCGCCGGGGTCGAAGCCCGTCCAGACCCCCTGGACCCCGGTGTAACCCAGGGTCAGGTTGGCGATCGCCACTGCTGTCCAGTCGTTGGGGTCGATGGGTTCGGTCGGCGGTGGAGCGGGCGCGGGTGCCGGTGGAGCGGGAGCGGGCGTGGCAGGCGAGGGAACGGTGGAGTCCCCTCCGCCGCAGGCCCAGGCAGCCAGCCCGGTCGCCGCCAGGGCAACTACGAAAACAGATTGCCGGATGCGCACGAGGAGTACTCTATGGAACGGGGCGGGGGCAGTGGCCGGGGTCGCTTCAGGCCGGTATCCCCGCTATCAGGTGATGAGGAAGACGAAGGGATGCTGTCGGCCGTGTCGAGAACTGCCAAGGGGTTCCAGCGCGTCGCTTGCGTGTCTCCTTTGCTGCTCGGACGTTTCGTGAGCCGTGCGGTGGCCGGCAGCGCTCTGGCCGTCGGGCTGATCTCGGCCCCGGCCGCGGGGTTGTCAGGGCACGCCACCGGCGCTCAGGAGGAGCAACCGGCGACGGCTCCCGTGATCCACGGTCCGCTGCCGCCCGACCCGCCGGCGATGATCCGGCGCGACGACCAGGGCGGCGCCACCATCCGGGCCGTTCGGCTCGAGGAGCCGCTCGACTTCGACGGACGCCTCGACGAGGCGATCTACGACCGGGTCCCCGGAATCAGCGATTTCATCCAGACCGAGCCGCTCGAAGGCGCGCCGGCCACCGAAAAGACCGAGGTCTGGGTCTTCTTCGACGACGAGGCGATCTACATCGCCGGACGCTGCTGGGACACCCAGCCCCACCGGATCGTGGCCAACGAACTCCGGCGCGACCACGGGAGCATCTGGCTCAACCAGCACTTGGCCGTCACCTTCGACACCTTCTACGACCGCCGAAACGCCTTCATCTTCTACCTGAACCCCCTCGGCGGGTTCTTCGACGGCCTCATCACCGACGAGCGCAACTTCAACCGGGACTGGACCGCGGTGTGGGACTCCCGGACCGCCTGGTTCGAGGACGGCTGGACGACCGAACTGCGGTTTCCGTTCAAGACCCTCCGCTACGCCGCCGGAGGCCCTCAGGTCTGGGGCATCAACTTCCGCCGGGTCGTCCGCTGGAAGAACGAAATCTCCTACCTGACGCAGCTGCCGGCCGCCCTCGGGATCTGGTCGATCACCAAGGTGAGTTCCTACGCGACCCTGGTCGGCCTCGAGGCGCCGCCCAGCTCCCGGACCATCGAGGTGAAGCCATACCTCACCGGCGATGCCGCCGGGACACAGATGGAGGACGTCCCGTTCGAGCGGGAGTTCGGATCCGACTTCGGGGTGGACGCCAAGGTCGGAATCACCAGCGGGCTCACCGCCGACGTGACCTGGAACACCGATTTCGCGCAGGTCGAGGCGGACGCCCAGCAGATCAACCTGACCCGGTTCAGCCTCTTCTTCCCCGAAAAGCGGGAGTTCTTTCTGGAAGGGCAGGGACTGTTCGCCTTCGGGACCTCGGAGCGGACTCCGCGCGCCTCGGCCGGCAGATTCGGAGCACCGAGCAGCGTCCCGCTCCTCTTCTTCAGCCGCCGGATCGGGATCGCCGGGAACCAGTTGGTGCCCATCCGCGGCGGCGGCCGGGTGACGGGGAAGCTCGGTGACTTCGGCGTCGGCGCGCTGGCCATGCGGTCCGGCGCGAACGCCGCCGCGGGCGCCCCGAAAACCGACTTCTCGGTAATCCGGCTGAAGCGGGACATCCTCGGCCGCAGCACCGTCGGGATGATGGGGACCTACCGCTCGGACGCGGGAGGCGGTCTGGGGAGCAACGCCGCCTACGGGGTGGACGCGCGCTTCGGGTTCTACGAGAACCTCGACATCCGCAGCTACGCGGCGTGGACGAAGAACGAACACGAGGAGCGGACCGGCATGAGCTACCGCGGCCAGTTCGACTACCAGGCCGACCGCTACGGGCTCCAGCTCGAGCGGCTGGTGGTCGGCGAGGGCTTCGATCCCGGGATCGGCTTCCTGCGGCGACGGGACTTCGAGCGCAACTACGCGGAGGCGCGCTTCAGCCCCCGGCCCCGCTCGATCGCCTGGCTGCGGAAGATCGGCGGCACCGGCAGCCTCGACTACACCACCGACACCGACGGGAGTCTCGAGACCCGGATCCTGGCCCTCCGGTCCGACGCCGAGCTGGAGAACGGAGACAGCCTCCAGTTCCAGTTGGCGCGGAACCGGGAAGTGCTCCACGAGGAGTTCCGGCTGACGGACGACCTCGCGGTGGCCACCGGCCCCCATGACTTCGAAACCGCCCGCCTCAGTTACCGGGCCGGGCCCCAGCGGCCGGTCTCGGGAACATTCGCCTACCAGCAGGGCGGGTTCTTCTCGGGAACGAGGCGCGAACTCGCCTGGCGCGGCCGGCTCGAGGTCATTCCCCACTTCATCGTGGAACCGACCGTCTCCCTCAACTGGATCACCCTCCCCGGCGGGGTGTACGACACCCGGCTGGTTGCCGCACGGCTCAACTACAACCTTTCTCCCCGGAGCTTTCTCGCCGCGTTCCTGCAGTACAACAGCGCCGCGGACAGCCTCTCGACGAACGTCCGGTTCCGCTGGGAGTACCAGCCGGGCAGCGACTTCTATCTCGTCTACAACTCGCTCCGGGACACCCTGATGCCCGGGTACCCCGAACTCGATACCCAGTCGTTCATCGTCAAGTTCACTCGTCTCTTCCGTTTCTGACGCGCCGCCATAGAGTCTCTTGATCTTGACCCGCTCCCTGTCCCTGTTCCTCGCCGCCGGCGCCGCGCTGGCCATACCGGCCGCTTCGTGGGGACAGTCCGGAGACGCCGGGGAACGCCAGCGGGGACAGGGCACGGCGCCGGCGGCCGCGACCGCGGTCCGCGGCCCCGCGCCTCCCGAGCTTCCCGAGATGGTCCGGCGCGACGACGCCGGCGGCGCCACCATGCGCGCCACGCGCCTCACCGAGCCGCTCGACTTCGACGGCCGCCTCGACGACGCCATCTACGACCGGGTGCCCGGGGTGGGCGGTTTCATTCAGGCGCTGCCGCTCGAGGGCGAGCCCGCTACCGAGTCCACCGAAGTCTGGATCTTCTACGACGACGACACCCTCTACGTGGCCGGCCGCTGCTGGGACTCCCAGCCGGACCGGATGCTGGCCAGCGAGATGCGGCGCGACCACTTCGGCATCCACAACAACGAGAACTTCGGCCTCATCCTCGACACCTTCTACGACCGGCGGAATGCTTTCTTCTTCTACATGAACCCGATCGGCGGCTTCTTCGACGGCCTGATCGTGGACGAGTGGGACGTGAACCGCGACTGGACCGCGGTCTGGGACTCGCGGGCGGCCCGGTTCGAAAACGGCTGGACCGTGGAGATGGCGATCCCCTTCAAGACCCTGCGCTACGCGAGCGGCGGTTCCCAGGTCTGGGGGATCAACTTCCGCCGCATCGTGCGCTGGAAGAACGAATACTCCTATTTGACCCAGCTTCCCGCCGCCATGGGGCCGCGGGCGATGACCAAGGTCAGCTCGGCGGGCACCCTCGTGGGCCTCGAAGCCCCGGCGAGCTCCCGAACTGTCGAGGTCAAGCCCTACGTCATCGGCGACGGCGCCGGGGTCCGCGCGGGCGCTGGCGGGCTGGAGCGGGAGTACGGCGGCGACTACGGGGTGGACGCCAAGGTGGGGATCACCAGCGGGCTCACCGCCGACCTCACCTGGAACACCGATTTCGCCCAGGTGGAGGCGGACGCCCAGCAGATCAACCTCACCCGCTTCAGCCTCTTTTTTCCCGAAAAGCGCGAGTTCTTCCTGGAGGGGCAGGGGATCTTCGGTTTCGGCACCGGGTCGCGGGCGCCGCCCTCCGGATCCACGCGCAGCTTCGGCCCGCCGAGCAGCACCCCGGTGCTCTTCTTCAGCCGCCAGATCGGGATCGCCGGCGGCCAGGTGGTGCCGATCCTCGGCGGCGGGCGGGTAACCGGAAAACTCGGCGACTACAACGTGGGGGCGCTCGCGATCCGGAGCGGAGCGAGCGACGCCGCAGGCGCCCCGGACACCGACTTCTCGGTCCTGCGGCTGAAGCGCGACATCCTGAACCGCAGCACGGTGGGCGTGATGGGCACCTACCGCTCCCACACGCCGAGCGGCCTGGGACGGAACTTCGCCTACGGGATGGACGCCCAGTTCGGGTTCTTCGAGCACCTCACCATCCAGTCCTACGCCGCCTGGACGCAGAACGAACTCGAGGACGAAACCGGGATGAGCTATCTGGGCCAGTTCGACTACAACGGCGACCGTTACGGCCTCAAGACGGAGCGGCTCGTGGTCGGGGACGGCTTCGATCCCGGCATCGGGTTCCTGCGGCGGCGCGACTTCCAGCGCAACTACGCCGAAGCGCGGTTCAGCCCCCGGCCGCACTCGATCTCGTGGCTTCGCAAGATCGGCTGGACCGGCAGCGTCGACCACACCACCGATAACGAAGGGAGTCTGGAAACCCGGATCTTCTCGCTGCAGACGCGGGTCGAAATGGAAAACAGCGACCGGCTGAACCTCGACGCCACCCGCAACCGGGAGGTCCTGAGCGAGGAGTTCCTGCTGGACCGGGACGGAGGGATCGGCGTGGGAGTGGGCGCCTACGACTTTGACTACGTGCGGATCAGCTACCAGGCGGGGCCGCACCGTCCCATCTCGGGCAACTTCGCCTACCAGCAGGGGGGATTCTTCTCGGGGACCCGCCGCGAGGCGGCGTGGCGCGGACGCGTGGAGGTGACGTCCCAGTTCTCCCTCGAGCCCATCGTGTCGATGAACTGGATCGACCTCCCGGCCGGCGATTACGACACCAGCCTGATCGCCTCCCGCATCAACTACACCCTTTCGCCGCGCAGTTTTCTCGCGGCCTTCCTCCAGTACAACACCGCCGCGAACAGCTTTTCCACGAACGTCCGGTTCCGCTGGGAGTACGAGCCGGGGAGCGACTTCTACGTCGTCTACAACTCGCTCCGCGACACGCTGGCGCCGGGATATCCCGAACTGAACACGCAGGCCCTGATCGTCAAGTTCACGCGTTTGTTCCGTTTCTGAGCGGCGCTGGCGGCGTAGAGTTCCGGGACTTCCGAGTCCCTGTGTTGGCCCGCTCCGCGTTCCGGCTCCTTGCCGGCGTCGCTCTGATCGTTCCGGGTGCGCTGTGGGCGCAGTCCGCAGAACTCGCGGAACGCCAGGATAGTCAGGGTTCGGCGCCAGCGCCGGCCTCCGTGGTGCGCGGCCCCGCGCCCCCCGAGCTTCCCGAGATGGTGCGGCGCGACGACTCCGGGGGCGCCACCATGCGCGCCACCCGCCTCACCGAGCCGCTCGATTTCGACGGCCGCCTGGACGACGCCATCTACGATCGGGTTCCCGGCGTGGGCGATTTCATCCAGGCGCTGCCGCTCGAAGGCGAGCCCGCCACCGAACCGACCGACGTCTGGGTCTTCTACGACGACGAGGCGGTCTACATCGCCGGGCGGTGCTGGGACAGCCAGCCCGACCGCATGGTGGCGACCGAGATGCGGCGGGACAACTTCGGGATCTTCAACAACGAGAACCTGGCGGTCGTCCTCGACACCTTCTACGACCGCCGGAACGCCTTCTTCTTCTACATGAACCCGCTCGGCGGGTTCTTCGACGGCCTCATCGCCGATGAGAACCCTCCCAACCGCGACTGGACTGCGGTCTGGGACTCCCGGGCGGCCCGGTTCGAAAACGGCTGGACCATGGAGATGCGGATCCCGTTCAAGACGCTCCGCTACGCGAGCGGCGGCCCCCAGGTGTGGGGAATCAACTTCCGCCGGGTGGTGCGCTGGAAGAACGAGCTGTCGTACCTCACCCGGGTCCCCACGGCCCTCGGACCCCGCGCGATCACCAAGATCAGTTCGGCCGGGACTCTCGTGGGCCTGGAGGCGCCGGCCAGTTCCCGGACGGTCGAGGTCAAGCCGTACCTCATCGGGGACTCCGCCGGGATCCGGGCCGGCGCCGGCGGGCTGGAGCGGGACTACGGCGGCGACTTCGGGGTGGACGCCAAGGTTGGGATCACCAGCGGCCTGATCGCCGACCTCACCTGGAACACCGACTTCGCCCAGGTGGAGGCGGACGCCCAGCAGATCAATCTCACCCGCTTCAGCCTGTTCTTTCCCGAGAAGCGCGAGTTCTTCCTCGAAGGACAGGGGACCTTCAGCTTCGGCACTTCGAGCCGTAGCCCGCCCGCGGGATCGACGCGCAGCTTCGGCCCGCCGAGCAGCACCCCGGTGCTCTTCTTCAGCCGCCAGATCGGGATCGCCGGCGGCCAGGTGGTGCCGATCCTCGGCGGCGGGCGGGTGACCGGCAAGCTCGGCGACTTCGGCGTCGGCGCCCTCGCGATCCGCACCGGTGCGAACAGCGCGGTGGGCGCGCCGGAGACCGATTTCTCGGTCCTGCGGCTGAAGCGCGACATCCTGAACCGCAGCACCGTGGGCGTGATGGGCACCTACCGCTCCCACACCGCCAGCGGCCTGGGACGGAACTTCGCTTACGGGATGGACGCCCGCTTCGGGTTCTTCGAAAACCTCACCATCCAGTCCTATGCCGCCTGGACCCAGAACGAACTCGAGGACGCGACCGGGATGAGCTACCTGGGCCAGGTCGAATACAACGGCGACCGGTACGGCCTGAAGACGGAACGGCTCGTGGTCGGGGACGGGTTCGATCCCGGCATCGGGTTCCTGCGCCGCCGGGACTTCCAGCGCAACTACGCCGAGGCGCGTTTCAGCCCCCGGCCGCATTCGATCGCCTGGCTGCGGCAGATCGGCTGGACGGGCAGCATCGACCACACCACCGACAACGAAGGAACACTGGAAACCCGGATTCTCCAACTGCAGACGGAGGTCGAACTCGAGAACGGGGACCGGCTGAACGTGGACACCGCCCGCAACCGGGAGGTGCTGAGCGAAGAGTTCTTTCTGGACGAAGGCGCGGGAATCGGCGTGGGGGTGGGTCCCTACGACTTCGACCACGTGCGGGTCGCCTACCAGGCCGGGCCGCAGCGTCCCGTCTCGGGGAACTTCGCCTTCCAGCAGGGGGGATTCTTCTCCGGGACGCGCCGCGAGGCGGCGTGGCGCGGACGCGTCGAGGTGACGACGCGCTTCTCCCTCGAGCCCACGGTCTCCATGAACTGGATCGACCTTCCAACCGGCGAGTACGACACCAACCTGATCGCCTCCCGGATCAACTACACGCTCTCGCCCCGCAGCTTTCTCGCGGCGTTCCTCCAGTACAACACCGCCGCGAACAGCCTCTCGACGAACGTCCGCTTCCGTTGGGAGTACGAACCGGGCAGCGACCTCTACGTCGTCTACAACTCGCTGCGGGACACCCTGGCGCCCGGGTATCCCGAACTGAACACCCAGTCGTTCATCGTCAAGTTCACCCGGCTCTTCCGTTTCTAGGGCCGGGAGCGCCGGTCTTCAGACCGGCACGCGCGGCGCTTGGCGCCGCAGCGCTCGCAGAGCCGCTCGGCCGCATGGCGCGGAACTACCAGACGGTGATGTCCACCCGGGTCTCGCCGTCCCGGACCTCGATTTCCGTGCCGCGGGCGGCGGTAAGGAGCGACCGGGCCATCCCGAGGGGATGACAACGGATTCCGGAATCGCCCGACGCCTCGCAGGCATCGCCGATGTCCTCGAGCACGCGGAGCGGCGTCCGCAGGAAGACCCGGTTGCCCGAGTCGCCGCCCTCCCGCACCCGGATGACGAGGTCGTCGCCTTCGGTGGCGATGAGCACCTGTTCCTCACCCTCCGTGACCCGGACGAGGACGGCGTCGCCCGCCTCTTCGAGGGCTCGCGCGAACGGCCCGAGCGCCAGGACCGCCGCTCCACCCAATTCGTCCATTTCCTCATGCATCTCGTCGTCCACCAGGTGATCCGGGACGAGATGGAGCGCGGCCAGGGGGAGCATGAGGGGGATCGGCGCCACGATCTTCGGCCCCTCTTCGGCGACCACGGAGACCACCGCGACGCCGCACGCCGCGACGCAGGCGCCGAACAGAAGCGCGGAGATCAGAGCCGCGGCGAGCAGGACTCCCAGTAGACGGAGCATGACTGCCTAGCGGGGCCCGATCCAGACCCGGACCCGGCCGTCGTCCCCGCCCACCGAGACCAGGACGTCGTCGTGGTCCGCGAGCGCGCGGATGGCCGCGCCGAGGTCGATGTCGTCGCCGTCTTCGCCGAAGAGCGCATCCCCGAAGGCGACCGGAAACCGGATGTCGAGCGCACCGTCGTCACCGCTGCCCTCGATCCGGACCAGGCTGCCGTCCATCCGGGCGCGGAGGTTGCCGCCGTCTTCCTCGTCGATGGTCACCCAGGTCCCCGGGTTTTCCCGGAGCGAACGCCAGAAGGCGCGGGCGTCCTCCGAGTCCACGTCCACATCGGTACCGTGTTCCCACTCCTTCTCCATCTCGTCGAGGATCTTCTCGCCAAGCGAGTCGCCGAGGGCCTCCACCGCGGCGAGCGGCAGGTTCACCTCGACCTTGGTGTTGTCGTCGTCGCCTTCAACCTGGACGTGAAGCCAGGGTGTTTCCTGTCCGAGCGCCGGGAGCGCTGCCAGACCGAGAGTGATGGATGCCATGGTTGCAATGCGCAGAACTTTCATCATGCCTATCCCAACGAAGGCCGCGACGCACCGGTTCCCGTGGATCGGAGCGCCGGATGGGATACTCGGCCAGGTGTCCCGCCCGCGTCGCTCGCTTCTCTACGTCCCCGCGTCCAGCGAGCGGATGATCGCGAAGGCCGCGACCCGGGGCGCCGACGTGCTGGTGCTCGATCTCGAGGACGGCGTCCATCGGTCGCACAAGGACGCTGCCCGCGAACGCCTTCACGAGTCCCGGGCCACCATGGCCGGCGCCGGTGCGGCCGTCGCGCTCAGGACCAACCCTCCGGAAGGCCCCGGCGGACAGGCCGATCTGGAAGCCGCCGCCACCGCCCGATTCGATGCCGTCCTCCTGCCCAAGGCCGAGTCCGGCGAGATTGTCCGGGTGGCCCGGGACGTCCTGGGCCGGGCGACGCCGCTCTGGCTGATGATCGAGACGGCGCCCGGCGCCGCGAACGTCTTCGATCTCGCCCGGTTGCCGGGAGTCGAAGGGCTGGTATTCGGCTCCGCCGACTATCGGCTGAGCGTGGGTTCACGGCCCGGTGACGACGAATCCGATCTGGATTTCGTGCGCCAGCGGATCCTGCTCGCGTCGCGCGCCGCCGGAATCCACTGCTGGGACGCGCCCTGGTTCGCCTTCCGCGATCTCGAAGGGCTGAGCCGGGGCGCCCGGCGCGCCGCCGAGGCGGGCTTCGACGGCAAGTCCGCCGTCCACCCGGCGCAGATACCCGTCATCCACGAAGCTTTCGCACCCACCGCGGAGGAACGCGCCTGGGCGGAACGCGTGGTCCGGGTCATGGAAGACGCCGCCGCCCGCGAGGTCGCGGTCGTCGAGCTCGACGGCGAACTGCTGGAGGAGTTGCACCTCCGCCAGGCCCGGCGCCTCCTCGCCCGGTAACCGCCCGGGGAGGGCGGACGGGTCAGCCGGCCGCGTCCGGTCGCTTGGACCTTGCGAACCCGGGGTCTTCCCACCGCGCCACCACCGCCGGGGCGGCGCAGTGGCTCGCGACGTTCGTGCTGGTGCGGATCGGATCGATCAGCGCGTCGATCCCGAGCAGGATGCCGAGGCCCTCCATGGGCAGGCCGTGTCCCTCGAACACCGCCGCGAGGATCACGAAGTTGGCGCGTGGGATCCCGGCCACTCCCTTGCTCGTCACCTTCAGCGTCAGCAGGATGACCGCCGCCTGCTCCCACGACAGGTCAACCCCGGCCGCCTGTGCGATGAACAGGGTCGCCATCCCCAGGTGGATCGTGCTGCCGTTCATGTTGAGGCTCAGGCTGAGCGGCGTCACCACTCCGAGGATCCGCCGCGGCACCCCGAACCGCTGCAGGTTCTCGAGCGTCTGGGGCAGCGCGGCGGCGCTCGAAGTCGTTGCGAAGCCCACCAGGAACGGCTCGCGCATGTGGTGCGCGAACCGCCGCAGCGGAATGCCGAACGCGAGCAGACCTCCCGCCAGCACGACCAGGAGGAAGAACCCCTGCGCCAGCCAGGCGACGGCCGTGAACTCGGCGAGGCCCTCGAGCCCGGCGGACCCGCCCCCCGCGATCGCATTCGCTGCCGCTGCGAACACCGCCAGGGGCGCCAGGTACATCACGTAGTCGGTGTACCGGAACGCGACTTCCGCGAGCGCGTCCGCGAAGTCCACCACCGGCCGGGCCCGCTTGCCCACCGAGAGGCACGCGATCCCGAAGACGAAGCAGAACACCACGATCTGCAGCACGTCGCCCCGCGCGAGGGCGTCCACGATGCTCGTCGGGACGGCGTTTTGGAGCGTTTCCACGAACCCGGCCGGCTCCGGAAGCTCCACCCCGGACGCCCCGCCGAGGGACAGTCCGTCGCCGGGCCGGGTCGCCGCCACGCTGAACCAGCCGAGAAGCAGGGCGAGAGTGGTGGCGATCTCGAAGGCGACCACGGACTTCCAACCCAGCCGCCCCAGCGCGCCCATCGACCCCGCGCCCGCGATCGCCCGGATCAGGACCCCCACCAGAACCGGCGCGATGATCGACCGGATGAGCCGCAGGAACAGCGTGCTCAGGAACTCGATGCGCTCGGCCCACTGCGGCGCCCAGAGGCCGAGGACGACGCCCCCGGCCATCCCGATGAGGATCCACCAGGCGAGCGAGATTCGGGGGAGGCGGGGCACTCCGGCGTTCCCCGGTCTAGCGGAGGGCCGCCACGACCTCCGCGAGCGCCGCGAGAGACAGCTCCGACAGGTTCAGCCCGTCGCCCCCCACGTTCCGGAGCAGGATCGCCGCGGCGTCGGTCTCCGGCTCGATCCAGGCCGCCGCCCGGTACCCGGCCACGCTTCCTCCGTGGCCGTAGGCGGTGAACGAAGCGCCGTCGGCATCTTCGAGGCGCCGGGCCATGAAGCCGAAGCCGTAACCGCTTGCCAGGTCCCCGGTGGAGAACGCCTTCGTCAGGTTGTCCTGCCGGAAGGCTGTGGGGATCACGCTGTCGAAGGGCTCCCCTTCCATCCCGGTCAGGAAGCGCAGGAACACTCCCAGGTCCTCAACCGTGGAATACATCGCGCCGTTCGGCACCTTGTAGCCGCGCCCCGCGTGTTCGCGGGCGGGCGTCTCTCTGTCGAGGCTGCCGTCGTCCTTCACGGTGACCCCCGCCGCGATGCGGTCTTCGAGTTCCGGGACGGGGAAGAAGGTGCTCGAGTCCATCCCGAGCGGAGCCAGGAGGTTGTCCCGGACATGGTCCATGAAGGGCTCGCCGGCGGCTCGCTCCACCGCCGCGCCGAGCATCGCGTAGCCGATGTTGGAGTACTGGTAACGGGTGCCGGGTTCGTACTCGAACGAGACCTCATCGAGCGCCCGGAGCGCGGTCTCCAGCCATTCCTGCGGAGCGCCCACCAGGTAGCGGGGCAGGTTCCGGGGCTCCCTGGCGAGCCCTCCGGTCATCGTCGCGAGCTGGAAGACGCTGGGGCCGGGCGTCCAGGAATAGGGGTTTTCGACCTCGGCGAGTTCCGGCACGAACTCGGTCACCGGATCGCCGAAGCGGGCCTTCTCCAGGTGGACGAGCCGCAGCATGGCCATCGCGGTGACGGGTTTCGTGATGGAGCCGATTCGGTACAGGTGGTCGGCCCGGGCGGGCGTCTGCGCCTCGGTATCGGCGAACCCGAATCCCTCGGCCACGACCGTTTCGCCCGACACGAAGATCCCGAAGGCGGCGCCGCCGCGCCCGTCTTCCTCGATGACGCGCCGGACCTCCGCCGCCGCGGCGGCAGCGACTTCCGGCACCGACCGTGGCGGCTCGGGCTCGGCCCCGGGGCCACAGGCCAGAGCGGCAATGCCGATCGCCAGCCAGCCGGCAACCAGGACGCGGGGAGGGAGCTGGGGGAAACGAGGAGAGGGTTGCATGACCAAAGCGAAAGATATCCGGCTGCACTGCTAGGATCGGCGCCGATGAGGCGCCTGCCGCTCGTTCTGCTCGCCTTCGGCGTTGCCCCGGCGGGGGCTCAGGAAGGCGCTGAGCGGATGGTCAGGGTGACGGAGGGAACGAACTTTGCGGTTGCGGCATCTCCGGACGGCGAGCGGCTGGTGATGGACCTGCAGGGGACTCTCTGGCTGCTGCCGATGGCCGGCGGCTCCGCCGAGGCGCTCACCGACGGCCTCGGCGACGATCGGCTGCCCGACTTTCATCCCGAGGGCGGCCGGGTGGCGTACCAGTCGTACCGGAGTGGAACCTGGGACATCTGGCAACTGGCCCTCGGGGGCCAGCCCGAGCAGCTGACCGATACCGGCTTCGACGACCGCGAGCCCGCGTGGTCTCCCGACGGCGCCCGGATCGCCTTCTCCTCCGACCGCGCGGGGAGCTACGACATCTGGATCCTGGACGTGGCGACCGGAGACGTGACGCCGGTAACGAGCAGCCTGGGCAACGAGTCCCAGCCCGCCTGGACCCCGGACGGTGCGGGCGTCGTCTTCGTCGCGATTCCCGAGGGAGAGGCCGACGGTGCGGTGCACCGGCTCTCGCTGGAGGCCGGCGCCGCTCCCGCCGCCGTGCCCGGAAGCGAAGGGAACGTCGCTGCTCCGGCGGTGAGTCCGGATGGATCGCAGGTGGTGTTCCGGCGCCTCCAGTACGAGGGCCTCACCCTGATGGGAAGCCGCTTCGACATCGGCACCGCGAGCGAATGGTTGCTCGCGCCCCTCGCGGCGGCGCCGGGGGGATCCGATCCGGCCGGAGAGGACGGGCGCGCCGAGCCCCGAGTCCTCGCCGGGGCGGGCGAGGACCTCTTCCCCTTCCGGCCCCAGTGGCTGGATGACGAGACCCTGCTCTATACCGGCGACGGCGGAATCCGCCGGCTCGGGGTGGGGCTTCCCCCGGAGGGCGAGGAGGCGGGGGAGCGCGCCGCCGCGGTCGCCGAACCCGTTCCGATGTCGGCCGAGCTGGGCGTTCGCCGTCCTCCCGAGCGCCGCGGCAGGATCCGCACCGATTCGGAGGAGACGCTTCCGGTCCGCGGGATCATCCGTCCGAGCATCAGTCCGGACGGGACCCGGCTCCTCTATGCCGCCCTCGGGGACATCTGGACCGCGCCGCTCGATGGTTCGGAGGCCCCGCTGCCGCTGACCCGCGACACCTGGCTCGATACCGATCCGGTGTGGTTGCCCGACGGAGCGAGCGTGCTCTTCGCAAGCGATCGTGGCGGAACGATGGACATCTGGGAAAAGCGTCTCGGTTCGGGACCCGGCGCGGGGCTCACCCAGCTCACCGCCCGGCTGGGCGCCGAGGTGAGCCCCGCGGTGACGCGGGACGGTTCCCGCGTTGCCTGGCTTGACGAGCGGGGCAACCTGCGGGTCACGAGCCGTGATCTCGATGCGGGGCTCGATGCCGAGCAGGAGGAGAAGGTCGTCTACCAGGCACGGAGGGGCGCCGGCATGCCGAGCTGGTCGGTGGACGGGGAGACCGTCGCACTCGCGAGTCTGGTGCCCTATTCCTCCCGCTACCGGGAAGGGCGGAACCGGATCGCGCTGGTGTCGGCGAGCAGCGGGGAAGCCCGGATCCTCGAAGAACCGGCCGCCAGCTTCGGAACGCGCGACTCCGACGGCCCCGTCTTCTCGCCTGACGGGTCCCGGCTCGCGTTCGCGCTCGGTGGAGGGCTTGCGGTTCTCGGGATGGACGCCGCCGGCGTTCCGGTCGGATCTCCGGCAACCATTTTCGAAGGCCCGGTGGACTTTCCGGCGTGGACCGCCGACGGGACCGCGATCGTCGCCGTTTCGGGCGCCGACGTGGTGCGCATCGCCGCCGACGGCAGCGGGTCGGAAACCATCCGCCTGCGGCACGAGTTCGAGGTTGCGCCGGCGTCCGGCACCCTGCTCATCCATGACGTCGCGGTGCTCGACGTGGAGGCGGGCGAGGTGCTTCCGGGCCGGGACATCCTGATCGAGGCCGGACGCATCGTGTCCGTGACACCGGCCGCGGAGGCGCCGCCCGAAGACATGCGGGTGGTGCAGGGCGACGGGGCGACCGCGATCCCCGGTCTGATCGAGATGCACACCCACCTGATGAGCCCCGCGTTCGGCAACCGTTTCGGTCGGGCCCATCTCGCCTACGGAGTGACGTCGGTCCGGGTTCCCGCGGCGGCGACCTACCGGGTGGTGGAGGAGCGGGAGGCGATTCTGGCGGGGTTGCGGGTGGGGCCGCGGATCTTCCTCACCGGTGCCACGCTCGACGGCACCCGCATCTACTACCCGGGCGCCGCGGCGCTCTCGAGTGGGCAGGAAAGGGACACGGTGCTGCGACTCGCCAGGGACCTGGACTACGACGTCGTCAAGACCTACGTGCGTCTCGACGACGAGTCCCAGCGGGACGCCATCCGCCGCGCGCAGCGCTTCGGCGCCTTCGTGACCTCCCATGAGCTGTATCCGGCCGTCCGCTACGGAGTGAACGGCCTCGAACACGTCAAGGGCACCTCGCGCCGGGGCTTCTCGCCGAAGATGACCGACCTGGGCCGCTCCTACCAGGACGTCCGGACCCTGATCGCCGGATCGGGAGTGTTCTTCACCCCGACCATGCTCATTTACGGCGGCTGGGACCTGGCGCTCACCCGCGAGCCGGATCTCGTTTCCTCCGACCGCCGTATCCGGGCGTTTCCCGCGTGGCTCGCCTCCTCGCTCGGCGCGGCGCGGGAGCCCGCAGGCGATCGCGAGGAGCAGATCGAGCGCGGCCTCGCCCTGATGCGGCCCATGTGGGAAACGGTCACCTCCATCGCGGATGCCGGTGGCCGCATCATCGCCGGGACGGATACGCCCATCGTTCCGTACGGGCTCGGGTTTATCGTCGAGATCGAGCAGTTGTCGGAGGCGGGGCTCGGGCCCGCCGGGGCGCTCCGGGCTGCGACCGTGACGGCCGCCGAAGCGTTGGGGCTGACCGGGGAGCTCGGGATCATTGCGCCGGGCGCCCTTGCCGATCTGGCGCTGCTCGACGGCAATCCGCTCGACGACATCTCGAACCTGCGGCGGGTGCGCGCGGTTCTCGCGAACGGGCGCCTCGCGACGCTCGACCAGCTTCTCGGTTTCTGACGGAAGGCCGAAAAAGGGCGCAACAAAAGCGTTACTACCTGGACGATGCGCACGTCAGCCTGTGATACTCTGCGGCGCGTCGCGCGCTCCGGGCCACTCACCATCGGGTGGTGGAGCGCACCAACCCCGCTTGGGCAAAGAAAGGAACCAGATCGAGAATGACCAAGGTGGAACTCGTAACGACCCTGTCAGAGTTTGCCGGAATCAGTCGTCGCGAGGCCGGTGCGGTTCTCGACGGACTGCGTGATCTGGCGATTGAGGAACTGCGGGCCGGCAACGGTTTCGTGCTTCCGGGAATCGCCAAGTTTTCGGTTGCCCACCGGGAAGCGAGAATGGGCCGCAACGTTCGCACCGGGGAGGCCATCGAGATCCCGGCCCGCAACGTGGTCCGCTGCAAGGTCTCTCGCCCCTTCCAATCCGACTGCTGCGACTAGGCTCCCCTCGCAGGGGCCCGCAGCGATAGTGGACCCGGCGCCTGTCTGCCGGAGTCCCCGCCGCTTCCGTTTGCGCGGAGCGCCCCCGAACCGGTATGCCTTGAAGGTCCGCGGTGACAGCGGATTGCCAGAGCGAGGGGTTCATTGACCACCGGCCGGACCGAGCGCGCAACGGGTGAATCGCCCTCGCTCTACCCCACGGCCGACCTCTCGGGATATCGGGACGATCCCGCACTCTGGCGCAGCGTCCCCATGGAGTTGGTGCGGCGCCACCGTTTCGTTCCGCTGGCGGAGGACGGCGAGCGCCTTTCCGTCGTCGTGGCGCCTCCGGTCGTCGAGTCCGAGATGGACCGGTTGGAGTTGCTGCTCCGCCGGCCCGTGGTCGTCCACGTGGGCGATCCGGCGCAGATCGGCGCGATCATCGAGCGAAACACCGACTCCAGCTTCCTGCTGGATCGTGCGTCCGAGGATCTTCGAATCGAGCGACTCGGGCGAGGCGACGGGGACTCCGGCCCGCCCGTCATCTCGCTCGACGCACTCGAAGACTCCCGGACCGGGAGCCCGGTGGTCCGCCTCGTGGACTCGCTGCTCCTGAATGCCATCGAGCGGCGGGCCACCGACATCCACATCGAGACCAAGTCCGGGGAAGTCGTGCTGAAGTACCGGGTGGACGGCGTTCTCTATCCGGCGATGGAGCCGGTGGACCGCGCCCACCACCAGACCATCGTGGCTCGGCTCAAGGTGATGGCGGAGCTCGACGTCGCGGAGCGGCGCGTCCCGCAGGACGGACGGTTCCGGGCTGTGCTACCCGGAGGCGGCGAGCGCACGCCCCGGACCGTGGACTTCCGGGTTTCTGTCATGCCGAGCGTGCACGGCGAGGACGTGGTGATCCGGGTGCTCGACAAACGCAGCCTGGGAACCCGCTTCGAGGCGCTTTCCCTCGAGGCGCTTGGTTTTTCGGGCCGGGAGCTGGGGCTCCTCCGCGAGCACGCGCGCCGGCCCTTCGGGATGCTGCTCGCCACCGGTCCCACCGGAAGCGGAAAGACGACGACGCTTTACGCCGCCCTCTCCGAGATCGCGACTCCGGAGGAAAAGATCGTGACCGTGGAGGACCCCGTCGAGTACGAGATCGCCGGCGTCACCCAGGTTCCGGTGAACGAGAAGAAAGGCCTGACGTTCGCGCGCGGCCTGCGCTCGATCCTGCGGCACGACCCGGACACCATCATGGTGGGCGAGGTCCGGGATCCGGAGACGGCCTCCATCGCGGTGCAGGCCGCCCTGACCGGCCATCTCGTCCTCACCACGGTTCACGCCAACCACGCGCTCGACGTGGTCGGACGCTTCCTGCACATGGGGGCGGACCCCCACAACTTCGTCTCCGCCCTCAACTGCATCGTCGCCCAGCGCCTGGTACGGGTGCTCTGCCGCGAGTGCCGCGAACCGGGCCCGCCCGGTGCGGTGGAACGGAGGGCCCTTTCGGTGCTCGCCGCTCCCTCCGACCGCGTCTTCCAGCCGCAGGGCTGCCGGAAATGCGACGGAGCGGGGTACTGGGGACGGACCGTGGTGGCCGAGGTCCTGCCGCTCAGCGCGTCCATTCGGGAACTTGTCCTGGCGCGTGGGGGGGCGGGCGCGATCCGTGCGCAGGCGGAATCGGAGGGTATGGTCCCGCTGCGCCGGAACGCGCTCGAACTCGTGGCGCGCGGGGTGACCACCCTCTCCGAAGTCGATCGGGTGACCGCCCGTGACGGTTAGCAGTGAAGCCGCGGGCCGGCCGGCCCCCTCCCGGGCGGACCTCCCGCCCCGGGCGGACCAAGCGGCGACGCTCGTGGCCCGGAACCAGCTCTCGCCGGACGCCCAGTTGCTCCGTTTCGAGAGCGAAGGGCCTCTTCGCGTCCTGCCGGGCCAGTTCGCCATGGTCCGGGTCGGTGGGGGCGGGTTGCTGCGACGGCCGTATTCCTACTGCGACCTGCTGGACGACGGCGCCTTCACGCTGCTGGTCAAGGAGGTCGGGGTGGGAACCCGGGCCCTCATGAACCTGCCCGTGGGCGGGGAGGTGTCCAGTCTGGGTCCGCTGGGGACGACCTTCGACCTGCCGCCTCCGGACCTGACGCCGGTGATCGTTGCCGGCGGAGTGGGGATCGCGCCCTTCGTGCTCTTCTGCCGCCGGGTGGCGCAAAGCGGGCGCCGGGGCATCGTGCTGCTCGGTGGAAGGCGCCGTCCCGACCTCTACCTTTGGGACGCGTTCGAGCGCTTCGGGATGGACGTCCGGGTGGCCAGTGAAGACGGAAGTGCGGGCCACCACGGACTCGTCACCGCGCTGCTCGACGCCGCGCTGGCGGACGCGGGCCGGCCTTTCCTCTACTCCTGCGGGCCGACGGGCATGCTGCTGCGCGTCGCGGAACTGGCAACGGCGGCCGGCGTTCCGCACCAGGTCTCGATCGAGCGCCGGATGGGGTGCGGAATGGGTTGCTGCCTCGGCTGCGTCGTCTGGGCGCGGCCCCCGTCCGGCGGTCCGGAGGAATATCTGCGGAGTTGTACCGAGGGGCCGGTCTTCGACGCTGAAACGATCGCCTGGGACCGCGACCCCCATCCTCTTTAGCATCCCGTGGAAACAGCAGCCCGCACGGGACCCGCCGAGCGAAACGCGCGAACCTGCCTGGCTGTTCGGATGCGGGCCGCTCTTCCCACGGGATGGTGGAGCGAATCGCTACGCGCTTCCCTCCACCTTTCTTCGGGGGGGGGGGGGGGGGGGGGGGGGGGGGGGGGGGGGGGGGGGGGGGGGG
>JAPPGX010000077.1:19466-22130 GCA_028877265.1 Acidobacteriota bacterium
TCGATCCCCGCTCCCCTCCACTTTTTTTCGGGGGGTGGGCACCCCCCCCCCCACACCCCACCCCTGCGGCGGCTCCCCACCGCGAGCATTGACGCGGCGCTCGTTCCCGGTGGGCGACCCTCGCCGCCGCTCTCCAATGGCTGAAGAGAAGTCCGCGACCGTGGACATGGGAGTGGAGGTCGCCGGGCTGCGGCTGCCCACTCCCCTGATCGCCGCCAGCGGCACGTTCGGCTACGGCGACGAGTACCGGGAGGTGGCGGACTACGAATGCATCGGCGCCATCTCGGTCAAGGGCCTCTACCTCGAGCCCCGGGAGGGGTGCCCGCCGCCCCGAATCTGGGAGACCCCCTCCGGCATGCTGAACGCCATCGGCCTCCAGGAGGTCGGAATCCGGCGTTTCCTGGCCGAGAAGCTCCCGGCCGTGCGGGCGCTCGGGAAGATCGTCATCGCGAACATCTGCGGGAGCTCGCTCGAGGAATACGGCGAGCTGGCGAAGATCCTCGATCAGGCGGAAGGGGTGTCCGCCATCGAGGTGAACATTTCCTGTCCGAACGTCGCGGAGGGCGGGATCGAGTTCGGCTGCGACCCGGACATGGCGGCGCGGGCCACCGAAGTGGTGCGCCGGGGCACGCGGCTTCCGGTGATCCCGAAACTCAGCCCCAGCGCGAGCGACATGGCCGCCGTGGCCCGGCGGGTCGCGGAGGCGGGCGCCGACGCGGTGTCCCTGATCAACACCATCCCTGCGATGGCGGTGGACGTGGAGACGCGGCGTCCGCGCCTCGCGAACGTCGTCGGTGGGCTGTCGGGCCCGGCGGTCCGTCCTATCGCGGTGCGCATGGTGTGGGAGGTCGCGCGGGGCAGCCGACTTCCGGTCATCGGAATGGGGGGCATCGCGAACGCGGAGGACGCCCTCGAGTTCCTGCTCGTGGGCGCCGCCGCGGTGCAGATCGGGACCATGAACTTCGTGGACCCCGGCGTCTGGCGGCGTACCTTCGACGGGCTGGCCGCGTACTGCCGCCGGCACGAGGTCGCCGCGGTGCGGGACCTTACCGGGACGATGCGATCGGGAACCGCCGGGTGACGATACCCCCGGCCGGTTCCGGCCCGCCGCCTCAGCCGCGCTCCGACTGGGTGGCGCGGCCCGGCGCCGGCGAACTGGTGGTCGCCGTCGATACCCCGTCCCTCGACGAGGCGCTCCGGCTCCGGGATACGCTGGCCGGCGCGGCCTCGTTCTACAAGGTGGGCAAGGAGCTCTTCACGGCGGCGGGCCCGCGCGCCGTTTCCGAGTTTTCGTCGGTGGGGCGCGTCTTCCTGGACCTGAAATTCCATGACATCCCGACCACCGTGGCCGGTGCGGTGCGGGCCTCGGCAACCCTGGGGGCGAGCATTCTCGATGTCCATGCCTCCGGGGGACGGCCGATGCTGGAGGCGGCGGCGCGGGCCGCGTCGGATGCGCCGGAGCCGCCGCTTGTCCTTGGGGTCACCGTCCTGACCCACTTCGATCAGGAGAGCGCCGCCGAGGTGTACCCGGGGGTGTCCATTCCGGATCAGGTCCTGAACCTCGCGCGGCTTGCGCGGGCCAGCGGTTTGGGGGGCGTGGTGGCTTCCGCCGCCGAAGCCGAGGCGCTCCGAGACGCTTTTGGTGACGGTTTCGTGCTGCTCGTCCCGGGGGTCCGGCCGCGTTGGGCGGCGGAAACGCATGATCAGCGGCGGGTCGCCACCCCCGGGGAAGCGGCACGCCGGGGGGCGAACTACATCGTCGTCGGCCGGGCCATCACGAGGCACGCGGATCCCCGGGCGGCGGCGCTCAGGATCCTTGAGGAAACCCGGGACTGATCGGGGTTTTCCCGGCGTCCGGAGGACACGGCAACCGCACTGGAACCCTCCGGTCTGTCGTTGACTTCGGTGAGAGCGATCCGATAGCCTCTGACTGGCTCTTCATTCGCTGCCCCCGGAGGTTTCCTTGTGAGAAAAGCCATCGCCACCCTGCTGTTGCTGTCTCTCGCGACGGTTGCTCTCGGGTTCGCTGTTGCGGCGTGCTCCTCGCCGCCGCCACCGCCGCCGCCGCCACCCGAGGAGCCGCCGCCACCGCCTCCTCCACCGCCACCGCCGCCGCCACCGCCGCCGCCGCCGCCACCGCCGCCGCCGACGGAGCGGGACATCTATCTGGACACGGACATGATGGAGTTGCAGCAGAACCTCTCGGACGTGTACTTCGCCTACGACGAGTCGGAGTTGACCGATGCCTCCCGGAGCGCGCTCCAGGCCAACTCAGCCTGGCTGCAGCGGCCTTACGTCTCCGCGACGATCCAGATCGAAGGACACTGTGACGAGCGCGGCACCGTGGAGTACAACCAGGCGCTCGGTGAGCGCCGGGCTCGCGCTGCCTACGACTACCTCGTATCGCTCGGGGTCCCGGACAGCCGGATCGAGATGATCAGCTACGGGAAGGAGCGCCCGCAGTGCACGGAGAGCGACGAGGACTGCTGGCAGCGGAACCGTCGCGCCCACTTCAAGATCACCGCGAAGTAACCCTCCCGCTCCCAAGAGCGTCCCGGGTCCTGCCGCCGCAGGATCCGGGGCGCTTTTCTTGTTTCCGTTGAGCCGCTTGGAACGCCGGTCTCCAGACCGGCACGGGCGGCGCCCCCCCCCCCCCCCCCCCGG
>JAPPGX010000018.1:0-13191 GCA_028877265.1 Acidobacteriota bacterium
CGGGGGGCGCGCCGGGGGGGGGTGTGGCGGGGGGGGCCCCCCGCGTCCCCCCCCCCCCCCCCCTTTGCGGCCCGGGGGGGGGGGGGGGGGGCCCGCCCCCCGTGCCGGTCTGAAGACCGGCGCTCCCCGCTTCCACCTCCCGCATACTTCGGCGGCGCATGGCTGAGGCGAGGCGGCACCCGAGCCTGTTCGAGCCGGGGACGCTGCTGTTCGGGGCGGGGCTGGCGCTTCTCGGCGCCATCATCGGGATGGAGCTGCTGACGCGCGTCGGGATCACTCCGAACAGCTCGATCATCGCCGCCGTCATCGCCATCGCGGTGGGGCGCGTCCCGCTCGCCCTCACCCGCCGCTTCCGGAGCACCGCCCGGCAGAACCTGCTCCAGACGGTCATCTCGGCGGCAACGTTCGGCGGCGCGAACGCCGTGCTCCTTCCGGCCGGGATGGTGTGGCTCTTCGGCCGGCCCGACCTCGTTCCCGTGATGATCCTCGGCGCGGTGCTCGGCTCGCTGCTCGACATCGCGCTGCTCTACCGGCTCTTCGGGAGCCGCATCTTTCCGGCGGAGGGGCTCTGGCCCTCCGGGATCGCCACCGCCGAGTGTCTTCGCGCCGGCGACGAAGGGGGCAGGCGGGCAACACTGCTGATCACCGGCGGGGTCGCGGGCGCCCTCGGGCGGCTGGCCGGCATCCCCACCGACATCGTGGGAGTCTGCTGGATCGGGAACCAAGTGGCCCTCCTGATGTTCGGGCTGGGGCTCCTCGCCCGCGGCTACGCGCCGCAGGTGCTCGGGCTGGACCTCGCCGCCATCCACGCCCCGCACGGGATCATGCTCGGCGCGGGGGCGGTGGCGCTCTGGCAGATGGGCCGGGCGATCCGCGGTCAACAGGGACCGCAGACCGCCCCGCCCGCCGCCGGACCCCGGGCCGGGCTCTCCACGTTCGCGAAGGGGTATTCCGGCTTCGCGGCGGCGGCGGCGCTCGTCGCGGTCCTCGGCGGGTTGCTGACGGGGATGGGGATCGCCGGCGTTCTCGCCTTCGCCCTGTTCGCGGCCGCCGCGGCGCTCATCTCGGAACTCCTCTGCGGGGTCGCGGCGATGCACTCCGGCTGGTTCCCGGCCTTCGCGACCTCCCTCATCTTCCTGCTTCTGGGAATGCTGCTCGGGTTCCCGCCCCTCGCGCTGGTCCTCCTGGCCGGCTTCGCGTCGGCCACCGGCCCGGCCTTCGCGGACATGGGCTACGACCTGAAGGCGGGATGGATCCTCCGGGGTCACGGCGAGGACCCGGACTACGAGCGGCAGGGGCGGCTCGCGCAACGGGGCGCCGAGGTCTTCGGCTTGCTCGTGGCGGCGGGACTCGTGCTGCTCACCTACGCCTCCTACTTCGAGGCGGACCTCTTCCCGCCGTACGACCGGGTCGCCGTGGCGACCATCGCGGCGGGCCACAACCCGGACCTGGCGCGCCAACTCGCGGTCTGGGCGCTGCCCGGGGCCGTCCTGCAGTTCCTCGGCGGGCCCAGCCGGCAGATGGGGGTCCTCTTCGCAACCGGCCTGCTGGTCGTCAACCCGATCGCGGGCTGGACCGCGCTCGCCGCGCTCCTCGTCCGGCGCCTGGTGAGCTGGCGCACGGGCGACCGGTACGACTCCCCGCGCTACATCCTCGCCGGCGGGTTGATCGCGGGAAGCGCCCTCACGAGCTTCTTCTCGGGCGTCGCCTCAGGAATGTTCAGTCGCCGGGTACCATGAGCGAAATGTCCCGAGGCGGCCTGCGCATCGGCGTCTTTCCGGCCGCGCTCCTGATCCTCTCCGGTTGCGAGGGATCCCCCGAAGTCGAAGGCGAGGGTCCCATGGTCGTTGCCGCCGACGTGGGCTTCGCGCCCCACGCGATGATGGCGGCGAACGGCGAGGTCGAGGGCTTCAACGTGGATCTCGCCCGGGAGATCGCAGCGCGGCTGGGCCGCCCGGGGTTCGAGATCGTGGACTCCGAGTGGTCCTCGATCTTCTCGGGTCTCTACGCGAAGAAGTTCGAGTTCGTGATCGCCCCGACCACGATCACCGAGGGCCGGGCCGAACGCGTCCTGCTGACCGAGGGGTACCTGGATACCGATCCGGTGTTCCTCCGCCGCAGCGACGAACCCGAGTTGACCGATCTCGAACAGCTCCGGGGGCAACAGGTCGCGGTGAACAACGGCTCCGCCTACGACCTGTGGGCCACCGACAACCACGAGGAACTTGGATTCGAGGTGCTCCGCTACGGGAAGAACGCCGACGCGGTGCAGGCGGTGCTCTCCGGCCGCGCCTTCGCCAACCTCGTGGGCGAGTCGGTGGCGATGTGGGCCATCCGGCAAAACGCCGGCGTCCGCGCCGATTTCCGAATCCGGGCCGAAACCGCGTTCGCCGTCGCCTTCCGGAATGACGACGTCGAAACGCGCAACCGGGTCGAGACCATCCTGGAGTGCATGAAGGTGGACGGCACCATCGCCCGCATCCACGAGCAGTGGCTCGGAGTGGCCCCGGCGCCCGGCTCCGCCGCGGTCACCGCGTATCCGGGATTCGGGCCGCCGGGACTTGCCGGATTCCAGGAGACGCCGGGACGGACCCCCTGCGGGTGAGCGCGGTACTCGAACTTCGGGGGGTCGGCAAGACCTTCGCCGGAGTGCCTGCCCTCCGGGACATCCATCTCGCGGTGGGGACTTCCGAGTTGGTCGCGCTGATCGGCCCCTCCGGCTCCGGGAAGAGCACGCTGCTGCGCTGCTGCAACCGCCTCACCGAGCCCGACGGGGGAGAGGTCGTTTTCGAAGGCAGTCCGGTACCGGCGGGCGGCGCCGAACTCGCCTCCGTCCGGCGGCGGATGGGCATGGTCTTCCAGGCGTTCAACCTCTACCCGCATCTGAACGCCCTCGAAAACGCCGCGCTCGCCCCCCGCCGCGCGGCGGGCCTCGGCCAGGGCGAAGCCGAGACCGCGGCCCGGGAGGCGCTCGAGCGGGTGGGACTGGGCGACCGGACCACCGCGATGCCGGACGAACTCTCGGGCGGCCAGCAGCAGCGGGTGGCCATCGCGCGGGCGCTGGCGCTCCGGCCGCGCATCCTTCTCCTCGACGAACCGACCAGCGCCCTCGATCCGGAGCTGGTGGGGAGCGTGCTCCGGGTCATCCGCTCCCTGAAAGAAGACGGGGTCGCGATGCTGATCGCGACCCACGAGATCGCCTTCGCCCGCGAAGCCGCCGACCGGATCGCCTTCCTGGCTGACGGGGAGATCCTCGAGTGCGGCCCGCCGGCGGAGATCCTCGACCGGCCGAAGAGCGAGCGGCTGCAGAGCTTCCTGAGCCGGCTCTAGGAGCCTGTCCCGCGATGCGCATCTTCTTCGACGCGGAGGTCCTCGCCGCCGCCTGGCCGGGGATCTGTTCGGGAATCGGCGTGACGCTCGGGCTCGCGCTGACCTCGATCGCCGCCGGCGTCGCGCTGGGCCTGGTGCTGGCCACCGTCCGGGCGCTCCTCCGGGGAGCGCCGCTCCGCCCGGTCGGCGGCCTGATCGCCGCCTACGCCGACGTCTTCCGCGCCATGCCGCCGCTCGTGCTGCTGGTGGTCCTCTACTTCGCCGCGCCGTTCGCCGGGATCGAGCTGAGCGGCTTCATGGCGGCCTTCGTGGCGCTCGGGCTGGTGCTCGGCGCCTCCGCCGAGGAGATCTTCTGGGCCGGTATCACCTCGGTGAACCGGGGCCAGTGGGAGGCAGCGCTCTCCACGGGGCTCAGCCGCGGCGAGGCCTTCCGCCGGGTGGTGCTGCCGCAGGCGGTCCGCCTGACGATCCCTCCGTTGACCAACCGGGCCATCGCCACCGGCAAGAACACCGCCCTCGCCTCGGTGGTGGCGGTTCCCGAAGTGCTCAACCAGGCCGCGAGCGTCCAGGCGCAGACCGCAAGCCCGGCCCCGCTGCTGCTTGCCGCCGGCGTCTACGTGGCGCTCTTCCTGCCCCTGGTCCGCATCGGCCGCTGGCTCGAGACCCGCTTCCACATCCGCTGACCCATCGTGTCCGAGTTCTTCCAGACCTTCCTGAACCCCGGGGTGATGGCGGAGAGCTCCGGACTGCTGCTGCGCGGGCTCTGGGTGACCGTCCAGGCGTGCCTGATCGTGGTGCCCGGGGGGCTCTTTTTCGGCGCGGGCCTCGCGCTCGCGCAGACCCTGGCTCCGGCGTGGGGGGCGCGCTCGCTCTCCTGGGGAGTGGATCTGATCCGGGCCTTTCCTCCGCTGGTGCTGCTCGTCCTCATCGTCCACGGCCTGCCGTTCCTGGGGATCGAGCCGCCGCCGCTCCTCGGCGTCGGGATCGCGCTCACCATCAACACCTCGACCTACTACGGCGAGATCCTGCGGGCGGGCATCCTGAGCATCGAGCCGACGCAGTGGGAGGCAGCGCGCTCCACCGGGCTCGGGACCATGGCGACCCTCCGGCACGTGATCCTGCCGCAGGGGGTGCGGAACGTCCTGCCCGACCTCGCGGGGAACACGCTGGAGGCCGTGAAGCTGACCTCGCTGGCGAGCGTGGTGGCGCTACCGGACCTGCTGCGGATGGCGCGGGTGGCCCAGGGCGTCCACTTCAACCCGTCGCCGCTGATCCTGGCTGCGCTGCTCTACCTGGCGCTCCTCTGGCCGCTCGTGCGGCTGATCCGGCGGCTGGGCGGCCGCGCGGTGCTGCCGGCTTAGTCCGGCAGAACCGGCGCTGTCCGTTCCGTGATCAGCCCGTAGTGCTCGGTGCGCCGGTGGCGCGCAAAATCGAACACGTGGCGCTTCAGGTCGGTCCCCACGTCGAGATCGCAGTCGGCGACGATCAGTTCGTCCCCCTCGCCCGCGGACTCGGCCACGATCTCCCCGTTCGGCGAGACGATCGCCGAGCCGGCGATGAGGCGGCTGCCGTCCTCGACGCCGCACTTCGCAGCGGCCACCACCCAGGTGGCGTTCTGGTAGGCGCCCGCCTGCAGCGAGAGCCGGTGGTGGAACATCCGCAGGTGCGCCGGCTCCCGGTGGTGGATGTTGACCTCGGGGGTGTTGTAGCCGAGCACGATCATCTCGACGCCCTGGAGCCCAAGCACCCGGTAAGTCTCCGGCCAGCGGCGGTCGTTGCAGATGCACATCCCGAACACCCCGCCGAAGGCCTTCCAGACCGGAAAGCCGAGGTCGCCGACCTCGAAGTAGCGCTTCTCGAGGTGCTGGAACGGCGCTTCGGGCAGGTGGTCGGCGTGTCCGGGGAGGTGGACCTTCCGGTACTTCCCGATGATCTCGCCGCCGTCCACCAGGATGGCGGTGTTGAAGCGACGGTTGCGGTCTCCTTCCCGGACCAGCTCCGCGTATCCGAGGTGAAAGCCGATCCCCAGCCGCCGGGAGGCGTCGAAGAGGGGCCGGGTTTCCGGCCCGGGCAACGCGGTCTCGAAGTACGTGTCCGCGGAGGAGATGTCCTCGAGGAAGTAGCGGGGGAAGAAGGTGGTCAGCGTGAGCTCGGGGAAGACCACCAGCCGGCAGCCGGCGCCCGCCGCCCGCTCCATGAGGTCGAGCAGCCGCCCGACGACTTCGGTCCTCGTCTCGTCCGGCTGGATGCCACCGACCTGGGCGGCGGCGACCCGCAGCTTGCGCATCGGGGAATTCTAGGAGGCGGGACCGGGGTCAACGCATAATCGCCCCGTGCTCCGCCGGATTGCCGCGACGCTCGTCCTCGGTCCGTTTCTCATGGGCTGCGGCGCGGAGGACCCGCCACCGCCCTCGACCAACATCCTGGTGCTGATCGCCGACGACCTCGGCTACACCGACATCGGCGCCTTCGGCGGCGAGATCCGCACCCCGAACCTGGACACGCTGGCCGCCTCCGGGTTGCGGTTCACGAGCTTCTACACCGCCGCCACCTGCTCGCCGACCCGGGCGATGCTGCTTTCCGGGGTGGACCACCACCGGGCCGGGCTCGGCGGCATGGCTAGCCTGATGGGGGACGACCTCGAGGGCCGGATCGGCTACGAGGGGTATCTCAACGAGCACGTCTTCCACCTCCCCGCCGTCCTGCGGGACGCCGGCTACCACACCTCGATCGCCGGCAAGTGGCACCTGGGGCAGGCCGCCGAGCAGAGTCCGCCGCACCGCGGGTTCGACCGGTCCTTCGTGCTCCTCCCCGGGGCGGCCAGCCACTTCGAGGACGCCGCGCCCGTGGACACCCTCGACGAGATCCGCTACCGGCGGGACGGCGAGGTCGTTCCCCTCCCCGAGGGCTTCTACTCGACCCGGGCCTACACCGATGAACTCATCGCCTACATCCGGGAAGCGAACGCAGCCGGAAAGCCCTTCTTCGCCCTCGGCACCTACACCGCGCCGCACTGGCCGCTCCAGGTTCCGGACGAGTTCCTGGATCTCTACGCCGGCGCCTATGACGATGGTTGGGAGGCGCTGGCGGAGCGGCGCATCGCGGGCGCGAAGCGTGTGGGGGTGATCCCGGAGGATTCCGAGGTCCCTCCCCTCCCCAACTTCGCGCGGCGCTGGAGCGACCTGAGCGAAGAGGAGCGGCGCGTCGAAGCCCGCAAGATGGAGCTCTACGCCGCGATGGTGGAACGCCTCGACCACCAGGTCGGCAGGCTCGTCGCGGAACTGCGCGAGCTCGGCGAGTTCGACAACACCCTGATCCTCTTCTTTTCGGACAACGGGGCGGCGGGCGAGGACGTCAGCCGGCTCGCCGACAACGAGACCTTCCTTCCCCAGCGGTTCGATCTCTCCTACGAGAACATGGGGCGCCTCGACTCGTTCGTCTACTACGGCCCGGAATGGGCGGACGCCGCGAGCGGCCCCTATCGCTACTTCAAGCAGTTCGTCCACGAGGGCGGCATCCGGGTCCCGGGCTTCGCGGTCCTTCCGCCGGCGCTCGCCTCCCACCTCCCGGGAGCCGTCTCCGGCGCGTTCGTCCACGTCACGGACCTGTTCCCGACCTTCCTCGAACTCGCCAGGGCGGCGGTGCCCGCGGCGGAGGACAAGATCGCACCCGTCGGGAAGTCCATCGCCGGGCTCCTGCGCGGGGACACGGAGACCGTCCACGAAGAACCGACCGCCGGGTGGGAGATCTTCGGACGCCGCGCGATGCGCCGGGGCCCCTGGAAGATCGCCTGGCTGGCGCCGCCCCTCGGGAAGGGCGACTGGGCCCTTTACAACCTGGACGAGGATCCGGGTGAGTTGACCGATCTGGCGGCGGAGCGGCCGGACGTGCTGGCCGAGCTTCTCGCAGCGTGGGATGGCTACGTGGAGGAGAACGGGGTCATCGTGGTGGAAGAGGACCGCGCCTTCGGGCCTCCGGTGCCGCTCCGCTGAGCAACACGGCGATGATCCGAGTCAACCTTTCGGAGGCCAGGGCGCAGCTTTCCCGGATGGTGGACGCGGCGTTGCGCGGAGAGCGCGTCGTTCTGTGCCGCCGCAACGTGGAGATTGCGGAGATCCGCCCGCTTCCGCGGCCGCCGGCCCGTCAGCGGCCCACCGGGATCGATCGAGGCCTCGAGATCCCGGACAGTTTCTTCGAACCACTTCCGGAGGACTTGCTGAGGGACTTCGAGGGTCGAGGCGAGCCAGATGAAACTGCTTGAAACC
This sequence comes from Acidobacteriota bacterium, assembly GCA_028877265.1. Classification (GTDB taxonomy): domain Bacteria; phylum Acidobacteriota; class Vicinamibacteria; order Marinacidobacterales; family Marinacidobacteraceae; genus Marinacidobacterium. The sequence continues at coordinate 7,596 of JAPPGX010000018.1, forward strand.
TGTCCGTTCCTCTGGCCAGCGACCGAGCGGGCAATCTGGATCGCGCGGATCGCCTACTTCAGGAAGTCCACCGCTCCGAACCTGCGGGCCAGGGCGACCGACCAGGAGGGGCGGTAGAGCGGCTCGGCGGAGTTCGGCCGGTCCCGCACGATGAACCGGCCGCTGCCCGGCTGGGCCCGCGGCTGGCCGTCCCGGACCACCACCTCGCCGCGCCGCAGCACGGTCTCCGGGAAACCCTTGATCTGGCGGCCCTCGTAGGGTGAATAGCCGACCTGGTCGTGGAGGTCGGCCCAGCGGATGTCCACCACCTGGTCCGGGTTCCAGATCGCGAGGTCGGCGTCGCTCCCGGGAGCGATCGTCCCCTTCTTCGGATAGAGGCCGAAGAGCCGCGCCGGCGTCTCGCAGCAGACCGCGACGAAGCGCTGGAGGCTGATCCGCGCCTTGCCGACGCCCTCGGAGAAGAGCAGCGGCATCCGCAGCTCGACGCCCGGAACCCCGTTGCAGATCTTCGGGAAGGGCGGCTCGGGTCCCCACGCCAGCTTCCCCTTGTCGTCGAAGCTGTAGGGCGCGTGGTCCGAGCTGACCACGTCGAAGGTGCCGTCGACGATCCCCTCCCAGAGCGCCTCCTGGCACTCCTCGTCGCGGGGCGCGGGGCTGCAGCAGAACTTCGCCCCTTCCATCCCGGGTTTGTCGAGGTCCTCCGCGGTCAGCAACAGGTACTGCGGGCAGGTCTCGGCGAAGACCTTGAGCCCGCGCCGCCGGGCGGCGCCGATTTCCTCCGCCGCTTCCTTCGAGGAGACGTGGACGATGTAGAGCGGCGCGTCCACGAGTTCGGCGAGATCGATGGCGCGGCCGGTCGCCTCGCTCTCCGCCAGCTTGGGGTGGCCGGCGGCGTGGAACTTGGGGGCCTGGTGCCCTTCCCCGACCAGGCGATCCGAGAGCCAGCCGATCATGTCGTGGTTCTCGGCGTGGACCATGGTGAGGGCGCCCATGCGCCGCGCCGCGGCCAGCACCTCGAGGAACTGGCGATCGTCGAGACGCACCAGGTCGTAGGTCATGTAGATCTTGAAGGAGACGACCCCCTCGGCGACGAGCTCCGGGATCTCCTCCTCAAGGGCCTGCGGCGTCGGATCGGCGACGATGAGGTGGAACCCGTAGTCGGAGACCGCCTTCGGCCCCGCCGCCGCGTGGTAGGCGGCCACCACCTCCCGCGGCGACGCGCCCTTTCCCTGAACGGCGAACGAGAGGACGGTCGTCGTCCCGCCGCATACCGCCGAGACGGTGCCCGAGTGGTAGTCGTCGGCGCACATCAGCCCCATCGAGGACTTCTGCTCGATGTGGGTGTGGGCGTCCACGCCCCCCGGAATGACCAGCCGGCCCTCGGCGGAGAGTTCTTCCTCGCCGCGTCCCAGTCCCGGTTCGACGGCCCGGACCACCCCGCCGCTGATGCCGACGTCGGCGGACCGGACCCCGTCGGCGGTGACCACCGTCCCGCCGCGTACAACGGTGTCGAAATCAGCCATCGGAAGCGCGCGATTCTAAGGCGAAACGGCTTGGAACGCCGGTCTTCAGACCGGCACGCGTGGCGCTCCGCACCGCGCACGGCCCAACCCCACTCCTCCTCACGACCCAGCTGGCCGGGAACGCCGCCTCCAGACCGAAACGGTGGCGCACCGGCTGGGACCGCCGGTCTTCAGACCGGCACCGCGCCGTCAACTCAGGACATGAGTCGCAGCAATCGGGTCGTCGTATTCCAGTTGCGGATCGTCATGTCCTGGTACACGGGCATCGAGACGAGCCGGCTCAGGTAGCTCCGCGAGGCTTGGCTGATCAGCCGGGAGAAGTAGAGGACACCGTTACCGGCCCACGCCTCGTCTACCCCGGGCCTGACGAGAACCTCGCGCATGGCGTCCTCCGCCGTCAGGGTGTCCCTCAGGAAGATGACGTCGTAACGATGCCGATCGGGTTGCGAGCCGAACCCCGCCGGCGCCCCGGCGACCACCGCCTCCATCTGCTCGCAGGAGCGCAACACGACCTTCGCCTGGTAGTTGAAGGCCGAGGCCAGCATCCCCTCGATCCGGATCGTCAGGGCGCCGGGAGTCGAGCCCGTGGCTCGGAAGATCACGTTCCCGCTCTGGATGTAGGTGACCACATCGCGGAATCCTTCCGCCTCGAACCGGGCGCGGAGCTCCGCCATCCTGATGATGTTCTTGCCGCCGACGTTGATGCCGCGCAGCAGCGCCAGGTAGGGATCGTCCGAAACGCTCCGTACGTCCATGTCGTGTTGACGCGCGGCTGAACCGGCCGGACGGCGCCGTGCGCTCCTATTCCCGGACCACCCGGCCGAACATGAAGCCGCCCACCTCGCCGTGGTCCCACGTGCCCCCGTAGCGGTCTCCGTCGAACACGATCGTCGCACCGAACTCGTTGCCGAGGCCCGGAATCTCGACGTCCACCATCCGGATCATGGGCACGTCGCCGGCCCAGAGGATCGGCACCACCACCGGCAGCGTGACGTCGGTGTTTCCGTAGGTGATCCGGGCATCGAACCGCCACCGGTCGCCGTCGAGCTTGGTAACCCCCGCGATCTCGTAGCGGTCGCGGTAGACGCCCTCCCGGGGCTCCGGCCAGGCGACGGTGAACTGCCCGTCGAGCACCACCTCCCGCATGCTCTCGGAAAAGGCGCGCTCCCGCTCTTCGAGGCTCGCCTCCGGGGTGGCCCTTCCCACTCCGATCCCCGAAGCCAGCCAGCCGGCGCCCCACGCGAGGGCGAGCAGCGCCACGAGTGCCGTGATCTTCAGGATGGTGCGCATGAGGGGCCTCCCAGGCGGGCGTGACGTTAGCAGCAGCCCGAGGGGCGCCCGCTATCCTGTTTCGCCCATGAACGCATCGGTTCCGGAACCCCTGGACCGGAGGCCGACGCCAGAAGAACAGTCGGCTGCCGCCGAACACCTCCGGCGGGCGGAGCAGGAAGCAGCGCGGTCGCGGCGGATTCCGGAGGGAGTGACCGGGTCGGAGGTCGAGAGCGCCGCGGTCGTGGGCTTCGGAACCATGGGACGCGGGATCGCGATGTCCTTCGCCGCCGCAGGAATCGAGGTGGTGGTCTACGAGGAATCCGACGAGGCCTGGGTCCGGGGCGAAGCGGCGGTCGCCGGGAGCCTTTCCCGCGCCGTGGGCCGGGGCAGGATCGACGCCGCGGAAGCGGAAGCGCGGCTGCGGAGGATCCGCCGCGCCGAAGGGTACGAAGACTTCGGCGGCGCGGACTTCTTCGTGGAGGCGGTGTTCGAGGAGATGGCCGTCAAGCAGGACGTCTTCGCCCGCCTCGATCGGGTCGCGCAGCCAAGCGCGGTCCTCGCGACGAACACCTCTTCGCTCGATGTGGACGCCATCGCCGCCGCCACCGGCCGGCCGGAAGCCGTCGTCGGAACGCACTTCTTCAGCCCGGCCCACGTAATGCGCCTGCTGGAGGTCGTCGTGGGTGACGCCACCTCGCCGGAAACGCTCGCCACCGCGATGTCCCTCGGCGTCCGGCTCGGCAAGGCGCCGGTGCCGGTTGGGGTCTGCGACGGCTTCGTGGGCAACCGGATGCTCTACGCCTACCGCCGACAGGCGGACCGGCTGCTGCTGGAGGGCGCCCTGCCCGAGCAGATCGACGGGGCGCTCCAGCGTTTCGGGTTCCGGATGGGTCCTTTCGCGGTGGCCGACCTGGCGGGACTCGACATCGGGCGGGCCGTGAGGCAACGGCTCGCTGCCGAGGAAACGGCCCGGGGCCAACCGCCTCCACCGCCGAACGTGGCGGACCGGCTCTGCGAACGGGGGCGGCTCGGCCAGAAGACGGGCGCGGGGTTTTACCGGTACGAGCCCGGGGACCGGACGCCCCGGCCCGATCCGGAGGTTGCGGAGATCGCGCGCCGGGAGTCCGCCGCTCTGGGAATCGAACGGCGGGACGTGGAAAGCCGGGAAATCCTCGAGCGGTGTCTCTTCGCGCTCGTGAACGAGGGAGCCGAGATCCTCGGCGAGGGGATCGCGGAGCGGGAGGGTGACGTGGACGTGGTCTGGGCGCTCGGCTACGGATTCCCGGGGGAACGTGGCGGCCCGATGTACTGGGCGCGGCAGCTCGGTCTTCCGGAAGTGGTCAGCGCGCTCGACCGGATGGCCGATGCCACCGGTGACCCGCGACTGCAGCCGTCCCGAGGTCTTCTGGAACTCGCCGTCCGCTGAGCTAGCTCAGCCGACCCGCTCGGAGGTCGCGGACGAAGGCTGCGGCGGAAGGGACTTGATCGAGTCTCCTTTCCAGAACTGCTACTGTAAGGATCCTTAACTGATTGACAGGAGATTCGTCATGGTGCAATCCACGGTCACATCCAAGTGGCAGACAACTCTGCCCCAGCCGGTCCGGAAGGCGCTGGGGCTACGGCCTGGCGATCGGGTCCGCTATTTCGTCCTCGACGACGAGGTGCGGATCGTCGCTGTCCGCCCGCTCCGGCGGCTGTTCGGCGCGCTCCGGCACGACGGGCCGCCGGTGACGCTCGAGGACATGGAGCGGGCCATTGCCGAGCAGGCGAGCGGGCAGTGATCGCAGTCGATACGAACGTGCTGGTGCGCTACCTGGTCGCAGACCATCCGGCACAGGCCAGGATCGCCCGTGAGCGGCTGGCGGAACTGAGCACCGACCGGCCGGGGTTCATCTGCCGGGAGGTGATGATCGAGCTGGTCTGGGTGCTGCGACGAGCTTACGGCTTCTCACGCGAGCAGGTCTGCCGGGAAGTCGAGGAAATGCTTGCCACGGAGGAACTGGAGATCGAGGCCGCGCACGATACGGCCCGCGCCATCCACCGGTACCGAAGAGGAGATGCCGATTTCGCGGATTTCATGATTCTCGGCGCGGCCCAGCGGACCGGCGCGTCGATGGTCTGGACCTTTGACCGTTCCATGGGCCGGCTCGACGGCGTGTCCCTGCTGGACGCGGCGGACTCGCAGGCGCGGGCGGGCGGGGCGGAGCTACGAGGACGGCGATGACGAACGTGCGGGAGATGCCCGCATCAGATCTTCTCCCCCCTTGGGCCCATAGAAGATCACCCACGCCTTGAACGACTCGTCGAAGTCGAAGAAGCGGTGCGCGACGCCGGCGGGGACGAAGAAGAAATCGCCCGGCCGGAAGGGAACGGTTTCGTCGCCCATCGTGAACCGGCCTTCGCCTTCGAGGATCACGTAGCACTCGTCCTGGTCGTGGGGCTCCTGGGGGTCGGTGCCCTCGGGGGCGTAGAGGCCGACTTCGAGAGTCCCGCGGGTCAGGGCGATGAAGTAGCGGTCGTCGGGGAGTCGGGCGGCGCAGTCGGCGGGGGAGAACTTGTGGCAGGCGGTGCGGCTCATGAGGTTGAGGTTAGCGATGGCGTCATGCGCGCGAACCACGGTTGCGTTTCGCCCGCCTGGGGCGGGCGATGCCGACCGGAGGTCGGCGTTCCAAGCCGGGGGTGCCATCAGACCGAGTGGGGTCGTGACGTGGGGGGGGGGGGGGGCCCCGCCGGGCCCGGGGGAGAACCCCGGGGGCCCCCCCCCCCCCCCGGCGCCGGCGGGGGGGGGGGGGGCGCAGCCC
>JAPPGX010000018.1:13201-71290 GCA_028877265.1 Acidobacteriota bacterium
TCCGGCGGGCCCCCCCCCGGGGGCGCCCATTTTTTTTTTTTTGGGCCCGCGGGGGGGGGGGGGGGCCCCCCCCCCGTGCCGGTCTGAAGACCGGCGGTCCCGGCCACGGCCCGGATCAGCGGACGGGAGTGGGCTCGACGAAGCCGCCGAGGGTCCACCAGTTGGCGGTCACCTCCGGGTCGCCGAACGTTGCTCCGGAGCCGTAGGCGAGCACCAGATCGTAGATGTCGCCCCGATGCTCGCGGACCGCGGCGGAGAGGAAGATGGCGGGTACGTTCTCGTTGAGGACCGCGCAGTTCCCGAGCTGGTAGGCCACCGACCACAGGCTGGCAGCCCCCGCCGGGTTCCCTTCGAGAACGGCCTCGACGATCGGCACGATGTCTTCCGTGGAGACGCAGCCGACAACTCCGCTCAGGCCCAGGGTGTCCAGCGGAAAACGGTCGAGAGTAGGGTCGAACACGACGGTTTCGCCCGCTGCGAAGTGCGCGAACACGCGGTGCTCGCCGTCTGCCGGCAGTTCGCGGATCTCCCGGTCGAGGTCCGCGCCGCCGACCCGCAGCGTGGCCCCTGGGGAGAACATCAGCTCGCCTTCGGGCACGCTCACTCCGTCGCCGTCGTAGTCGCCGCGCCGGATCTCGTAGCGGAACTCCAGCCGCCCGGCTTCCGAGGCCGCGAGGGCGGCCGGCTGGCTCGCGAGTCCCAGATCGAAGATCAGGAAGACCTCGCCGGTCGTCTCCACTGCTTCTCCACTCGTGACCAGGACGGCGAAGACGAGCTCCTCGCCGTCGAGATAGGTCCCGTTCGCCGCCGGCTCGGAGACGATCTCCACGCGGTCGATCAGCGCGTTCGAGGGAGCCCCGGGGCCCGGGCTGGTCGGGCCTTCCCCGCCCTCTTCGCACGCGGAGAGGGCGAAAAGAGCGAGCGCCGCAACGGCAGCGGCCCGTCTCACCGCTGCCTCGCCCAGCGCGCCGCCTCGTCCACGTGCTTCGCGCCCTCCGGATCGGGGCGGGTCAGGAGGCTGACCACGATGGCGGCGGCGAACCCGGCGGCGAACCCCACCACCATCTCGTAGAGCTCGAAGTACGCCGGCTTCCCCCGCAGGAACCAACCCACCGAGGTCAGGAAACCGGTCACCATCCCGGCGACCGCCCCGGGAAGCGTCATCCGCTTCCAGAAGATCCCGAGGATCGCGACCGGCGCAAAGGCGCAGCCAAGCCCCGACCACGAGAACAGCACGAAGAAGAAGATGACTCGCACTTCCGGGAGGGCGACGCCGATCCCGACCACCCCGAGCGCCAGCGTGACGGCCTTGCCGAAGCGGGCCAGCCGGGCGTCGTCCCCGGTCACCCGGGCGATGAACCCCGAGAGTCCCGGCGCCGCGCGGTTCCGGTGCCGCGGCCCGAGCAGCTTCTCGAAGAAGTCCCGCACGACCGCCGACGAGGCGAGCAGCAGCACCGAGTCCGCGGTGGACATGATCGCCGCCAGCACCGCGGTCAGGAACAGGCCGGTGACCACCGGCGGCATGAGGTCGGAGGCCAGCAGCGGCAGGATCCCCTCCGGGTCGTCGATCACGGGATAGAGGACCCGGCCCGCCATCCCGGTGAGCACGGCGCCCAGATCGAAGAGCACGATCACGAACGCGGCCATGAACCCGCCGTCCGAAAGCGTGCGCCGGTCCTTCGACGCCATGAACCGGACGAGGAGCTGGGGGGCGCCGAGAAAGGCGAGCCCGATCCCCATGTGGCTGACCACGTCCGCGATCCCCTGGCCGCTCATCCCCGAGCTTCCGAGCGGCCGCAAGAGGCCCGGATCGGCGCTCGCCAGCCGCTCCGCCAGCACCGAGAGGCCGCCGATCTCATGGATCGCGACCAGCGGCAGCGCCACCAGCGCCGCCGCCATCAGCGTCGCCTGGATCAGGTCGCTCCAGGCCACCGCCTTGAGCCCGCCGAAGCTCGTGTAGAAGAGGATGACGACCGCTCCCAGGATCACGCCCGCCTCGTAGGGAATCCCGAGGAACGACTCGAACGTCTTGCCCGATCCGGTGAGCTGGGCGGCCATGTACGTCCCCGCCATGACCAGGATCACCACCGACCCGAGGATGCGGAGGACCTGCCGCCGGTCGCCGAACCGCTCCTCCATCCAGTCGGCGACCGTGATGGCGCGGTAGCGGTCGGCGAGGGCCTTGAAGCGGGGGCCGATGAAGGCCCACGCCACCGCGGTGGCCAGCACCTCGCCGAAGACGATCCAGAGCGCGTTCACCCCCAGCAGGTATCCCATCCCGGTGAGCCCGAGGAGCAGCCAGGCGCTCTCCCCGGTGCTCGCCGCGGAAAAGCCGACGACGGCCGCCGGGAGCTTCCGGCCCGCCAGGTAGTAGCCGGCGAGGTCGCGGGTGCTGCGGGAACTCCAGATCGCCAGCCCGAAGAGGATGGACAGGTAGGAGATCAGTACAGCCCAGAGCGGCCAGTTGGCGGGCATGTCAGACCGTCAGCTTCCGGCCCTTCGTCCCCGCGCGGCGTTCCAGATCGCGAGCGCCATGCCGGGCACGATGGCCACGATCAGCAGGACCCACGCGGCCGCGGGAAACCCGCTCAACGATCCTCTCCGTTCGGGCGGATCGGACGGTCATCCGACCGGAACATCTCCTCCTGGAGCCATGGATAGCCCCCGTAGGACCGCGGATCAGGCCACACCTCGTCGAGGGTGTCCCCGTCGTAGATGCGGCCGTCCTTCACCACGAGGTGGATGTCGGCGGTGGCCCGGATGTCGTCCAGCGGGTTCCGGTCCAGCACCACGAGGTCGGCGAGCTTGCCGTCCTCGATCGTCCCGAGTTCGTGCTCCAGGCCGAGGAACGCCGCGCCCTGCCGTGACGCGAGATCCAGCGCCCCCTCGGCGCCCATCGCCGGCTCGGCCATCCAGATCTCCCAGTGCGATCCGATGCCGTGGTGCTGGCCGTGGGCGCCGATGGCCCCCGAGCCGCCCTCGTCCACGATGTCCTGGAGACCCTGGGCGAGCAGCGGGAAGCTGTAGTCGGTCTCGGGTCGCAGCGGCCGCCGCCTCGTGTGCGGAATCAGCATCCGCCAGGGCAGCCAGCGTTGCTGCTTCGGATCCTCCCAGTTGGCGGTCTCCTGCCAGAAGTACTCCTCGTTCCAGACGGAGGGCCCGCCGACCACGAAGGTGATCGAATAGACGGTCTTCGTGCGCCCGAAGAACTTGGCGGCGTCCGCGTAGAGCGGGATGTAGGTGAGCGGATGTTCCCAGGCGGTCTGCCCGTCGAGGATGAGCCCCACGTTGTAGACCAGGCTGCCCCCCTCGCCGGTGAGCATGAGCTTCCGCTCGCGCGAGATGTCGGCGATCCACTGCCGCTGGTCGCGCCGCGGCTGCATGTAGGACTTGATCGCGGTGGCGCCCCACGACGTCAGCCGCTCGACGTTGTTTTCGGCGTCCTCGTAACTGCGGATGTCATTCTGGCGGGAGCCGTCGCCGTTGTACATCGGATCCCCGGTGCTGTACATCCGAGGCCCGACCATCTCGCCGGCCTCGACCAGCTCCGCCGCCGCGAAGACGTTCTGGGACCACTGCGAGTTGTCGAGGGTGGTGGTCATCCCGTAGGCGAGGTAGATGCCCGCCTCCCAGTTGCGGCGCGGCAGCACTCCGGTGTGGTCCCGGTGGTGGTGCGCGTGCATGTCGATGAACCCCGGGACGATCGTCTTCCCGGAGACGTCGATCTCGCGGTCCTCGTCGGTCCGGGCGCAGTCGCCGACGCAGGCGATGCGGCCGTCCACGATCCGGACGACGCCCTCCTCGAGCGTTCCCTGTTCGCCGAGGGTCACGATGCGGGCCCCGGTCAGGACCGCGGAGCCCTTCGCCCGCGAGCGCGGGAGGTCGAGGGTGATCTCGTGTTGGGTCGTCTCCTCGCTGTCGGGGTCGTAGGTGGTGATCCGCGGCCCGCTACCGAGGTAGAGAAGCCCGTCGGGAGTCCAGCGAGGGAACAACCCGCCGTCCTTCGTGACGGTGCGGATCGGCAGCGACGCCCGCCGGCGCTCGATGTGGGGGGGCTCCTTGCCGGCCCCCGGCCAGGGCAGCGCCGTGACGTAGACGTTGTCGCCTTCCGAGAACGCCACCCAGCGCCCGTCCGGCGAGGGAGCCGCCTCGTCGGCGAACGGGAAGGTGAGGTGGACGCGCCGGTCCGAGCCGTCGGCCTTCACCGAGACCAGCCGGGTCACGTCCTCGCGCTGGCCACCGCGCTCCCAACTGTCCTGTTCGGGGAAGAAGAGGCGGCCGTCGGGCCCGAAGGAGGGGGCCACGATCTGCCGGCGCGGCATGAGGGGACGGCCGGCGTTGTACGGGCGGAGCGTCTTCGTGATGACGGTCGCCTCGCCGCCCGCGGCCGGAATGCTGACCAGGTCGTAGCGGAGGTTCTGGGACCACGAGCGACCGCGCGCCGGGGCGCCCGTACCGCGCGCCACCACGATGGCGGCCCCGTCCGGCGTCCACACCGGATGGATGTACTCGGAGGAGGTTTCGGTGAGCCGGGTGGGCGCCCCGCCGGCCGCCGGCACCGTCAGGAGGTGCCCGTTCGTGTCGTCCCAGGAGGTGTAGGCGATGGTGGCGCCGTCCGGCGAGAAGGCGGGCGACAGCTCGTAGGCCGGATCGTCGCCCTGGATCAGCCGCTCGGGGGCCCCGTCCGGCAGTGTCATCCGGTAGAGCCGCCCGGCGGCGTGGAAGACAGCCACCGAACCGTCCGGCGAGACCGCCGGCCAGCGGATCATCCGCGCCCGGAAGGTGTCCCCCGAGATGTCGAACTCCGCCCGGGCCTGCTCGGAGACCCGGCGGCGCACCTCGGCGACGAAGGGGACTTCCTCGGTGGCGCCGCTGGCGGCGTCCACCCTGACGATCCGGCCGCCCCGCAGCACGTAGATGGCCGAGCTGTCCGGGCTCCAGGAATACCCGGGGAGGACGCGCTCGGTCTTCATCCCCTCGGCGAGATCGGTCTCGATGGGGTCGGCGAGCAGGCGCTCGGCCCCGGTGTGGAGGTCCCGCAGGAAGAGCGCGGTGCGAGGCCCGAACCGGTGGCCCTTGAACGAGATCGTGCCGCCGGGGATGCGGCGCGCGAAGGCCAGCCAGCGCCCGTCGGGGGAGGGCTCGGGGGCGATCGCGCCGCCGCTCGATCCCTGGTACTGCTGCTGGGACTCTCCCTCGGTCACGTCGTAGACCTTCCCGGTCTCGAGGTCGAGTTCCCGGATCTGCATCGCGCCGCGGACCAGGTCGCGCTCGGAGGAGGGGGCGAAGTGGAAGTAGAGGGTCCCGTTCTTCGATGGCGCTGGCCAGCTCGCGCGCCCGTATTCCGCGCCGTCCACCAGTTCCACCCCGCTGCCGCCGTCGGGATGGAAGAGGTAGAGGCCCGACCGCCGCGGCCGGGCAAGCGTGTTCCAGCGGGCCACGATCCCCTGCCCGTTCGGGAGCCACGCCGGGGTGGCGACGCGCGATTCGGGGTCCTGGTGGACCGCACGCGGGTTGCCGCCGTCGGCGTCCATGAGCCAGAGGTTCGACTGCCCGCCCCGGTCGGAGACGAAGGCGATGGTCGTCCCGTCCGGCGACCAGCGCGGGTGGTAGTTCACGGCCACCCCGCTGTCCTGGGTCAGGCATTCCGCCCGCCCGCCGGTTACCGGCACCCGGTAGACGTGGCCGAGCAGGTCGAAGACGATGGAAGCGCCGTCCGGCGAGACGTCGAGGGACATGAAGGTGCCCTCGGAGGTCTCGAAGACGAGGTCGTAGGCGTCGCCCCGGGCGAGGGTGGTGTCCCAGCCCGAGTCGTCGGTGCGGCCGCCTTTCTGGGCGGCGGCGGCGCTGGCGACCAGCAGTAACGCCGCGATCGGAACGAGACGGCGCGGCAAGCGCGTCGGGACGGGCGGAATGAGCGGATTCCTCATGGGGTCTCCTCCGGAAGCGGCGCCCTCGGGGAAGAGCGGCCGGATCGCATAATAACGGCGCTCATGACCGGGCCCTGCGAGTCGCTTCCATCCGGAAACGGGATGGGTGACCCCGCCGCCGGCGGCGTGAAGACGATCGCGCCTCCGGGTTGGAGAGACGCCCGGGCAGCGGCGGCGCGGCTCCGGCAGGTGTTCCCGCCGAGCCCGCTCCTCCCGGCCGGACCGGAACTCGCGGACGGACTGCTGCTGAAGGCGGACACCCTGCTGCCGACGGGTTCCTTCAAGGTGCGGGGCATCTGGGACGCGGTCTCGCAACTGGGGGAGGAGCGGGTGGCGCCCGGCCTCTCCACCGTCAGCGCCGGGAACACGGCGCTCGCGCTCGCCTGGGCGGCCCGGCGGCGCGGCGTCCCGGCGTTCTCGCTGCTGCCGGAGACCGCACCGCCGGCGAAGGTCGAGGGGTTCCGGGCCGCCGGCGGCACGCCGCGCCTCGTCCCGGTTCCCGAGCTGTTCCGGTTCCTGAAGGAACACCTCTGGGAGGACGAGCCCTACCTGTTCGTCCATCCCTGGACCTGCCCGCTGGTCCACCGCGGCCACGCGAGCCTCGCCGTCGAGCTGCTCGAGGCGGCGCCGGACGTCGAATCGGTCTTCATCCCGGTCGGCGGGGGCGGTTTGCTGACCGGGGTGGCCGGGGCGCTCAAGGACCGGCGCCCGGACGTCCGCATCTTCGCGGTGGAGCCGGCCGGATGCGCGGCGCTCCATCACAGCCTGGAGGCCGGACGCGCGGTATCGGCGCCGTGCGAGACGGTCTGCGACGGCGCCGCGGTCCCCTACCTCACCGAGGAGCTCTACCCGGCGCTGGCGGGCCTCGTGGACCGCACCGTGCTGGTCCCGGACGAAGACACCCTCGCGACCTCCCGCGATCTGCTGCTGAGCCAGAAGCTCGTCACCGAGCCTTCGGGGGCGCTCGCGACCGCCGCCGCCCGGATGGTGCCGGCCGGAGAGCGCGGCCTCAGCGTGGCTCTACTTACCGGCGCCAGCGTGGGGGAACCGGGCATCCGCCAGTTGCTCGACGCCTGACTCCTCCACTCGTGCTCGCTCCCCTGTGAGGCACGGGTCCCGGAATGTATGCGTCAAGCCGATGAAACCCAGCAGCAGCATCGAACCGGGGGCGAACACGGGCGTCACGCCCGTCACGGCCTCCACGAGGAGTTCCAGGCCTTCCAGCTCCGGGTACAACTCGCGCTTGAACTCCAGGTTTCCCAGGAAGTGGTAGCCGACGCCGGCAATCGCGGTCACGATCAAGAGCATCATCATGACCCGCGTCATCCTGACGCTGGTGGCGGTCGGCGACAGGAAGTGCCAGATGATGACAGCCAGGCAGCCCGACAGCACGATCAGGGGAATGCTCTGGGCCGGCTCTTCGAAGTGTCCGAGCAGCGTCAGTTCCACACTCGTGCCGGTGATGCCAAGGGCGACGATCCCGAGCAGCATGATCCGGACTTTGCGAAGAACCCCCGACTCGCGGGAGGCGGGCGTCTCGTTGCCCGTCGCGATGGTCATGTCCGCCCTGCGCTGTCCTCGTGAGGTGACTTGGGGTGTCGCGTAGGAGTTCCCGACCGGTCAGGGCGTGGATTGGCGCCGCCGGGGCCGAATCAGGGGCTCGCCACCGTGCCCGGGAGACACACCCCCTCGATCCTTTTTTTCATGGATGGGGCAGTGCAACCCAGGTTGGACATCCGTTTCCTCGCAGCGGGACAGGCGCGGCGGCGGAGAAGAATACCGGTTGCGAGGGCCGGATCGTTCTAGGATTCCCGCCGATGGACCGCGCAGGCACCCTCAGGCTCCCGGCGAAACGACCAACGAGATGGGTTTCTGGGGAACGCTGATCGGCGGGACGCTCGGGTGGACCCTGGGCGGTCCGCTCGGCGCGATGCTGGGCGCCGCCATCGGCTCCAGCATGTCGGGTTCGGCCCGGATGCACTCCTACCCGGGCGGGGGACCGGGTGCGCCCCCTCCCCCGCCGCCCGGGAACACCCACGAACAGCGCCGGGTGGCGTTCTTCGTGGCCACCTTCGGGGTGATGGGCCACATCGCGAAGGCGGACGGCCAGGTCACCGAAGAAGAAGCTCAGCTCGCCCGCGAAGTGATGGCGGGACTCGGGCTCGACGCCCGGGACCGAACCCTCGCAGCGCGGATCTTCAACGAGGGCAAGTCACCGCGCTTCAACCTCGACGACGCGCTCGGCCAGCTCGTCCAGGTGGCCGGGCGGCGCCGGAACCTGCTCCGCGCGTTCATGGAGATCCAGTTCAAGGCGGCCTGGGCGGACGGCAGCGTTCACCCCGAGGAGCGCCGGATCCTGGACCACATCGGGGCGTTCCTCGGCTTCTCGCGCGGCGAGATGGCCCAGATGGAACGGGTGGCGTCCGCCGGGATGCGGCCGCGAGGCCCCTCCCCGGAGGAGAAGCTCAAGGAGGCCTACGGGGTGCTCGGCGCGAACCGGTCCGCGGGCGACGACGAGATCCGCTCCACCTACCGCCGGCTCATGCGGCAGCACCACCCCGACCGGCTCGCGGCGCAGGGGTTGCCCGAAGAAATGAAGGACGAGGCCACCCGGCGCACCCAGGAGATCCAGAAGGCCTACCAGACGATCCGGGAAGCGCGGCGCGCTGCGTAGCGGCGGGACGCTTCCCGCTCCATTCTCGGATCAGGTCGGGACTGCTGTTCTGGGGGCCTTCGGCCGCGGTGCCGACCGGAGGTCGGTGTCCAAGCCGTCTTGCTACGTGGCTCGGCAGGCAAGTCCGCCCTTCCGCTGTGCTGCGCGCAGCGGGTGCCGGCTGAAGCCGGCGTTCCCTACCCGCGCGCTCTGTGGCTCGGCGGCTATACGCAATTCCGCTGCGCTGGGCGCAGCGGTGCCGGTCTGAAGACCGGCGGTCCCGGCCCCTGCGTTAGCGAATTAGCGGGGCGATGACGAGGGCCACCACGGACATCAGCTTGATCAGGATGTTGATGGCGGGGCCGGCGGTGTCCTTGAAGGGATCGCCGACGGTGTCGCCGACGACCGCGGCCTTGTGCGCCTCGCTGCCCTTGCCGCCGTGCTGGCCGCCCTCGATGTACTTCTTGGCGTTGTCCCAGGCGCCGCCGGCGTTCGCCATGAAGATGGCGAGCAGCACGCCGGACACCAAAGCCCCGGCGAGGAGACCCGCCAGGAAGTTCTTGTCGAGGAAGCCGGCGATCACCGGAATCAGCACCGCCATCAGGCCCGGCGCCACCATCCGCCGGAGCGCCGCCGCGGTCGCGATGTCCACGCAGCGGGCGTTGTCGGCCTTGACCCCGGGCTCGCCCTCGAGCAGACCCGGGATCTCGCGGAACTGTCGCCGGACCTCCTTGATCATGTCGAACGCGGCCTCTCCCACCGCCTGCATGGCGATCGAGGAGAACAGGAAGGGCACCATCCCGCCGATCAGCAGGCCGGCCAGCACCACGGGGTTGCCTAGCGAGAGGCCGAGCGCGCCCACCCCGGCCTGCTGCTGGAAGGCGGACATGAGCGCCATGGCGGCGAGCGCCGCCGAGCCGATCGCGAAGCCCTTGCCGATGGCCGCCGTGGTGTTCCCCACCGCGTCCAGCTTGTCGGTCCGCTGGCGCACCTCGGGAGGAAGCTCGCTCATCTCGGCGATCCCGCCGGCGTTGTCGGCGATCGGCCCGTAGGCGTCCACCGCCAACTGGATCCCCACGGTGGCCAGCATCCCGAGCCCGGCCAGCGCGATCCCGTAGAGGCCGGCGAGTTCGTACCCGAGGGCGATGGCTCCCGCGATGAGCAGCAGGGGCAGCGCGGTCGAGCGCATGCCGAGGGCGAGCCCCGCGATGATGTTGGTGGCGGAGCCGGTGTTCGAAGCCTGCGCGACCGCCTGGGCGGGTTTCCGCGCGTCCGAGGTGTAGTACTCGGTGATCAGGCCGATGGCGGCCCCCACCACCAGGCCCGCAACCAGGCAGCCGTAGAGGGCTCCCTGCGCCTCCGGCGCCAGCATCCCGATCACCGGCCAGGCGATGCCGAGCATCAGCACCGCGGCGCCCAGCGTTCCCATATTCAGCGCGGTCTGGGGGTTCGCGCCCTCACGGGTCCGCACCAGGAAGGTGCCGAGAATGCTCGCCGCGATACCGAAAGCCGCGAGGACCATCGGCAGCATCACGTAGCGCAGCGGGTCGGCCTCGAGGCTCTGGGCGTACGCCACCCCGAGCACCATCCCGCCGATGATGGCGCCCACGTAGGACTCGAAGAGGTCCGCGCCCATGCCGCAGACGTCGCCCACGTTGTCCCCAACGTTGTCCGCAATGACCGCCGGGTTCCGCGGGTCGTCCTCGGGAATCCCCGCCTCGACCTTGCCCACGAGGTCCGCGCCCACGTCGGCCGACTTGGTGTAGATGCCGCCGCCCACCCGGGCAAAGAGCGCGATGGACGAAGCGCCGAGGCTGAACCCGGACAACACCTGCAGGATCTGCCCCTGGAGGTCACCGCCCACCAGGAGCACCCGCGTGTAGAGGAGGAAGAGTCCCGACAGTCCAAGGATGCCCAGCCCGACGACGGACATTCCCATCACCGAGCCACCCGCGAAGGCGACGCGCAGCGCCGGCGCGATCGAGGCCCGGGCGGCGTTCGCGGTGCGGACGTTGGCTGCGGTGGCGACCCGCATCCCGAACCAGCCGGCGACCGCGGAGCAGAGCGCTCCGATCAGGAAGGAGAGGCCCACGAGTTCCGTGCCACCGCCGAGGTTGGCCACGTAGAGCAGCACGGCGACCACCACCGCAAATACGGCGAGCACCGAATACTCGCGGCGCAGGAACGCCATCGCCCCCTCGCGAATGGCGGCCGCAATCTCCACCATGCGTTCGTTGCCGGCGTCCTGGCGGCCGACGAACCGCGCCCGGTTGAGCGCGAAGAGCAGCGCCACCGCGCCGAAGGCGGGGGTCAGGTAGAGCAACATGTCCACGGGCAGGATCTCCAGTTGGTGAATGGGCCGGTTCGCGGTTTCTCGCCGGGTGCCGCGGGGCCAGCCTCAGGCGGGCGCCGCGAGTGGGCGCTGCTCCGGAGCCTCGCGGCCGGAGCATTCGGCTGGCGCAGCCGCCAAACGAGGCGGAAGGACAGGCGGGAACTCCTCGCCATGGGGCCGGAGAACCCACTCCGAACCCGCTTCTCCGCGCTGCCGGAACACCGAATTTTATCAGGGCCACGGCTCCACAGGACTGTTAGACTCGCGCCCCGGCGCGCGGCCAGAACTTTCCCTTGCAACTCCCTCGCGGTGTCTGGATCAGGGTCCGGAATCTCACCGCCCCGTTGGCCCTCGGCCTCCTTCTCGGGGCCCCGCTGTCCGCCGAGGACCTCCGCTATCCGGTGGACGTCGCGGTCGGGCCCGGAGGGGAGATCTACGTTGCCGACATCGAGGCCGCGGCGCTGCTCCGCTGGAGCGGCAACGGGTTCGAGGTGGTGGCGAAGGGAGAGGGGCTGCCCAGGACCCCGCTCTTCGGCATCCGGCATATCGTTCCCACCGGGGACGGAAGCGTTCTGGCCAGCGATCCCGCGACGATGGCCCTCTACCGGATCTCGGCCGCGGGTGAAATCACGGCCATTCCCGACGACGCCGGGTTCGTGACCCCCTGGGGGATCGCAGTCGATGCTTCCGGAGACATCCTGGCGGTGGACCGGGTGACGCAACGGCTGCGCCGGGTACGGCCGGACTCCATCGAAGATGTCGCCACGATCCGCGCGCCGCGGGCCATCGTGGCCGAGAGCGACGGCTCCCTCCACGTGCTCACGGATCGCAACGTGCTGCGGATGGCGGACGGCGGCGGAGAGCCGCTCGTGCAGTCGCCGCCGTTCGAGTTCCCCCACGACTTCGTCCGGGCCCCCGACGGGGGATTCTTCGTCACCGATGGCTACGCCCGCTGCATCTGGAAGATCAGCCCGGAAGGGCGGGTCTCGGTGCACGCCCGCGGCGAGCCGCTCGTCAGTCCCCAGGGCATCGCGCTCGGTGCGGACGGCGACCTGCTCGTAGCCGATGCCCACGCCCGAACCATTTTTCGAGTCTCCGAAAGCGGGCAGATCGTCCCGCTGGGCCAGTAGAAAGGAAACGCCATGCCCAACGACCGTGGAAGCTGGGGTTCTCGCCCGGGCTTCATCCTGGCCGCTACCGGTTCCGCGGTGGGGCTGGGGAACATCTGGGGGTTTCCGACCCAGGTAGGCCAGGGCGGCGGCGCCGCCTTCGTCCTGATCTACCTGGTCGCGGTCATCTTCATCTGCGCCCCCATCCTGCTCGGCGAGGTCCTGGTGGGACGCTACGCCCAGCTCGGTCCCGCGGGAGCCGTCCGGCGGATCGCCCCCACCGGTCCCTGGTGGGTGATCGGTCTGCTGGCGGTCGCCGCCGGCACCTTCATCCTGTCGTTCTACGCGGTCATCGCCGGCTGGACCGTGCAGTACCTCTGGCTAGCGGTGACCGATGGGCTCGCCTCGGACGCCCGGGGATCGGGCGAACTCTTCGACGCGCTCTCCGCGAACGGCTCCCAGAACATTCTGTTCACGGGCCTGTTCATCGGCCTCACCGCCTGGTGCGTCAACCGGGGAATCCGGCGCGGCATCGAGGCCGCGTCGCGCCTGATGATGCCCCTGCTCTTCGTCCTGCTGGTGATTCTCGCGATCCGCTCGGTGACCCTGCCCGGCGCTGGCGAGGGGCTCGCCTACTACCTGCGCCCCGATCTCTCCCAGGCGCTGAATCCCGAGATCATCGGCGCCGCGGTGGGCCAGGCGTTCTTCTCGCTGAGCCTCGGAATGGGCGCGCTCATCACCTACGGCAGCTATCTGCACCGCTCCCACGCGGTGCGCTCGGCGTCGATGGCCATCGTCGGCATCGACACCACGATCGCGCTGTTGGCCGGGTTCATCATCTTCCCTGCCGGGTTCTCGATCGCCGGTTTCGACCCCACAGCGAGTGGGCCCGGCCTCATCTTCGCCGTCCTGCCGCAGCTCTTCGCGACGCTCCCCGGCGGACTGCTCTTCGGCGCCGCGTTCTTCCTGCTGCTGTCGGTGGCCGCCTTCACCTCCACGATCTCGCTGCTCGAGGTGCCGGTGGCGCACGCCATCGACCAGTGGCGCTGGCCGCGCCGCAAGGCGGTGCTGGCCGTCGGCGCCTTCACCTTCGCGTTCTCGATCCCCTCGGTGCTGTCGTTCGGCGGCGGGTTCTTCTCGGAGCTTCCCGCCGTCGGCGGCACCTTCTTCAACCTGATGGTCAACGTCTGGAACGAGTGGGCGCTACCGGTCGGCGGCATGCTGATCAGCCTCTTCATCGGCTGGAGGTGGGGCGCCCGTTTCGCGGGCGACGAACTTCGCCGGGACGGCCCCGGATTCCCGAGCCCGGCGCTCTGGGGCTTCCTGATCCGCTTCGTCTCCCCCACCGCCATCTTTCTCCTGATCGTCTTCCGTTTCGTCGGCTAGCCGCAGCCTCTTCCTGAAGGAAACACCATGAGTGAGTTCATTGCCTCGGCGTCGAACGCCATCTACCAGTGGTACGCCCTTCCCCTCCTGCTGGTGGCCTGCGGGCTCTACCTGACCATTCGCACCGGCTTCGTCCAGGTTCGCGGATTCGTCGGCGGGATCAAGCGGGTGGTGCGCGGCATGTCCCACGACCAGGAAGGCGAGGGAGAGATCACCCCCTTCCAGGCGCTTTCAACCGCGCTCGCCTCGACCGTGGGAAACGGAAACATCGGCGGCGTCGCGACCGCCATCCTGGTAGGAGGCCCCGGCGCCATCTTCTGGATGTGGGTCACCGCGGTCTTCGGCATGGCCACCAAGTATTCCGAGGCGGTACTCGGCGTTACCTACCGGGTCAAGAAGGAGTCGGGAGCGTTCGCGAGCGGCCCGATGTACTACATCATGGCAGGCGTCCGCCACGCGGGGCTCGCCAAGGTGCTCGCGATCATGTTCTGCGTGTTCGGCGCGGCGACCGCGCTTCTCGGCACCGGCAACATGGCTCAGTCGAACACCATCGTGCGGACGTTCGTGGAGGCGGCCTCCGGTTTCGGGTGGGTGGTTTCGCCGTGGGTGCCGGGGCTCCTCATCACGGTAGCGGTGGGCGCCGTTCTGCTCGGCGGCATCCACCGGATCGCTTCGGTCGCGGAAAAGCTCGTCCCCACGATGCTGGTCATCTACCTGGGAATGTCCCTCACCTATCTGCTGATGAACATCACCGCGCTGCCGGGCGTCTTCGCAACGATCTTCGAGTATGCCTTTCAGCCGCACGCCGCGGCCGGCGGATTCCTCGGAGTCACCGTCCGCCAGGCGATCGCGGCCGGTATCAGCCGGGGCGTGCTGTCGAACGAGGCCGGACTCGGCAGCGCCCCGATCGCCCACGGGATCGCACAGGTAAAACACCCCTCGGACCAGGGGCTCGTCGGGGTCTTCGAGGTCTTCATCGACACCATCGTGGTGTGCAGCATGACCGCGTTCGCGGTGCTTTCCTCGGGCATGTGGCAGGATGCGGCGTACCAGAACGCAAGCGGCGACCTCACGGCCGCCGCGTTCTCCATTTCGATTCCGTTCGCGCCGGTGGTGATCGCGATCTCGTCGTTCCTGTTCGGCTTCTCGACGATCATCGGCTGGTACTACTACGGCGAGACCTGCTGGGGTTACATGTTCGGCCAGAAGGGCATCTTCCCGTACCGGATCATCTACGTCGCGCTCCTCCTCATCGGCGGGCTCGTGACCGTGGAGACCGTCTGGAACATCGGAACGCTGCTGAACGGGTTCATGGCGTTCCCCAACCTGATCGGGATGCTCTTCCTCGGAGGCGTGGTCGCCAAGAAGACCAATGAGTACTACGCCGGCAAGACGTAGGGAGACCTGCCCTGAACGGTGAAGCGCCCGCCGCGCCGGCGGCCCCGGGCGCAGGGGGCTCGAGCCCCGCTCCGCAGGGGCCCCCGCTGTCGGACTCGACCCGCACGATGGCCGTGCTGGCCCTCGTTTTCGGCCTCCTCGCCCTGTTCCTGTTCGGGATTCTCTTCGGACCCGTCGCCATCGTTCTCGGCGCGCTCGCCGGGTGACCGGCGGCGGATCCGAAGAGAACCCCGCACAAAGCGCGGGCCCGGGTTTGTGGAGCCGGGTGACCGGCGGCGTTAACGTGTGGAGTCCGATCCGATGAAGGACGACACGAAGCGGAACCCGGGCGGAACGACGGCCGGACACGGCTTCGGCACCGCCCCCGTCTTCCTCGCCTCGATCAGCACCATCCTCGGGGCGATCCTCTTCCTCCGCTTCGGCTACGCCGTCGGGCATGTCGGCCTGCCGGGCACCCTGCTGATCATCGGGCTGGCCCACCTGGTCACCATCCCGACCGTCCTGGCGGTGTCCGAGATCGCGACGAACCGCCGGGTCGCCGGCGGCGGCGCCTACTACATCATCAGCCGCTCCTTCGGCACCCGGATCGGCGGGGTGATCGGCATCGCCCTCTACCTGTCGCAGGCGATCTCGGTCGCGTTCTACCTCGTCGCGTTCGCGGAGGCGTTCCGCCCTCTGTACGGGTGGATCGAATCCGCCTGGTCCATCGCCGTGGACCCACGGTTCGTGAGCCTCCCCGCCACCCTGGTGGTGGTGGGGCTGGTCCTGACGAAGGGCGCGGATCTCGGGGTCCGGGTGCTGTGGGTGGTCTGCCTGATTCTGGGGGGCTCCATCACCGCCTTCCTGCTGGGCTCGCCCTCCGGGGGCGTGGAAATGGAGACTGCCCGGCCGATCGGGAACCCGGACAGTTTCGCGGTGGTCTTCGCGATCATCTTCCCCGCCTTCACCGGGATGATCGCCGGCCTCGGGCTGTCGGGGGACCTGAAAGACCCGCACCGGAGCATCCCGCTCGGAACGATCGCCGCGACCCTCGTCGGGATGACGATCTACGTCGTGGTCGCGATCAAGCTGGCGGGAAACGCGACGCCCGAAGCCCTCCGGAACGACCCGTTCATCATGGCGCGGATCGCGGTCTGGGGGCCCGCGGTCTACATAGGGCTCGCCGCGGCAACGCTGTCCTCGGCGCTCGGCTCGATCCTGGTGGCGCCCCGGACCCTCCAGGCGCTCGGCCGGGATCGGGTCCTGCCGGTCCCGGTGCTGAACCGGTTCCTGGCGCGGGGATTCGGGGAGGCGGGCGAGCCGCGCCGGGCGGCCGCGGTGTCGGGCGCCATCGCGGTCTTCTTCGTGGTGATCGGCGACGTGGACTCCATCGCGCAGATCCTGACGATGTTCTTCCTGGTGACCTACGGCGCCCTCTGTACCGTGTCCTTCCTGGAGTACTTCGCCGGGAACCCGTCGTACCGGCCCACCTTCCGTACCCGCTGGTACCTGTCCCTCGTCGGCGCGCTCATGTGCGCGGTGCTCATGCTGCGGATGAACGCCCTCCATGCCCTCATCGCGTTCTCGGTGATGTGGCTCATCTATATCGGACTGAGCCGCTCGCGGCGGGGGGAGCGGGACTTCGCGGCGATTTTCCAGGGGACCATCTTCCAGTTGACGCGGCGGCTGCGGATCACGCTCCAGAAGAACCTGGTGGAGCGGTCCGCCGGGGGCTGGCGGCCGTCCGTGGTCGCGGTCACCCGCCATGGGGAGCGGCTGGGGCACTTCGACCTGCTGCGCTGGATCAGTCACCGTCACGGCTTCGGCCACTTCATCCAGTACGTCGAGGGCGAGTACTCCATGACCACCGCGCGGCAGGCGCGCAGGGAGGTGCGCACGCTGATCGGCCAGACGGAAGCGAGCGGCGCCGGGGTCTACGTGGATTCCCTGGTCAGCCCGTCGTTCCGGCTCGCGCTCACGCAGTCGCTCCAGATGCCCGGAATCTCGGGACTGCCGAACAACTGCCTGCTGCTGGAATTCGACGAGCTGCGGCGCGAGGAAATCGCGGAGAGCGTCGAGGGCGCCCGGGTCGCGGTGGACACCGGGTTCAACGCCCTCATCCTCCGCTCCACCAGCCACCGGTTCGGCTACCGCTCGTCCATCCACCTCTGGTTGACCGAGGACAACTTCGACAACGCGCCGCTGATGCTGCTGCTCGCCTACATCATCGTGGGACACCCGGACTGGAAACGCGCGGAGATCCGGCTCTTCGAGTGCTGTGATCTCGGCTCCAGCGAGCACCGGAACCACGACCTCGCCGGACTGCTGTCGCAGGAGCGGTTGCCCATCTCGGAGCAGAACCGGATGACGATCGGCTACCGGAGCGGCGAGGAGCTCGAGAACGAGGTCGCGCGGAGGTCCTCGCGCGCCGACCTGGTGATCGCCGGAATCCCGGCGGCCACGCTCCGGGGCGCGGAGGCGGAACGCGCGCTGACCCGCTACCGGTCCACGAACGAGGTGCTCTTCGTCAGCGGCGTGGAGCGGATTTCGCTCCGGGACGGCGGCGCCGGCGGGCGGTAGGCGATCGGAGCTACCGCCCCTCGGCCTGACCCGTCCGGTGCCAAGCCCGTCAGCCGCGACGGGCCCGGTTCAGTTCGGGCTGACCGAGAGATTGATGACCATCACGAAGATGGCCACCACCAGGGTCAGCGTCAGCGCGCTCATGACTTCGAGCCGGAGGAGGCGGCTGTTGTGGCTCGCAACCTGCTCGGCGGTGGCGCGCGCCTTGGTCTCACTCGCACCAGCCTCAAGCAGCGCGTCGTAGACCTCCGACAGCATGATCGCCATAACGCGAGTCTACCGCGCCGTACGACGCCCGGAGAGCTCTTGTCCCTTACTTCCAGATGGAAAGCAGGATCGCCTGGCCGAGCAGCGCCGTGAAGTTGTAGGCGACGTTCAGCACCGCGAGCCCGGACTTCCGCTTCTCGAACGCCACCGACTGGTGCGTCACCGGGATCACGAAGGCGATGGTGGCCACCAGCGCGGCGTGGAGCCCGTGGAGCGGACCGCTGAACCCGTCGAGCAGCACCGCGAGTCCGAAAGCCGAGGCGATGGCGAGCAGGAAGGAGCCGCCGTAGGTCTTCAGCGGATTGAAGCCCTTGGCGATCTCCTCCTCGGTGGTCTCCATGAGCGCGAGCCAGCGCTTGCCGAAGAGGGGCCCGTACCAGAGGGCGCCCACGAACAGGGGGACGATGGCGGCGACGAGGATTGCCAGGTAGTTGAGATCCGGTACGTGCATGGTTCCCTCCGCGCTACTCGCGATCGGAATCGGGACCCGAGACGCTGATTCCAGCCTTCTCGAGCTCCCAGAGGACGGCGTCGGCGAACTCGTCGAGCGTCGGCACCCGTCGCCCGTTGATGAAGATCGTCGGGGTGCCGGTGACGCCGAGCTTCACCGCCTCCTCGATGTCCGACTGCAGCGCCGCTTCGGCGCGGGGCTCGGCCAGGCAGGCCCGGAAGGCCGCTTCGTCGAGCCCGGAGTCCACCGCGATGCGGACCACGTCGTCGGCGTCAGGCGCGTTGGGGGGCGCGATGTAGATGGCGTCGTGGTACTCCCAGAAGCCGCCAAGGAGATTCGCACAGACACCGCCGCGCGCCACCTCGCAGGCGCCCGGATGCATCACCCGGGGAAGATGGGCGGCGCAGGTCGAGTCGAGCGGATAGTTCCGGTAGTGGAGCGCCACGTGAGGGCCGGTCGGACCTTCCACGTACTGGTCGAAGGCGAGCGCGAAACGCCGGCACGACGGGCACAGGAAATCCGAGAAGGTGACGATCTTCACCGGCGCCTGGGGATCGCCCTTCACCGGCGCGCCCTCGAGCGACACCTCCTGCTCGCGCTGTTGCCGGAACGTGGGATTCCTCCACTGCGGCGTCAGCCCGGCGCCCCGGAGCGGCAACTCGGCGGGCAGGCCGTCCGACGCCGCGGAACGAACGCCCAGGATCGACAGGTCCACCGAGTCCTCGGCGCGGTCACCAAGGCCGCTGTTGATCACCAGCACCGCCGCCGCCACCAGGCAGGCGGCGAGCCAGAACGCCCGCACGGCAAGCCGTTCGACCGCGAAATCAGGACCGTGCCTCATGGAAACCACCTTTCGCGCCGGCAACAGGAACACGAGTGCCGCGCCGTTCGCGCCGTAAGTCCAGATGCAGAGTGAACAGAAGCTCCCGATGGCGAACGCCTGCACGCCCAGCAGGAACAGATCCACCCCGAGCGCGAGGGCGACGAGACCGAACGCCAGCCGGCCCGGCCGGCTCGACAGCGGCGCTCCGCCGAGCAGGGCCAGCGCCAGCAGGAACCCGAGCGACACGAAGAACGCGAGTCCGATCGCGGCCAGGGGAACCCCGGCTACCGTTGACCAGGCGCTTGCCGCCACCTCCTCACAGCCCGAGTTCGCCGGATCGCAGGCCGCCGCCGCCAGTGCGCCGGCGTCGAGCCCGTGATGGCGGAGCAGCAGCACCGCGGAAACGGCCGCCCCGAACCCGGCAGCCAGAAAAGCCAGCCCGAGACGAAACGAATCGGTAACCGGACGCCGGGTCATGGAGGCCGGGAGTCTACCCGTCCGTTGGCCGGCGTCCGTAGTTCCTGGCGTAGGCGGGCGGCTCGATGCCGTCCCGGAGGTCGGGCGCCGGCTCCGGCGGCCCGAACGTCGTGTTCACCGGCACCAGGCCGGCCCAGTAGGGAAGCGCGAGATCCTCGTCGTCATCAGCGGGGGGGCCGGTCCGAAGTTTGGCGGTGGCCTCCTCGATGGGGATCTGTGCGACCAGGGTCGCCCTGAGCTCGAGATCGTTCGTCGGGCGGGCGTCCCCGTGACGGCCGGGCACCAGCCGGCTCAACAGCACGTCGAGCGCCTCCCGCTTTTCGTTTTGCTCAGCCACCTCCACAGTGCGTCCCAGCACGACCACCGAGCGGTAGTTCATCGAGTGGTGGAAGTAGGACCGGGCGAGCACGAGCGCGTCCAGCAGCGTCACGGTGACCGCGGCCTCCGTTCCCGCGGCCAGGAGGCGCATGAGCCGGCTCGCGGACGATCCGTGCAGCAGCAGGCGGTCCCCGTCGCGGGCGTAACCCATCGGAATCACGAACGGGGAACCCTCGTGCACGAACCCGACGTGGGCCACGATCCCCTCGTCGAGGACCTGGTTGATCACCGCCCGGTCGTACGAGCCCCGTTGCGGCAGCCGCCGGACCCGGCTGCGGGGCGTCCTCTGGATCTCGGCAGTCATGGTTTCCTTTCTCAGACGTCGCTGCGCAGCGACAGTCGGCTCCGCAGGGTCTCCATGGTGACGACGCCGACGAACCGGCCGGCGTCGAGAACGGCCAGCGACCGCCGGCCCCCGGTCAGGAGATTCACCGCCCGGATGGCGGAATCCCCGGGGGCCAGGGTGGCGCCCAGGATGTCGGTCCGCATGAGGTCCCCGGCGGTGAGCCGCTCCAATTCGTCGGACGATCTCCGGCGGAGGTCCTCGAGGCGGACCGCACCCACGAGGTCCGCCTCATCGAGGACCGGAATCTCGGAATGGGGAGTCTCGAGCGCCAGCAGTTCCGTCGCGGAAGCGTTCCTCGGGACCGAGAGGATGCGGTAGTCCAGCAGATGGGCCGCGGTGACCCCTTCGAGCGCCTGCGCCAGCCAGACCTGGCGGGTCACCTCACGCGCGGTCCGCCGCAGATTGAGTCCGATCAGGACGAACCAGGCGCCGAGCACGAGGCGGACCGCACCGGCCGCCGCACCGCTGCCGCCGAAGAGCGCCAGGATGCCGAAGGCGACCATCAGGAGTCCGAACGCGCCGCCGGTCGCGGCGACCGCCCGGGTGGCGGCCAGCGGCCGGTCCCAGACCGCCCAAAGCACAGCCCGGAGGATCCGGCCCCCGTCCAGCGGCACCGCCGGAATCAGGTTGAACGCCAGCAGCAGACCGTTGATCAGGGCGAGGTTGTTGGTCACCGCGACGACCGGAGCGGGCGCCGCCGTGAGCAACTGACCCGCCGTGAGGAACAACACGAACAGAACCAGCGTCATGAGGGGACCCGCGAGTGCGATCCGCAGTTCGGTCGCCGCGCCGCGCGGATGTCCCTCCAGTTCGGTGGCCCCACCGAACACCCGGAGCGTGATCCCGGAGACCTTGAGCCCCGAGCGCGCGGCGGCGGCCGCGTGCGCCAGCTCGTGCATCAGGACGGACGCGAGAAGCAGCACGCTGGTCACCACTCCCAGCGCGGCGGCGCCGGCCGCCGAGACGCCCGGAAGGCCCCGGAAATAGAGAACCGCAAAGAGCGCCGATACGACGCTGACGGTCAGCACCCACGAGTAGTGGATCCGTATCGGAAAGGGCAGCCAGAGCTGGCGGATCCCCCGCCGCGGCGCGCCGGTCACCGCTGCCGTTCTCCGGAGTCAGCCGCCGTTCGCTCCCGGTTGCGCGACAGGATCAGGACGCGCTCTTCCGGCCCGAGCGTTTCCTCGAGCCAGCCCCGATTCAGGAACTCGACCGCGGCAAGGTCGGCGTCGATCCTGCCCTCGGCAGCCAGGCGGCCGAGCGCTTCCCGGACCGATCCGCTCTCGCCGGCGCCCACGGCGGTGATCCGCAGCGGCCCCGGCACCGGGGCGTCCCACAGCCGGTCCGCGCTTCCGAGCACCTCCAGAAACCACGCCTCGCAGGCGTCGAAGCGGCGCCGCCCGCAATCGAGACTCACTTCGACCAGGGACTCCCGCGCCGGGAGGAGCGCCATCAGGCCCGGACCCTGTTCGGAGGCCTCTCCCGAGTCCTCTTCCCGCGCCGGATGCAGACGGCCGCGCACCCCGGTGAAGCCGCGGACCCGGAACGCCTCGAGGACGGTCACCTCCGCGGCCTCGCGGGCCGCGGCTTCCCGGAGGCGCGCCCCCAGGCCGGCAAGTCGGGCCCGGTGCGCCGGCACTCCGTTCCCGCCCGCGGGGGCGGAACCGGCCGCCGGGATCTCCCGCACGGTCAGTCCGACCGGCTCTCCGTTCCGGGTCGCGCGAAAGACGCCGCGCCCCGCGGGTTCGAACGCGCTCCGGTCCGGCAGCGAGAGCCGGATGTCCGCCCGCGGCAGCAGGAGGTCCCGCCCGTCCGCAACCCCGTACTCGGCCGGCTGTCCGAAGAGCAGGCCGTCGAGCAGCGCGACCCAGCGGTCCCGGCTCGAGGCGCCGTCCGCGGGACTGCTTGCCGCGGGTTCCGCCGGCAGCGCCAGGGAGAGCGGCTGTTCGACCAGTTCCCCCGCGGTTTCCGGCCGGAAGGCCCCGCTCGCGAAGGTGGTTGCGGCGGACCGGAACAGCGCGGCGAGCGCCGGTTCGCCCGGCAGGGCGGCGAGCGCTCCCCGGGAAACGAAGACCGTCCGGTCAGCGAAGAGGAAGGCTTCCGGCTCCGGATCGTCGAGGACCGCAAACCGCCAGCCTTCCCGCAGGGGCGCCGCTTCTCCCTCGCGGCCGGCGAGCAGCGGGGTCCCGGTGAGGGCCTCGCGCCCGATTTCGGCGGTCAACGCGGCGAGATCCGGATCCTGAACCAGTGGCCGGTGATCCTCGAACGCCCTGCGCGCGCGCTCGGCGGCGTGAACGGCCGCCGCATCCGGTGGCATCGCGCGGTGTCCCGACGTGGTCGCGCAACCCGCGGCAGCGAGAACCGCGACGAGGACCGTTATTCGGGAAGCGGACGGGGAACCAGCTACCCGCGGTTTCGCTCCGCTTTGCGGAGCGGTGCCGGCCTGAAGGCCGGCGCTCCCTCGGTCAGGCGTAGTAGTTGGTGTTGATGTCCCGGTAGTCGGCCCACTCGTCGGGCAGCTCTTCGTCCGGGAAGATGGCCGTGACCGGACAGGCCGGCTCGCAGGCGCCGCAGTCGATGCAGGTGTCGGGATCGATGTAGAGCTGGGTGGCTTCCTCAAACCCGTCCTCGTCACTCGTGGGGTGGATGCAATCGACCGGACAAACGTCCACGCACGCAGTATCTTTGGTCCCAATGCAGGGTTCGGCGATCCAGTAAGACATCGTGGGAAGCTGCCTCCTCAGACAGGCGCGAGAAGAGTGGTCAAGCGGCTGGTTCCGGGATCAGCCAAGTTCGAGAAGGGTCTGCGAGTACTCGGTGACCCGATCCAGGGAACCCCAGAATAGTAGTCCAAGAATGTTGGGCACTACCAGAAGAACGAGAAGCGCGAGGTCCAGCCGGCTGAACGCGAGCGCCGGGGCAGGTCCGGCATCCTCATCGATCACCATGACGCGCAGGATCTTGACGTAGTAGAAGGCGGCCACCGCGGCGTTCAGCACGCCGATGACGGCGAGCCAGCCCAGCCCGGCGTTGATGACCGCCGCGAACACGTACCACTTCGCCAGGAAACCCGCGAAGGGCGGGATCCCCATCAGGGAGAACAGGAAGATCCCCATGGCGACGGTGAGTAGCGGGGAACGCTTCCAGAACCCGGCGTAGCTGCCGATCTCGAAGCTCCCCGTGACCCGGTGGGCCAGGATCACCACCGCGAAGGCCCCCAGGTTCATGAACAGGTAGATCGCCAGGTAGGCGGCGATGGCCTGCACGCCTTCGACCGAGAGCACGCAGGCCGCCATCAGCATGGTGCCGGCGTGGGCGATCGACGAATAGGCGAGCAGCCGCTTCACGTTCGTCTGGAGGAGCGCCGCCACGTTCCCGAGGGTCATGGTGATGACCGCCAGGATCATCAGGAGCATCTGCCAGTCGGCGCCGCCCACCGGAGCGATCGCTCCCCCGCCGGCCGGTTCCGCCAGCCCCAGGTAGAAGAAGCGGATCAGGATCGCGAACCCGGCGGCCTTCGGGCCGACGGACAGGAACGCGGTGACCGGCGTGGGGGCTCCGGTGTACACGTCGGGACACCAGAAGTGGAACGGCGCGGCGGCGATCTTGAAGCCGATCCCGGCCGCGACCAGGATCAGCACGAACAGCAGCCCGGGACCGAACGTGCCCTCGGCGAGCGCGGCCCGCACCCCGTAGAGATCGAGGGTGCCGGTCATCCCGTAGAGGAGCGAGAGCCCGAAGAGCATGGCGCCCGTGGAGACCGCCCCGAAGAGGATGTACTTGAGCGACGCCTCGTTCGAGAGCCGGTCCGAACTCAGGTAGCCCACCATGAGGTAGGAGGCCACCGAAACCGTCTCGAGCGAGAGGTAGATCATCACCAGGTTGAC
Source organism: Acidobacteriota bacterium (assembly GCA_028877265.1). GTDB lineage: Bacteria > Acidobacteriota > Vicinamibacteria > Marinacidobacterales > Marinacidobacteraceae > Marinacidobacterium. The sequence goes on from JAPPGX010000018.1 coordinate 37,198, forward strand.
CGAACCGGCCATCCACATGAGCGCCGCGGTTACGGTGAGCAGCAGCGCGAGCATCTCGCCCAGCCGGACTCCCTCCAGCTCCTTCGAGCGCATGCTCAGGAGCAGCACCACGATGGAGGTGAGGCAGAAGATCGGCCGGAATACGCCGAGCAGGCCGTCGTCCGCCAGCATCGAGGCGAAGAGCGACTGGGCCTCCCCCGCTCCGAGCGCCTGCCACGAGGTCACGAGCGCGCCGAGCAGTCCCACCAGCGTGATGCCGTTCAGGAGATCGGTGCTGTTCTTGAGCGGGCGCCGCTGGGTGAGCAGGTCCGCCACGATCACGACGGCGAGAGCCCCCATCAGGATCAGTTCGGGAAGGAACCGGGGGAGGCTTTGGAGGGCGTCCGACACCTGGCTAACCCGCTATCCCTTCAGCTCCGCGGCTTCGTCGAGGTTCACGTTCTTCATGACCCGGTAGAGCGACATCACGATGGCGAGCGCCACCGCCGCCTCGCAGGCGGCGATCACGATGACCAGCAGCGCGAAGACCTGACCGCCGAGCGCCCCCTCCACGAACCGCGAGAAGGCGACCAGATTGATGTTCGCCGAGTTGAAGATCAGCTCGATGGACATCAGGACGTTCACCGCGTTCCGGCGGGTGAGCACCCCGAAGACGCCCAGCGAGAAGAGCGCCGCCGAGATGTAGAGGTAATGCTCGAGGGGGATCATCACGAACCGCTCTTTCCCCTCCGGCGGACCAGCATGGCGGCGCCCATGAGCGCGATCAGCAGCAGAACCGAGGCGATCTCGAAGGGCAGCAGGTAGTCGCCCATCAGCAGCCGTCCGATAGCCTCGCTGGTCGGGCCCGGATCGCCCGAGTCCATGGCTCCCCACTCCACCGACTGGATGATCCAGACGAGCAGCGCGAAGACCAGACCCGCGGACAGCGCCCCCGGAACGACCTGAATCGCCCCGGAACGGAGGTTCAGGTTGTAGATCCGGTTGGTCAGCATCACGCCGAACAGCAGCAGCGTGAGGATGCCTCCGACGTAGATCAGCACCTGGGCGCCGGCGAGGAAGTCGGCGCCGAGATAGACGTAGAAGACCGCCACCCCGAAGAACGCCGCCACCAGCGCGAACGCCGAGTGCACGAGGTTCTTCCCGACCACCACGTAGAGCGCCGACCCGAGCACCAGGGCGGCGACCCCGTAGAAGATCGCTGCCGACGCCATGGATTCCATCGGGCGTCCGTCAGGCCTGGGCGGCCTCGGCCGGCGGCGGCTCGGGGGGCGTCCGCGGCTCCTTGGCGTAGCGGTAGAGCAGGTCGCCCTTCGTCTTGCCGCCGAACTCGTAGTCGGGTGTCATCAGGATGCAGTCGGTCGGGCACGGGAAGACGCAGAGCTGGCAGTAGCAGCAAAGCGACATGTCGATGTCGAACTGGACCACCGTCTGCTTGATGGCGGTCCCGTCGGCCGCGAAGATCGGCGGTGCATCCCGGGCCCGCTTCTCGTTCTCGATGTGGATGCAGTCCACGGGGCAGGCGCGCTCGCACTGCTTGCAGCCGATGCAGTCCTCGATCTTCACGTGGAGCTTCATCCGCGAGCGCTCCATCAACGATTCCTTCGGAATGTCGAGCGGCGAGAGCCACCGTTCCTCGGGAAGTTCGTCGGCGGTGTACTGCTGGGTCACCGAGCGGGTGAAGAGGTGGCGGAAGGTCACTCCCATCCCGATGAGGACGGTGCTGACCGATTCCCAGAGATCAACGAAATAGCGTTTCATGTCCCCCTCACAAGAGTCCCTTGATGACCGTGGTCACCACCAGCAGGAAGAACGAGATCGGGATGACGTACTTCCAGCAGATTCCCATCAACTGGTCGACCCGGAGCCGCGGCAGCGTCCAGCGGAGCCACATCTGGACCACCACCAGCCCGAACCCCTTGACGAAGAAGAGGAGGGGGTTCGAACCGAAGGGGCCGATCCAGCCGCCCAGGAAGAGCAGCGCCGCCAGCATCGAGACCAGCAGCATGTTTCCGTATTCGGCCAGGAAGAAGAACGCGAACCGCATCCCGCTGTACTCGGTATGGAACCCGGCCACGAGCTCCGACTCGGCTTCGGGAATGTCGAACGGCGTGCGGTTCGTCTCTGCCAGGCCACAGATGAAGAACAGCACGAAGGCGATCAGGTTCAGCGGGAAGAGCTGGAAGATCAGCCAGTCGCCAACCCCGAGGATCCCGCCCGCCTGGGCGTTCACGATGTCGGGAATGGAGAGGCTCCCGACCTGGGCGACCACCACCAGCACCAGGATCGCGGTAGGGATCTCGTAGCTGACCATCTGGGCCGCGGCCCGCATGCCCCCGTAGAGGGCGTACTTGTTGTTCGAGCCCCAGCCCGCCATCAGCACCGCGAGGGCGCCGAGCGAGGTGATCGCGATGAAGTAGAGGACGCCGATGTTCAGGTTCGCGACCGCGAGCACCGTCCCGTCCTCGCGGACGCCCCAGGGGACGATTGCGAAGGCTGCGAACGCGCTCGCCACCGCGAGCATGGGGGCCGCGCCGAACAGCACCCGGTCGGCGTCGCGCGGGACCAGGTCTTCCTTGAACATCAGCTTCACGCCGTCGGCGAAGCTCTGGAGCAGTCCGTGCCACCCGACCCGCATCGGGCCGAGCCGGTCCTGGACGTGGGCGGCGACCTTGCGCTCGAGCCAGATCGAGTAGATGGGATTGAGGGCCAGGATGCCCACGAACCCCGCCGTGCCGAGCACCACGATCGTCAGGTGCTGGAGCGCGGGCGGCACGAAGTCGGCGACCAGTTCGGAAAGGATCGTCGCGACCACCGGAAGCGCCGCGATGGTCCCCAGTATCACCAGCAAGAGCACGATGGGGATCATCGTGAGCGGCCCCATGAGCCGCATCTCGATCTGCCGGAAGCGGGTGATCACCGGTCGATCTCTCCGAGGACGATGTCCAGGCTGCCGATGATGGCGATGATGTCGGCGATCATCTCGCCGCGGGTGATCTCGTGGAAGAGCCCCATCGCCACGAAGCAGGGGGAGCGGCCCTTCACCCGGTAGGGGATGGGCTTCTTGTTCTCGGCGACGATATAGAAGGCCAGTTCGCCCCGCGGCGCCTCGCTCCGGCAGTAGGCCTCGCCGGCCAGCGGCCGGACGAACCGCGGCACGTTCTCGTGGACGTCGCCTTCCGCGGGCAGGCGGTCAAGCGCCTGGCGGACGATCTTGACGCTCTCGTACATCTCGCGGACCCGCACGAAGTACCGGTCCCAGCAGGAGCCGACGGGACCGTGGGGACTGGTTGCCACGACCACGTTGAAGTCGTAGTTCTCGTAGCCCAGGTAGGGGTCGTCCCGCCGCAGGTCCCAGTCGATCCCGGAGCCCCGGAGGTTCGGGCCGGAGAGCGCGTAGTCCTTCGCCATCTCCGGGGTGATGATCCCGATGTCGGCGGTCCGGCGGATGAAGATCTTGTTGTGGCTGAGGAGCTTGTCCACCTCGTCCAGCACCGGCACGAACTCGTCGAGGAAGCGCCGGCACTTGTCGGTCCAGCCCTCGGGCAGGTCGTGGGAGACGCCGCCGACCCAGTTGTAGTTGTAGAGCAGGCGGGCGCCGCAGAGCCACTCGAAGAGATCGAGGATCCGCTCGCGTTGCTGGAAGCAGAGCAGGAACGGCGTGAAGGCGCCGATGTCCATCCCGTAGGTGCCCATCGCCAGCAGGTGGCTCGCGATCCGCTGCAGTTCCGCGGTGATCACGCGGATGCCCGCGACCCGCTCGCCCACCCCGATGCCGAGCAGCTTCTCGACGGTGAGCGCGTAGGCGAGGCTGTTCCCCATCGAACCGACGTAGTCCATCCGGTCGGTGAAGGGGATGACGCCCTGGTAGTCGATGTTCTCGGCGTGCTTTTCGAAGTTCCGGTGCAGGTAGCCGATGTGCGGCCGGGCGTCCTTGACGATCTCCCCGTCGGTCTTGAGCTCCACCCGCAGCACTCCGTGGGTCGAGGGGTGCTGGGGCCCCATGTTGAGGATCATCTCGTCCTCTTCGAGCTCCTCGGGGGAGAAGGCGTAGGAGTTGTCGGGCGGCAGTTCCTCGTCGTAAAGCGTGACGAGGGGAGCGCCGTCGACGGGGGAACGCTGCTCGGCCATCTAAGGGTTCCCGGTCGCCGCTATCAGCGGCGATGCCGGCCTGGAGGCCGGCGCTCCGACTTCGCTCATCGCGTCACGCCCCACCTCAGTCGAAGGGGCCCACGCCCGTCATCTGGCCGCCTTCGGCCCGCTCGGTCATCTGCCGACCCGGCTTCACCGGGATCTTGTGCCAGGTCTCGGGCCACTCCCAGTCGCGGAGCAGCGGATGGCCGGGCCAGTCGGCCGGGAGCAGGATGCGACGGTGGTCGCTGTGTCCCTCGAAACGGACCCCGAAGAGGTCGTAGGTCTCGCGTTCGTGCCAGTTGGCCGCCTTCCAGACCGTCTCCAGGGTGGGAAGGCTGCCTCCCTCCCGCGGGACCCGGGTCTTGAGCACGATCCAGTGCTTCCGGCTCAGCGACGTGAGGTGGTACACCACCTCGATGGCCGGCGGATCGTCGCCGGGCCAGTCCACCCCCGAGACGCAGTGGAGGGTGTCGAAGTCGAGTTCCGGATCCCCCTTCAGGAACTCGGCCGCCGCCAGCAGCCGGTCCCCCGGGATCCGGACCCAGGGATCCTTCGCCTCCGCATCGGACTCGAACGAGTCCTCGTCCAGACCGAGATGAGCGGCGAGACGCTCGATGATGGAGGCGGCGTTCACCCGGCCATCTCCACCATCCGGCCCGCCGGCTGATCGGCGGCCGCCGGCCGGGGCCGGCCCTCCCGCGGATCGTCGAGGAGCGACTTCTCGCGGATGCGGTCCTGGAGCGCCATGATCCCGTAGAGCAGCGCTTCGGGCCGGGGCGGGCAACCGGGCACATAGACGTCCACCGGGATGATCTGGTCCACGCCCTTCACGACGTGGTAGCCGTACTGCCAGTAGGGGCCGCCGTTGTTGGCGCAGCTTCCCATCGAGATCACGTACTTGGGTTCCGGCATCTGGTCGTAGAGCGTCTTGATGCGGATCGCCATCTTGTGGGTGACGGTGCCGGCGACGATCATGCAGTCCGACTGCCGGGGGGTCGCCCGGGGGATGAGGCCGAGCCGGTCCCAGTCGAAACGGCTCGCTCCGGTCGCCATCATCTCGATGGCGCAGCAGGCGAGGCCGAAGGTCATCGGCCAGAGCGCCGACAGCCTCGCCCAGTTCACGATCGCGCTCACCGTGGTGAGCGCGACGTTGTCCTTGCCCAGGCCCTTGCCGAGGGCGCCGATCAGATCCACGCGGAGTCTCCGTTCAGCGGCCCGGCGAACAACGTGACGCGCCTCAGGCGGCCGCTCCCGAGGCGGAAGAGGTCTCGGTTCCCGGACGCGCCTTGAGGGCGCGCCGCTCTTCTTCCCGCACCCACTCGAGGTCGCCTTTCACCCAGACGTCGGCGAGCCCGAGAACCAGCATCCCGATGAAGATGAGTCCCGCGACCAGCGCGCCGGCGCCCAGGTCGAGATAGGCGAGCGCCCAGGGCAGCAGCATGACGGCTTCCACGTCGAAGATGAGGAAAACCAGGGCGAAGACGTAGAACCGGATGTTGAACTGCACGCCCCACGGCGAGCCCACCGGGTTCTCTCCGCACTCATAGGGTTGAGACTTCGAGGCGAGGGGCAGCGAGGGACGGACGAGCGACGAAACAAGGAGGGTGACGGCGACGAAGAGCACGCCGACCGCGATCGCGACCAGCGGTCCGAGGTATTCGCCCATGGAAAATCGAAAAAACCGCCGCCTCGGCAGCCCGGACCGCGGAACGCACAGAATTCTACCGGGGGGCCCGACGATAGGTAAAGACCAAACGTGCGCGAAAACACGCCGGCGGACGCCGCCGGCGCCCCCTCCTCCGGCGTGATCTCGGTCGTAATCCCGACGCTCGACTCGGCGAAGAGCGTGGACGCCGCCATCCGCTCGGCCCCTCCGGGCGCGGACGTGGTCGTGGTGGACGGCGGCAGCCGCGACGGGACGGCGGACGCGGCCGCCCGCGCCGGGGCGAGGGTCGAGATCGCCCCTCCGGGACGCGCCGTCCAGATGAACGCCGGGGCGCACGCCGCCCGGGGAGACATTCTGGTGTTCCTCCACGCCGATTGCCGGCTTCCCGCGGAAGCGGGCGAGCAGATCCGGCGGGTGCTGGCGCGCCCGGGGGTGGCCGGTGGCTGGTTTCCCCAGCGGATCAATGCTGCGGGCGTCCTCTTCCGCCTGGGGGCCCGGGGCTCGAACCGGCGGGCGCGCCTCCTCGGGCTCCCCTACGGCGACCAGGCGATCTTCACCCGGCGGGAGGCATTTATCGACGCGGGCGGCTTTCCCGACGATCCGATCATGGAAGACGCGGGCCTCGCGCGCCGTCTCCGGCGCCTCGGCCGCCTGGAACCGGCGGAATCCGCGGTGATCACCGGCACCGAACACTGGCGGCGCCTGGGCCCGCTGCTGACCGCGCTCCTCGACTACCTGACGCTCGGGGCGTGGCTCGCCGGCGTGCCCCCGAAGTGGATCGCGAAGGTCTATTTCCCGCTCCAACAGAGTGTGCGGGAACGCCGGTAGGAATTGGCGCCGGGGAAGCCGGCGTCTCTATACTGGCCGTCAGCAATGAAGCTGGTCATGTCGACACGCCGCAAGCCATTGGCCGCCACGGTACTCGCCGTGGTGCTGGCGTTCGCGGTCGTCTGCCCGCTGATGGCGGCGCCCGGAATCCCTGCCGAGGCGAGCTGTCACGGCGGTTCCGAGCCGGCTCCCGAAGCCGAGCGCGTGAGCGTCTGCTGTTCCTCGGTCACCGTTCCCAAGCTGCTCGCCCCCGAGCCGGGTCCGGCGGCGGTCCTGCCCGCCTCCGGGGAGCCGGTCCGGGCGGTGCCCAGCTGGAACCGCCAGCCTGACGGGCCCCTCCCTCCCCGGGAGCCGCGGCCACCCCTCTTCGTCCGGCACGCCGCCCTGCTGATCTGAGTCTCCGTCCGCTGCACGTTCGCTCCCGCTGAGCCGAGCGTCGCGGGACCGGGGCCGCGTTCCATCGCGGCGCCCAGGACAGCGCCGTCCCGGCCAGCACCCCGCAAACGATCGGCGGCCCGCGCCGGCGCCAGCTGAGCGCGGGGCGGCTTCCGGGGCGCATCGCCCGCCCGGCAACCCGTCGGCCGGCATCGAGCCGACCGGCCCGCCGCAACCCGGCGACGGACTCTCTCCATCGTGTTCCTACGAACCTCGCTTGCCGGCGGCGCGCTGGCGGCTTTGATCTCGGTCCCCGCGGCCGGGGAAGCCCAGCCGGCGCCGGTCCCGGACTTCTACGCGCCCGAACCCGGCCTGCAACGCTGCCTCGACAGCGCGGTCGAGGCGAACCCGGCGCTGCTCGCCTCGCGGGCGGGATACGAGGCCGCTCGGCAACGCGTCCCCCAGGTCACGGCGCTCCCCGACCCCACCCTCAACGTAACCCAGGCGCTCCGCCGCGTGGAGACGCGCGTGGGCTCGCAGACGGGCGGGGTCACCGTCTCCCAGGCGCTCCCGTGGTTCGGTGCCCGGGACCTTCGGGGGCGCGTCGCGGTTTCGGAGGCCGACGCCGCGTTCCGCCTGCTCCAGGCGGCGGAGCGCGAGGTGATCGCCCGGGTCAAGCGGACCTTCTACGACGTCGCCTACCTGGACGCCGCGATCCGGCTCCTCGAGGAGGAGTCTTCGCTTCTCGGACACTACGAGACCCTGGCGCGGGCCCGCTACTCCACCGGCGAAGGCCTTCAGCAGGCCGTGATCCGGCTGCAGGCCGAACTGACGCGGATCACCGACCGGCACCGCCAGCTCGAAAGGCAGCGCCGGACCCTCGCGGTGAGGCTCAACACGCTCTGCGGCCGCGCGCCCGGGACGGCAATCGCCCCCGTTCCCTCCGTCGAGCGGCCGGCGGTGAACCTGGCCCGCGGACCCCTCCTCGACCTGGGGGAGCGGAACCGGCAGGAACTGCTCGCGGCGGCGGACCTCGTCCAGGCGCGCGAACGAGCCGTGGAACTGGCGGGAATGAACTTTCGGCCCCGCTTCACCGCCAGCCTGGCGCTCATGAACGTCGCCGGGCGCGACCCGCGCGACGCCTTCGGACCGCTCCCTCCCGACGAGGGCAAGAACTCCCTCAGTGTGTCGCTGGGCGTGTCGTTGCCGGTGTGGAAGGAGAGCTACCGCGCCGGGGTGGAAGAGGCCGGGCACCGGCTGACGGCGCAGCGGCGCCAGCTGGAAGGAGCCCGGGACACCATGGAAAACGAGGTGGAGCAGGCCCTCATCCGGCTAGAGACGCTGGACGAACAGATCGCGCTGTTGGACAGCGTCCTCATCCCCCAGAGCGAGGAATCGCTCCGCGCCACGGAGGCGGCGTATCAGACGGGCCAGTTGGGCGTGCTGGACCTGCTCGACAGCGAGCGCGTCCAGCTCGACGTCCAGCGAATGCGCGCCCGCTACGTCTCCGACTTCCTCATCGCGCTCGCCGACCTCGAACGGGGCATCGGCGTCCGCGTGCCGCTTGACGGCGGGAGGCCATCATGAACCGGACATTCGCAATCAGCGCCGCGGCCTTCCTGGCGGGTGCCGCGCTGCTCGCCCTGATCGTGCTGGGGCTCGGGGGCTGGGAGTGGCCGCCGCGCTTCGACGCGCCGGGCGACGGTCACGAAGGGCACGACATGAGTGCTCCGGCCACCGAAGCGGAACGGGAAATCCTCTACTGGCGGGCCCCCATGGACCCGAACTTCACCTCGGACCGGCCCGGCAAGTCACCCATGGGGATGGACCTCGTCCCGGTCTACGCGGACCCGGCCCCGGCGGAACGGGAAATCCTCCACTGGCGGGCTCCCATGGATCCGAACTTCATTTCGGACCGGCCCGGCAAGTCACCCATGGGGATGGATCTCGTCCCCGTGTACGCGGACGAGGCCGCGAGCCAGCCCGAAGGGACCGTCCGCATCGACCCCTCGTTCGTGCAGCGCATCGGCGTCCGCACCGCTCCCGTCGAGCGGCGCGACATCGCGCAGACGATCCGGACCGTCGGGACCCTGGCCCACAACGACAAGCAGATCGCCTGGATCAACACCAAGTTCGATGGCTGGATCGAGAACGTCGCCGTGAACTACCTGGGGGAGACCGTCGAGGAGGGACAGGTGCTCTTCGACATCTACAGCCCTCAACTGGTCACTACCCAGAACGAGTACCTCCAAGCCGTGCGCTACGCGGAGCGGCTAGACGCCTCCCGTTATCCCGACGTCGCCGCGCGGGCTCATTCGCTCGTCGAGTCGGCGCGGGCCCGGCTCCGCTTCTGGGACGTGACGGACGAACAGATCGAATCCCTCGAGGGGGAACAGACGCCGCGGCGCACGCTGTCGGTGGTCTCCCCGGTGACCGGCGTGGTCGTGGACAAGATGGACGAGGCCCTCGACGGCATGTACGTCCGCCCGGGGATGAACCTCTACAAGGTGGCCGATCTGACGACCATCTGGGTGGATGTCGAGATCTTCGAACACCAGGTGGAGGCCATGCGGATCGGCCAGCGGGCCGAGGTGGAGTTGCCCTACGTGCCGGGACGGCCCTACACCGGATTCGTCCGCTACCTGTACCCCCATTTCAACCAGGAGACACGGACGATGACCGTGTCCATCGAGCTCGCGAACCCGGACCTGACGCTGCGGGCGGGGATGTACGCGAACGTCACCTTCGACGTCCCGGTCGCCAGGAACGCCTTGACGGTGCCCGAGGAGGCGGTGATCCGCAGCGGGACCCGGGAGCTGGTCGTTCTCGAGCTGTCCCGGGGACTCTTCCGGGTCGCCGAGATCACCCTGGGAGCGAGCGGTGACGGAGTGTTCGAGGTGCGTGACGGAGTCGGCGAAGGCGACCGCATCGTGGTCTCCGCGCAGTTCCTGATCGATTCCGAAAGCAATCTGACCCAGGCGATCAGGGCGCTCGACGAGGAGCCTGCCCAGGAGGAAACCGAGGCGCCGGCCGCCGGGACGGCCCACAACCACCACTGAGCGGCGGAGACCGACCGATGCTGACCAAGACGATCGAATGGTCGCTGCGGAACCGCCTGCCCGTCCTCGTGCTCGGCGCGTTCATCGGGCTGGCCGGCTTCCAGGCGCTCCGGGAGACCCCGCTCGACGCGCTTCCCGACCTCTCCGACGTGCAGGTGATCATCTTCACCGACTATCCGGGACAGGCCCCGCAGGTGGTCGAGGACCAGGTCACCTACCCCATCACCACCCAGATGCTCGCGGTGCCGTCCGCAACGGTCGTCCGCGGCTACTCCTTCTTCGGGTTCTCGTTCGTCTACGTGATCTTCGAGGACGGGACGGACCTCTACTGGGCCCGGAGCCGCGTCCTCGAATACCTCAACTACGTCAGCGGCCGGCTGCCGGAAGGGGTCGCGCCGACCCTCGGGCCCGACGCGAGCGGCGTCGGCTGGGCCTACATGTACGCCCTCCGTTCGGACGAGCAGGACCTGGCGGAGCTGCGGTCGCTGCAGGACTGGTTCCTCAAGTACGAACTCACCGCGGTTCAGGGCGTCTCCGAGGTGGCGAGCGTCGGGGGCTTCGTGCGCCAGTACCAGATCACGGTGGATCCGAACCGGCTGCGCGCCTACGACATCCCGCTGGCGCGCATCCGGGACGCCGTCCGGCGCAGCAACGCCGACGTGGGCGGACGGGTCTTCGAGACGGCGGAGACCGAGTTCATGGTGCGCGGGGAGGGTTACATCCAGGGGCTCGACGACGTCCGGCGCATCGCGCTCGGGGTGGATGCCTCCGGCACCCCGGTCACGGTCGAGGACGTGGCGACGGTCCAGTTCGGTCCGGACATCCGGCGCGGTCTCGCCGAGCTGAACGGCGAGGGAGAAGTGGTGGGCGGCATCGTGGTGGTGCGCGCGGGCGAGAACGTCCACGAGGTCATCACCCGGGTGAAGGCCCGGCTCGAGGAGCTGCGCCCCGGACTGCCCGCGGGAGTGGAGGTGGTGCCGGTCTATGACCGCACGGTCCTGATCGAGAACTCGGTCGCCACCCTGCAGCAGAAGCTGATCGAGGAGATGGCCATCGTGGCGCTGGTGTGCGCCGTGTTCCTGCTCCACCTGCGGTGTGCGTTGGTCGCGGTGATCACGTTGCCGCTGGCCGTTCTCATGGCCTTCGCCGTGATGTACGTGCAGGGGGTCGGCGCCAACATCATGTCGCTCGGCGGGATCGCCATCGCCATCGGCGCGATGGTGGACGCCGCGATCGTCATCGTCGAGAACGCGCACCGCCACCTCGACGACAACCAGAGGAACGGAGCCCGAATCCCTCACTGGCGGGTCATCGCCCAGGCTTCCACCGAGGTGGGACCCACGCTCTTCTTCGCGCTGCTGGTGATCACGGTCTCGTTCGCGCCCATCTTCGCGCTCGAAGCGCAGGAAGGCCGGCTCTTCCGGCCGCTCGCGTTCACGAAAACCTACGCGATGGCGGCCGCCGCGCTGCTCTCCGTGACCCTGGTTCCGGTGCTCGCCGGGTACTGGATCCGGGGGCGGGTCCGGCCGGCCGGCAGGAATCCGGTCGCCTGGCTCCTCATGGCGCTCTATCGCCCGGTCCTCCGCCGCGTCCTGCGGTGGCGCTGGGCGGTGCTGGTGCTGACCCTCGCTGCGACGGGCGCCACGTGGGTCCCGATCTCGCGGCTCGGGTCGGAGTTCATGCCGCCGCTGTGGGAGGGCGACCTGCTCTACATGCCGACCACGCTCCCCGGGGTCTCCATCACCAAGGCCCGCGAGGTGCTGCAGCAGACCGACCGGATCCTGCGGGACTTCCCAGAAGTGGAACAGGTGTTCGGCAAGGTGGGGCGGGCGGACACCGCCACCGACCCGGCTCCCCTGAGCATGATCGAGACGACGATCCTGCTGAAGCCGGAGAGCGAGTGGCGGCCCGGGATGACGCCGGACCGGCTCATCGCCGAGATGGACGACGCCATCCGCTTTCCGGGACTCACCAACGCCTGGACGATGCCCATCAAGACCCGCATCGACATGCTCTCCACCGGCATCAAGACCCCGGTGGGGATCAAGCTCGCGGGTCCGGACCTGAGCGTCCTCGAAAACCTCGGCGGCCAGGTCGAGGCGGTCCTGCGCCAGGTTCCCGGAACCCGCTCGGCGTATTCCGAACGCGCCATGGGCGGCAACTACCTGAACTTCACGATCCGGCGCGACGCTATCGCCCGCTACGGGCTGACCGTCGGCGACGTGCAGGAGGTCATCCAGTCGGCGATCGGCGGCATGAACATCACCACCACCGTGGAGGGTCTCGAGCGCTACCCGGTGAACCTGCGTTACAGCCGAGACCTGCGCGACAACCCCTCCGATTTCGGGGACATCCTCGTCCAGACGCCGACCCGGCAGCAGGTTCCCCTCGCCTTCCTGGCGGACATGTCGTTCGTGAAGGGGCCGCCGGTGATCAAGAGCGAGCAGTCGCGGCCGAACGCCTGGATCTACGTGGACATCGAGGATGTGGACGTAGGGAGCTACGTCGAGACCGCCCGGGCCGCAGTAGCCGAGGAGGTGGAGATCCCCACCGGCTACAGCCTGGGGTGGAGCGGCCAGTACGAGTTCCTGCTCCGCGCCCGGGAACGTATGGAAATCATGGTCCCCTTGACCCTCGTGCTGATCCTGCTCATCCTCCAGATCAGCACCAGGTCGGTGTCGCGCACCCTGATCGTGGTAACGGCGGTGCCACTCTCGCTGATGGGCACCTTCTGGCTGCTCTACGCGCTCGACTACAACCTGAGCATCGCGGTGGGGGTCGGGATCATCGCGCTCGCCGGGCTGAGCGCCGAAACCGGCGTGGTGATGCTGCTCTATCTCGACCGGTCCTGCGAGGAGGCAAAGTCCGCGGGACGGCTTACGAACCGGGCGGAACTCAGCGACGCGATCTTCGAGGGGGCGCTCCGGCGCGTCCGTCCGGTCGCGATGCTGACCGCCACCACCGCCCTCGGCCTCCTGCCCATCATGTGGAGCACCGGCGCCGGGTCCGACGTCATGAAGCGGATCGCCGCCCCGATGGTGGGCGGGGTCGTCACCGCGGCGGCCGTGGTGCTGGTGGTGTTCCCCGCGATCTACTTCGTCTGGCGGGCGCGCGGGATGCCGCGAACGGCCGGCTAGCGGCTATCGGTTGGCGCCGGAGCGGACGACGCCGGGAGCGCCAGCAGACCGATTCCGGCGAGGACCGCGAGATCGGCGAACAGCAGCGGCGCGAACGGCGGCGCTCCGTGGACGAACGCTTCGAAGGGCCGCCCGCCAATGGCGCTGATGCCGGCGTCGAGGTGGAGCCAGAAGCCGAGGAGTCCGACGCCCACCTGGAGGAGCAGCGTCGGGACCGCAAGGCGGACCAGGCCCGGCGCCGGCGCGTGCCGCAGCCCGACGAGTACCAGGCTGGACACCGCCAAGGCCGCCGCCGCCACCGGGATCCACTCGGTCCAGAACGAAAAGCCGTTCTGTTCGTGGTCGAGCAGCGCGAGCAGGAAGTTGCCCGCGAACCCGCCGGCCGCGAACATCGTCACCCACTGGCCCCAGCCGAAATCGTCATCGGCGGGACGGAAAAGGCCGGTGCGGTTGGCGAGCAGCAGGAACCCGATCCCGGCGTAGGCGAGCGGCGCCACGAAGGGCGCCGCGTAGATGAGGCCGTCGAGGGCGAACCGGCGAAAGAAGGCGCTCTCGAGGTGCAGGACCGTTCCCCAGATCCCCACCCCCACGGAGAGCGCGCCGATCACTGCCCCGGCCCACCGCATCACGGGAACGTCGGGTCCGCGCCCGGAGGCGAGGAGTCCGAAGAGCACCAGGCCGCCAGCCAGCGAGAACCAGAGCGGCAGCCACTCCACCGGCTCGCGGAAGGAGTTCACCGAGTGGGCGAAGAAGATGTCCACGGCGAGGAACAGCAGGTTCCCGGCGAGGAAGACCTCGAGCAGCAGGCGCCGGCGGCGCCGCAGGTGCGAGAGCGACAGATTCACGGGATCGCCGGGGGCGTCCTCGGTAGCCGCGCGCGGACCCGGGTCACTCCGGCGAAAGCGCTCCGATCCGTTCCTCGATCTCGGTGATCCGGTTGATGAGGTCGTAGGTGCCGTGCCACTGCACGAAGTCGGCGCCGTCCATGAAGGCGCCGTGCTTCACCGTGCGGCCCGCGTAGTGCCAGGCGTCGAAGAACAGGAAATCGAGCGGCTCGTCGAAGGGCGCCTCGGTCAGGAGCCCCGCTTCCTGCACCTCGGCCATGCGCTCCATCAGCTCGGCGACGCGGGCGTTGGTGGTCTCCACCAGCGCCTCGGCGTCGGCATAGAACTGCGTCACCTGGTTTTGGGCATGGCACTTGAGGCAGATGCCCTGCATCTCGGCCTGTGCCTGGTCGTAGTGGGGCCGTTTCTCGGAGACCGGGGCGAAGAGCCACCACGAGAGCCGCTCGGTCGTGTCGTGGGTCACCTTGGCTCCCTCGAGGCCGCTCATATGACAGGTGGCGCAGGTGGGCACCGGCATGTCGAAGGCGGTGAGCAGCTTCGGTTCGGCGTCGAGGTTCATCAGGTGTCGCTGCGCCTCGAAGAGGATGCCGTGCTTCGACTCGCTGTAGATCTCCTTTTGCGCGTGGTCCGGCCCCATATGGCACTGCCCGCAGGTGGCCGGCGCCCGGGCCAGCGAGATCGCGGTGGAGTGCCGGCTGTGGCAGGCTGTGCAGGTCCCGATGGAGCCGTCGGCGTTCGGCCGCCCGATGTCGTGGCACCCGAGACAGCCGGACACCGTGGTCGGCGAGCCCTCGAGCCGCGCGAGCGCGTTCGGCGGGCGTGCGACCGCTCCGGGATGGATCTCCTCGGCGCGGGCGATCCGCTCGGCGGGGAATGTTGCGGGATACCCCTCGGTCCCCATGACCGCGGCGTAGGCCGGGAGCGCGTGGCGGCTCCGTTCGAACTGGCGCACCTCGTCGGCGTGGCAGTCCTGGCAGGCGAGCGCCGTGGTCGCGGTGGTGATCTCGAACCCGTGGTGTTCGAGGGCCGTCTGTCCGGGACGCACCTGGTGGCAGTCGAGGCAGGTCACCCCGGCGCCCGCGTGGGCGCTCATCTCGAACTGCGCCACCACCGCCCCGGTCTCGTTGCGGTGACAGTTGGCGCACTCGCCGCTCGCCCGGATCTGCTCGGGCGAGCGCCCCGCCACTCGCGGGCGCGCCTGGTGGAGCAGCACCGCGCCGGCCATCAGCACGCCAGCGACGCCCACGACCGCCACGAGATCGCGGAAGCGGATGCCGGCAAAGGCCATGAGATCGGCGGTAGTGCGTACCTCCCGGCTAGGTTAGCCGCTACGCGGACGCCCGCCGGGGGAACACCCTCGGATAGCGGCGGCCGTTCAGGCGCTTCCCCACCCAGGTGGCGCGCACCCCGTTGTGGTAGGTGACAAGAGTGATGGCGGATGCAACACCGAGGGCGAGCGCGAACTTGATGAGACCGGGACCGCCCCACCCCGCCAGCAGCGGCGGCAGCGCGACGGTGAGCGGCAGGTGGACCAGGTACATCCAGTAGGAGGCGTCGGAGAGATAGCGCCAGCCGGGGCTTGGAGCATCGAGCCAGCGGCGGAACAGGCCGAGGAAGCCGAGGACGAAGAGCCACATCGAAGCGGCGAGCAGGGCCATCCCGGCACCGTGCGCGAAGGGCGCCTCCACGGGCGCCATCCCGATGTACGGCACCACCACCGCCAGGTAGAGGGTGTGGCAGAAGAGGCCGCCTCCGAGGCGCGCCAGGCAGCGGTCGCGGAGGTGGCCGAAGCTCCCGCCGCGGCCGTGCTCCAACCAGCCGAAGACGAAGAAGACCCCGTGAGCCAAAAGCAGCCGCAGCGGCGGCAGCAGCGTGCCGTCGGTCTCCAGTTCCCACGCTTCCATCGGCGCGAGCGTCAGCGAGGTGATCCCCACCAGCACGAGAAACGCCCAGCGGCGGGCGAGCAGCTTCCGCGCGATGTCGGCTAGCCGGCGCGCTCCCACCGGCCAGAACCGGAGGAATGCGGACCGGAAGAGAGCGGCGGCTGCCGACAGGATCAGCAACTGGTACAGGAACCAGAGATGCATCAGATCGAACCCGCCGGCCTCCGACCCCGGCGCCAAAGGAACGGCGGAGCGGGACGCCGCGAAGACCCAGGCGACCGCGGTCAGCGGGAAGAGCAGGATCCACCCGCCGGCCAGCGGAACGCCGATCCGGCTCAGGCGGTGGCGGAGGAACGCGCCCGTGCCGCGCCTTTCGACCAGGAACGCGGCGAAGAATCCGGCTACCGCGAAGAACGCCGGCATCCGGAACGTGTGGATGAGGCTGACCAGCCAGCCGAACCCGTCGCTCGCCTGCCGGTCCTGGTAGGGCCACTCGCCGGACGACAGTTCGGGGACGTAGCTGAGGGCGGTGTGCAGCACCAGCCCGAGCAGCATCATCACCGCGCGCAGCGCGTCCAGCGAGTGGATCCGCGCCGGGGCGGGGCGCGGCGGGTTGCCGGTTACCGCCGAGTCGCGCGGCACTCCGGCTCCCGGCCCGCCGTCAGCCCTGGTGGAACAGGTCCGGCGGTCCGGAGGTCTCCTGCGACTCGACCACGGCGATGGCAACCACGTTGACGATCTCCTCCACCTCGGCGCCGCGCTGGAGCACATGGACGGGGCGGCGGAGACCGGTCACGATGGGGCCGATCGCCTCCGCGCCGCCGAGCCGCTGGAGCAGCTTGTAGGCCACGTTCCCGGCTTCGAGACTCGGGAAGATCAGCACGTTGGCGGCCCGGTCCAGCCGGGAGAAGGGATAGGTCCCCCGGAGGAGGTCGTCCACCACCGCGGTGTCCGCCTGCATCTCGCCGTCGGCCACCAGCTCGGGGGCCCGCTCGCGCAGGATCTCCACCGCCTCGCGCACCTTGTTGGACCGCTCGTGGGGAGCGCTTCCGAAGTTGGAGAACGAGAGCATCGCCACCCGGGGCTCGACGTTGAAGCGCCTTGCCACCTCGGCGGTCTGGATGGCGATGTCGGCGAGGTCCTCGGCGGTCGGATCGATGTTCACCGTCGCGTCGGCGAAGAACTTGATCTCGTTCGGGAACACCATGAGATAGACGCCGGCGACGCGGCGGACGTCGTCGCGCATCCGGACGATCTGGAGCGCCGGGCGGATGGTCTCGGGGTAGTGCTGGGTGACCCCGGCGACCATCGTGTCCGCGTGCCCGAGGTTCACCATCATCGCCCCGTAGACGCTCGGGTTCTTCATGAGCTCCCGCGCCTTGGCGGGGCCCACCCCGCGGCGCTGCCGGATCGCGACGAGTTGCCGCGCGTACCCCTCGCTGCGCTCGGAATCGGTGATGTCCACCACCCGGGCGCCGTTCACCTCGATGCCGAGGGTCTCGCAGGCGTCCCGGATGACCTGCGGCCGGCCCAACAGGATGGGTTCGGCAATGCCCTCGTCGAGGAGGCGCTGCGCGGCGCGCAGGATCTTGGGCTCTTCGCCTTCGGGGAAGACCACCGAGCGGGCGTTGCGCTTCGCGCGGCCGATCACCTGGCGCATCACCTCGCGCTCGAGACCGAGGCGGGACTCGAGCCGGGCGCCGTACTGGTCCAGATCGATCTGGATGCGCGCGACGCCGCTCTCCATCGCGGCCTCGGCCACCGCGGGCGCCTCCCAGAGGAGGACCCGGGAGTCGAACGGCGAGGGAATGAGGTATTCCGGACCGAAGGACATCCGCTCCTTGCCGTGGGCGCGCATCACCGAGTCGGGCACGTCCTCCCTGGTGAGCGCCGCGAGCGCCCGGGCGGCGGCCAGCTTCATCTCCATGTTGATCGTGCGGGCCCGCACGTCGAGGGCGCCCCGGAAGATGAAGGGGAACCCGAGCACGTTGTTGACCTGGTTCGGATAGTCCGAACGCCCGGTGGCCATGAAGACGTCGCTGCGGGCGTCCATGGCGTCCTCCCAGGTGATTTCCGGGTCCGGGTTCGCCATCGCCATCACGAGCGGCTGGGCATTCATGGAGACGAGCATCTCCTTCGAGACCGCGTCCTTCACCGACAGGCCCATGAAGACGTCGGCGCCTCGCATGGCGTCGTCGAGGGTCCGCATCGAGGTGTCGAGGGCGTAACGCTCCTTGAACTCGTTCATGCCCGACTCGCGGCCGGCGTGGATGACGCCACGCGAGTCGCACATCACCACGTTCTCGTGGAGCACGCCGAGGCTCTCGGCGAGTTCGGCGCAGGCGATGCCGGCGGCGCCGGCGCCGTTGATGACCAGCCGGACCTCCGCGGGGTCCTTGCCGGTGAGTTCGAGCCAGCTCAGGAAAGCGGCCCCGGAGATGATCGCGGTGCCGTGCTGGTCGTCGTGGAAGACGGGGATGTCCATCTCCTCGCGGAGGCGCGACTCGATGTAGAAGCAGTCCGGCGCCTTGATGTCCTCGAGGTTGATGCCGCCGAAGGTGGGCTCGAGGGCCTTCACCACCCGGACCACCTCCTCGGGCTCGGTGACGTTGAGCTCGATGTCGAAGACGTCGATGTCGGCGAACCGCTTGAAGAGGACGCCCTTCCCCTCCATCACCGGCTTGGCGGCGAGGGGGCCGATGTTGCCGAGGCCGAGGACGGCGGTTCCGTTCGAGACCACCGCCACGAGGTTCCCGCGGGCGGTGTAGTCGAAGACGCGCCCCGACTCCTGGTGGATCTCCCGGCAGGGCTCGGCGACGCCGGGGCTATATGCGAGCGAGAGGTCCCGCTGGGTCTGGGTGGGCTTGGTGGGCCGGACCTCGACCTTCCCGGGCCGTCCGCTCAGGTGGTAGTCGAGGGCATCCTGTCTGCGAATCAAGGGGCTTTCCTCACTCGGTGAGATGCGCGGGCTCGGCCGGCGAAGGTCTGGCGGAGCCGGGCCGCGAAGTGCTCAGGGTCCCGCCCGTTCGGGACCGGAAGGCGCGAAGTGTAGCGGCCCGCAGGGGGAGCGCCGGCCTTCAGGCCGGCACGCACGGCGCTCCGCGCCGCGCAAGGGTCGCGTCGCCGCTGAGCCGCCTCGCAGAACGGCTTGGAACGCCGACCTGGTCGGCACAGCGGGCCGGAGACCCGCGCGTCGGACGCCGCCCGCTCAGCGGCCGCTCGCCGCGTCGTCGGTCGCTTCCTCCGGCGTATGCGCCCGGAACCAGGTCAGGATGCGCTCCGAGACGTCCATCAGGAATTTGGGCTCCCGGGGCCCGTGCGGGGTCCTCGGGTAGACGACGAACTCGGTGGGGATCCCCCGGCGGTCGAGCGCCCGGTAGAACTCCTGCCCCTGGGTGAAGGGGACCCGGAGGTCCTGGGCCCCGTGGATCACCTGCGTCGGGGTGGTCACCTCCGCGATGCGGTATATGGCCGAGTGGGCCTCGTACACCTCGTAGTCCTCCCAGAAGTCGCCTCCCATGTGGCCGGCGAGGTAGTCCTGGATGTCGGTGGTGGTGACCATGCTGATCAGGTTCGGCAGCCCCGCCCCCATGCTGGCGGCCACGAAACGGTCGGTCCGCGTGACCGCGAACGAGGTCATGTAGCCCCCGTAGCTCCAGCCCATGATGTAGAGCCGGTCCGCCTGCGCCACGCCCTGCTCGATGACGAGGTCCACCCCCGCCATCAGGTCGTCCATGTCCCCGAAGCCCCAGTCCATGAAGTTGGCGTACCGGAATTCCTTCCCGTAGCCGGTGGAGCCGCGCGGGTTGGGCCGCAGGATCGCGAACCCCTCCTGGGCGAAGTACTGGAGCATGTAGATGGACGGGGCACCGGTGAAGGTCTCGGAATAGACCCCCGCGGGTCCGCCGTGGACGTTCAGGACCAGCGGATAGCGCCGGCCTTCCTCGTAGTCCACCGGGAGGGTCAGGAGCCCTTCCACCGGGGTGCCGTCCGGTGAGGTCCAGGTGAGGACGCTGGTCTTCCCCATCGCCGGCCGCGCGACGTCCTTGTGGAGATCGGTCAGACGGCGCGGCTCGAAGGCGGCCGCGGCGGCGCCTCCCTTCCCCAGGTCGGTCACGAAGACGTCCCAGGGCGTCTCCGGCGTCTCGTGGGTGAAGGCCATCACGTCGGCGGCGGTCGCGACGGCGGTGGAGCGGAAGACGCCCTCACCGGGGGTCAGTTCCACGAGATCTCCCCCATCCGCCGGCAGTCCGAAGAGGCGCCGCGAGGTGCGCTCGGCTTCCGCCACGTAGACGAGCGAACCGTCCCGGGACCAGCCGAGGATCCCGGGACTCCGGTCCTTCGTCTCGGCGAGCTTGACCCGCTCGCCGCCCATGACCGGCATCACGTAGACGTCACCGAGCCCGATGGGTTCGGGCTGGTCACCCGTCGAGCGGAACGCGACCGTCTGGCCGTCGGGAGAGACCCGCGGCGAGCTCTCGATGCCGTTCCCGGCGTGCAACAGGTTGATCGCTCCGTTCCCCAGGTTGACGACCGACAGGTCTCCGGAGCGCCGGTTCGTGTTGATGCGCGGATCGTCCTGGTGGCTGAAGACGATGCGGTCGCTGCTCGACCAGTCCCAGCCCGAGACGTGGTAGTCGCCCCGGGTGAGGCGCCGGTCCTCGCCGTCGGGGTCGTAGCGGTCGGACACCAGGGTCGCGTAGAGGTGGCCGTACTTGAAGTCCTGATCCACCAGTTCCACGTCGCGCTTCTCCTTCTTCCGGGTCTTCTCCTCCTCGGTTTCGGGATCGGTCATCAGGTAGCCGATGCTGAAGCCGTCGGGCGAGAACCGGAAGAAACGCGCTCCGTTCTCGGCGTGGGTCGCCTGGTAGGCCTCACCGCCCGCGAGCGGCAGGAGCCAGACCTGCTGGTTTTCCTCGCCCTTGCGCAGGAACGCGAGATAGCGCCCGTCCGGAGAGAACGCGGGCGAGGTCGCCGAGTTCTCGCCGGTGGTGTAGGCGACCGCGTCGCCGCCCGCCGCCGGGACCACGTGGATCTGGGTCCGGTACTCGGACTTCTCGCCCTCCATGAGCGGCACGGTGACCGCGAAGGCGACGAGTGTCCCGTCCGCGGAGATGGCGACCGAGCCGACCCGGTGGTACTTCATGGAGAGCGCCGGGGTCCAGCGGTCGTCCTCGGCCAGAGCGAGGGACGGCGTGGCCAAGGCGGCCAAGAGCGCCAGCAAGACGGCGGAAACGGTGGAACGAGCGAACACGGCGGGCCTCCCCGGCAGCCGGAAAGGCCCCGGCCGCCATTGGCCAAGTATCCCACCGAGAGTCGAGGGCGTGCGAGTCTTGCCGGTGCGCTGGCGGTTCACCCCAGCCGCCGGCGAAGCCGTTGGTAGACATCGGCGCGTCGGCCAACCGTAAGGATCAGTATCACTAACTCGTCCTGCTCCCACGCGTAGCAGACCCGATAGTCACCAACGCGGATCCGCCAGATCCCGTCGAAGCCCGCCAGTTTGCGGGAGTCGGGCGGACGGGGATCCGCCGCAAGCGACTCAATTGCCGTGACGAGCCGAATCCTTGCCGATCGGTCGGCCACACGGCGCAAGTCGCGCGCCGCCACGCGTGAAAAAACTATCCGGGACTTCAAAGACCGAGGTCAGCCTTGATCTCTTCGAAGCTCTCGCCGCCGTTTGCCCGGTAATCGGCGAGAGCATCCAGAGCATCCAGCAGGTCCAAACGGTCCTCCAGAGCCTCCAAAGCATCAAGGTCTGACGGCGACACCACCGCAGCGACGGTCTTGCCGTGCTTTTGCAACACGATTCGTTCTCCGGCGAAGCGGACCCGTCCTGTGATCTCGGCGAGTTGATCGCGGGCTTCCGTGACGGAAAGAACGTCGGGCATGGTGGACTTCATTCTCACAAAACGTACAAACTAACATAAATGTGAACTTCTCGTTCGACCGGCTAAGTGAACTGCGACGACATCGGTTGCGTAGTCTTCCCTCGATGAAAACGCCCAAGGTCCGCACAGGTCTCGACCGGCTTCCCGAGATGGGGGAGCTGCTCAAGGGGCTCCGCGTCGGCCTGATCGCGAACGCTTCGTCGGTGGATGCGTCCTTCCGGCACGCGCGGGACGTGGTGGCCGGCCTGCCTGGGGTCACGCTGGCGGCGCTCTTCGCCCCCGAGCACGGCTTCGACGCCGTCGAGCAGGACCTCATCGAGATCGCCGACGGCGACGGAAAGATCCCGGTCCACAGCCTCTACGGGCCCACCCGGCGTCCCACGGCGGCGATGCTGGAGGGGCTCGACGCCCTCGTCTTCGACATTCAGGACGTCGGCGCGCGCTACTACACCTACGTCTGGACGATGGCGCACGCCATAGAGGCTGCGGCAGAGCACGGCAAGCGCATCGTCGTGCTCGACCGGCCGAACCCGATCGGCGGCGCCGTGGAGGGCAACCTGATCCGGGACGACCATCGCTCGTTCGTGGGGCTCTACCCGCTCCCGAACCGGCACGGGATGACCACCGGCGAAATCGCCGGGCTTGTGAACCGCCGGTACGGGATCGGCGCCGATCTCGTGATCATCGGCTGCCAGGGCTGGAACCGCGAGCAGTGGCTCGACGAAACCGGGCTCACGTTCATCCCCCCGTCCCCGAACATGGCGACACTGGACACGGCCACGGTGTATCCGGGGGGCTGCCTGATCGAGGGCACGAATCTTTCCGAAGGCCGGGGAACGACCCGGCCCTTCGAGGTCTGCGGCGCCCCGTGGGTGGACGGGTTCCGGCTGGCGGAGGCGCTGGTTGAGGAAGAACTCCCGGGGGTCCACTTCCGTCCCGTCCGGTTCCGGCCCACCTTTCACAAGTTCGCGGGCGAGGAGTGTGGCGGCGTGATGCAGCACGTCACCGACCGGAACGCCCACCTGCCCTGGCGCACCGGGATCGCTATCCTGAATCAGGCCCGGCGGCTCTGGCCGGCCGAGTTCGCGTGGCGGCCGCCGCCCTACGAGTACGAGCTGGAGCGCCTGCCGATCGACATCCTCGGGGGCAGCCCGGACATCCGGGAGGGCATCGAGGCGGGACGGACCACGGCGGAGATCGCCGACGCCGGGAACGCCGAGGGCGAGGGTTTCAAGCCGGTGCGGGACGCGTTCCTGCTGTACCGCTGATCGCCGCGCGTGCCTGTCTGAAGGCCGCTACCGCGAGACCCGGCCGGCGGTCCCAGCCGTCCCCGCCGCTAGTCCCGGATCCCGCGGCGGGTGGCCAGGTAGGTCGCGAAGCTGCCGAGCCAGTGACTCCCGATGTAGTTGTCGGGATCCACCCCGGCGAAACCCGCCTCCGCGTTCCGCGCGGCGAGCGCCGCCCACTCTCCCTGTCTCGGATCGCGCGCCGGGAGCGCGCTGGCAATGCCCTGCAGCATCCAGGCGCGGCTCAGGTGGAGTCCGTGCAGGTGCCCGAAGGCGTCCTCCGGATCCTCGGGGACATTCACGGGCTCGAGCGTCGCCGGCAGGGGACCGGGGAGGAAGGCGTTGAGCCAGGCGGCGAACTCCTCGGCGGGAAGCACCCGCCGCATGAAGTCGGCCTCCGAGAGGCAGGGCGAGAGGAAGTCCTGTCCCGACGGCTCGTAGCCCACCGGACAGTTGCGGTCGTTCCCGTACCAGACCTGCGCCCGGGCGGCGAGGAGATCCTGCATGGGTTGATCCCCCACGGAGACCGCCCAGTCGTGGATGAGGCCGACCGAGAAGGCGGTCTGCTTGTGCTCCCCCACCCGAACCGGGTGCTCCAGTTTTTCGAGGAACTCGGTCAACCGCTCAACTGCATTGGCGACCAGCGGAGCCAGGGTCTCGCGCCAACGCGCCGCCCGGCTCCGGTCGTCCTCCGGCGCCGCGGCATCGGAAGTCCATTCGTGAAGTTCGGCGTCGAGCTGGAGCAGCCAGGCGAGTCCGTAGGGACGCTCGAAACCGCGCCGGCCCTCGCGGGACACGTGGGCGATCTCGGCCGCGACCCCCGCGTCGGTCAGGTTCTTGTCGAGCGCCGCCCGTGCCCCGGCCGCGAATTCCGCGTTCGGAAAGCGCCGGGTAAGGCGCGCCAGCAGCCAGTGACCGTGGACCGCCGAATGCCAGTCATAGCAGCCGTAGAAGAGCGGGGTCATATCCCGCGGCAACGCGAGGTCGTCGGCGCTCTCGAGGCGCAGGCTGACGCTGTACGGATACTCCTTGGTAACGCAGTCGAGGGCAAGCGCCGCGAACGCGGCCGCGCCGCTCTCTTCAAGCGCCGGAGGGGTCAGGTCCACGGGGGCCAGGTCCTCCGACGGTGACGGGGCGCCGTTCCCGCAGCCCGCCGCCATTCCAGTAACGAGCGCCAGGGTGGCGAACAGCTGTATCGGGTGGTTTTGAACCATCACACATGCCTCCTTCCTCCGCGGTCAGAGTTCCCGGGCCTCACTCACCAGCCGGTCGGCGCGGCGAATGGGTTCCGGGAGCCGAAATCCTATGGCGCAAGCGAGGACCAATCCCACCGCGGACTCGAGATCCACGCGGTGGCCGATGCTGACAAACACCGGCCGCACGCGGTCGCGCGTCCGGAGAACGGTCCCGATCCGCTCGCCGCGATGCTCGAGCGGACCCTGCGAGCCCCGCGAATCAGCAACTTGGCCGGGCTCGCCGACCAGGACGCTCTTCGCACACCCGACCGCCGGAATCCCGGTCAGGACGCCGAGATGGCATGCCAGGCCGAACCGGCGCGGGTGCGCGAGCCCGTGGCCGTCGCAGAGCAGCGCATCCGCCGGGGTCTCGAGCTCCGCGAGCGCGGCGAGGACGGCCGGCGCCTCGCGAAAGGAAAGGAGCCCAGGAACGTAGGGGAACGTCAGCGGACGGCGGACCACCCGCTCCTCCAGCACCCGGCGTTCCCGCACCGACCACGCCACCGCCGCCGCAACGCACTCCTTGCCTCCCGTGGGGAACGCGGCATCGAGTCCCGCCACCACCGCGGGTTGGAACCTGGCCGGGGTCTCGCGCTCGACCCGCCCGGCGAGTTCCCGCTGGATCGCGCCGGCCCGCCGCGGCGAAACGTCCCAGGGGTGGGAAATGGGGGTTCTCATAGGGCGCCGAACGGCGTGTCGGATGCCGCACTCAGGATGCCGAACAAAACACCGCAATACCCGGTACAGTGGGGCGCCACACGGTAAGCAGACACGTCAGCGGGAACGGCCGGTAACGATCCGGTGGGGTCGTCCCGCGTCTCCGTTCCGCTACCTGCATCAAGGAGGTTACCGATGATTCGAACGATACTCGCGGGAACGTTGCTCACCGCCGGTCTGGGAACCCTGTCGCCATCCGAAGCGGCATCCGGGTCCATCGGCGTCGGCGCCGGCAAGCTCAGTCCCCGCGCCGCCTACGCCCAGGGCAAGGCGCTCACCTTCAGGGAACTCGTGTGCGATGGGTGCCCGCTCCAGAAAAACGAACTGGACAAGGACCGGGCGATGAGCCTCACCCGGAGCCTCGAAGCCGCCTACGAAGGCGAGACGGCCGGGACGGCGGATGACGAGGCGGTCCAGGCGCTGTGTGGAGCGGGGGTCGAGGACTGCAAGCTCCGGATGGAGACCGTCCACTACTTCCTCAGCCGCCGGTTCCGGCTGTAGGCGCGTCCCGATGAAACGGAACCGCCGCTTCCTCGCTACGGCCGCCTTCGCGGCGGCCCTCCTCGTCCTTTCCGCCGGGTCCGGCTTCGCCCAGGGATCCCCCTGGATCGCCGAACCGCGGACCGGCTCCATCTCGATCACCTACGGACACCAGGCCGCCACCGAGTTCTACCGGGCCGACGTCAAGGGCCCGACGCCGGGCGACGGGGCCAACCTCTCCCAGACCACCGGCTGGCTGGACGTCAACTACGCGATCACCGACGCCATCGCCGTGGACCTGCGGTCCGGTCTCGGCCGCAGCCACATCCCCGGCCCGGTGGGCCCGACGCCGGAGGAGAGCTTCAGCGGCCTCGTGGACACGAACGTCTCCGTGACCTGGAGGGTGGTGGACGAACTCGTGACGCAGGGCGCCCCCAGCGTAGCGGTCCGGGCCGGAGTAATCGCCGCCGGCGGCTACGAGACGGGTTACATCAACTCGCTCGGCGACGGCGGCAACGGGTTCGAGGGATCGGTCCTGGTCGGCAAGTTCGGCGACCGCTTCGGAGCGTCCGGCGAAGTCGGCTACCGCTCCCGCTCGAACGACATCCCCTCGGACACCTTCATCAACCTGGCGGGCTTCTTCCCGGTGAATGACCGGATCACGATCGCGGCCGACTACCGCATGGTGAACGGCAGCGATTCGGGGCTGGATATCGGCGGTCCGGGTTTCTCGCCCGACCGCTTCCCCGAGCTGCAAGAGGACGCCCAGTTGCTGGGCGGCCGCGTGCTGGCCAGCGTCAACGACACGATCAGCGTCAGCGGGTTCTTCGGCCGGATCATCGGCGGCCGGAACACCGCCGCGTCGCGCGTGATCGGACTCGGCGTCACCTACAGCTTCATGACGAACTAGCCGCCCGGCTCCGCACGGGCAGCCAGGTGCCCCCCTTCCGGACCGCTTGACGTCAGCTCGCGTCGTTCAGGTCCCAGTCGTACTCGTAGTCGAAGCCGCCCTCGAAGCTCCCTAGCTGCTCCGCGAGTGCGGGCTCCGCGTAGAGCAGCAGGTGCTCCACCACGCCCGCCTCGCTTCCTCCGAAGTCCTCCTGGAACCAGGTGTAGATGCTCGAGACGACGCCGAACGCCTCGTCCATGAGTTCGACCCCGCGTGGATGGTTGATGTAGGCGCGCGCCGCCGCATCCATCATCTCCTCGAGGTTCGCCGCGGTGAACACCGTCGGCATCAGGTTGGGGCACCCGATGCTCGCGCAGTTCACCGCGTAGTGGATCCGGGGATCCCGCCAGAGCGCGCGCAGGATGTCGTGCTCCATGTTGTCGAGCGTCAGCCGCTGCCCGGCGACGGTGGCGCGCCGGTCGCCCCAGGGACCGGACAGGGGCACGATGCCTTCGTGGATCTTCTTGATCGAGTCCACCGGATACTCCTCGACCACCGTTTCCACGGTGAGCGCGTTGTAGAAGTTGATCCAGTAGGCCATCTGCTCGTCGCGCGAGTAGAGGCGCGGGTCCACTGCCTCGAGGTGCGCGATATATCCCTGGAGACGTCCCCGGTCGGCCGCGTTCGCCTGGAGCCCGCCGTAGTCGAACAGGTGAACGCCCGAGGGATCGTCGGTGCGCAGGTAGCCGTCCAGGACCGCCTGCCACTCGGCGTGATCGATCGTGTCGCCGTTCGTGTTGTCGTGATCCGACCACGAGACCGCCGGGTCCAGGCCGTTCGACGCGCAGTTGCTGGCGCCGAGCCAGCCACCGGCAGCAAGGACGGTGAGCACCGCCAGCACGGGGCTCCGACGCCCGACTCGGATCATTCCTTCGCTCTTCATGAGCGATCTACCTCCTTTCTCCGGCCTGTCCGGAGGGTCTGGGTTTTCTGTTCTACCCATAGCCTAGCGATCTTTCGAAGGATGCCGGCGCTCGCGCCCGCGACCCCGCGGACCGTGCCCCCGACCTTGGACCGGCCGTAGCGCCGCCTCCGGGTGTCCACCGGCGTCTCGACGACCCGGAGACCATGCTGGATCGCCTTGATCTGCATCTCGACGGTCCACCCGTAGGCCCGGTCCTCCATCGCGATCCGGCGCAGCGACGCGGCCCGGATGGCCCGGTAGGGACCGAGATCGCTGATCCGGGCCCCCCAGAGCAGGCGGATCAGGAGCGCGGCCACCCGGTTCCCCGCCACCTGCGGCGGGGAGAGCGCTCCGGGCTCGGCGGAGCCGTGCACCCTGGATCCGATCACGAGGTCCGCGCCCCCGGCGACCTCCGCCAGCAGACGCTCGGCCTGGGCGGCGACGAAGGACCCGTCCCCGTCGGTGAACAGCACCACGTCCACGGGGGCGAGCGCCGCCAGGGCGGTCAGGCAGGCGATCCCGTAACCGGGCCGGTCCTGGCGCACGACCCGGGCCCCGGCTTCCTGCGCCCGGAGCGCCGTCCCGTCGGCCGAGCCGTTGTCGCAGACCACGAAATCGTCGATCACCCGTCCGCCCGCCGCGTCCCGGAGGGCGAGCAGGTCCCGGACCACCGGGCCGATGTTCCGCTCCTCGTCCCGGGCGGGGACGACGGCGCCGACCTTCAGCCCGCGGTACATGCCGTTCCCTCCCGGGGGCCCGCCTTCCGGCGCCACGCGACGCCGGCCGCCAGCGTGAGCGCGACCATCCCGTATTCCGCTACCGGCACCCACGGCGGGTGCCCGAAGGGATGGAGGTTCATGTCCTGGAGGTTCAGTCCGGTGGCATAGGAGAGCAGCACCGCCACCGAAGCCGTCCACGCCCAGAGGCTCGGACGGATCGCCGCAAAGGGCAACACCCAGAGCAGGTACCAGGGATTCACCACCGGCGCCAGCACGAGGAGCAGGCCGTAGAGCCGGTCGCCCGGGGGCACCTCCCGGCCGGAATCCCGTTCGCGGAGGTAGAGCCACGCCGCAGCCGCGAGAAAGAGCCCCCCGCAGACCACCCGGGCGGCCGCGTTGGGCAGCAGCGGGGTCAGCAGCGCGAAGACCGAGGCGTTGAACTCCCAGTCGCGCGCGAACACGAAAAGCGTCGGGAGGTCGCTGCCCCCCTGCCAGGCGAACGGCAGGTAGAGGAACGCCACCACTCCGCCGAAGACCGCCCCGTGGGTCCAGCGGACCCGACGCAGCACGAACGGGACCACGACCAGCGCGAGGATTTTCGCCGCCGCGCCGAAAGCGAGGAGCGCGGCCGCGGCGTGCAGCCGCTCCCGCTTGGCGAGCAGGACCGCGGCCAGCACGAAGAAGACCGCGAAGCCGTCGGGGTGGGCGGTGAAGGCCACCTCCTTCACCACCAGGGGACACCACGCGTAGAGCAGGACGGCGCGGGCCGGCGCCAACCGCAGCAGGACGCCGATCGTGAGCAGGTCGAAGAGGATGAAGACGGCCTGCAGCGCCGCCACGCTGCC
Organism: Acidobacteriota bacterium; assembly: GCA_028877265.1. Taxonomy (GTDB): domain Bacteria; phylum Acidobacteriota; class Vicinamibacteria; order Marinacidobacterales; family Marinacidobacteraceae; genus Marinacidobacterium. Next base: position 66,145 of record JAPPGX010000018.1, read on the forward strand.
GGGCGCGACGCCGTAGCCGAGGAGGAATGCAAGCTGCGTCCCCGGGCCGTAGATGGTCGGCAGCTCCGGGAAGTTGATCCGGTCGAGGATTCCCTGGAAGAGCGCCGGGACCGCGGGGTCGGCAAAGAAGGCCTCCGGCGCCAGCCCGTACGGGGTGCCGTCCTGCGCGAAGCGGTAGCCGTCCCAGAGGTAGCGGAAGTAGTCGTCCTCGAAGAACGGCCCGCCGAACAGGCCGATCGCCCGGAAGACCACGGCCCAGAGCAGGAGCCGCCCCACCGAGACCCGGCCCGGCTCCTTCGCCGACCGGGCGTAGACCGCAAACGTCAGGGCCGCGATCGCCGCCGAGATCAGCAGGAACGAAGCGACTCCCGGATCGCCGGGGCCCCGGGCAAGCGACGCAAGGCCGAGGTAGAGCGCGGCGCACAGGAGCCCTGCGGCGTCCACCCAGGTCGGCCGGAACGGCGTGCGGTCCGCCGTCACGGAGAGGCTTCCCCGTCGGGGAAGAAGAACGCGTCCGAGTCCGGGGGATCGAAGAGGCAGCGGTCGAGACGCACGCGGCCCCGTTCGTCGAAGGGGACGCCTTCCCGGGCGAGCAGACCCCGCTGCCGGCCCGGCTCGCAGTTCCCGCTCAGTTCGGCGGAGAGCGCGCCCTCCGCGTTCACCACCCGGTGCCAAGGCACCCCCTCGGGAGAGTTCCGAAGCGCCCAGCCGGCCGCCCGCGCCGAGAGCGGATACCCGGCGGCGGTGACCGCGCGCGCCACCCGGCCGTAGGTGGTCACCCGCCCGTGCGGGACCCGCCGGACGACCGCGTGGACGCGCCGGAACTTGCCCTCGCTCCCCGGGATGGGAAACGGCGCCGGTGGCGGAAGCGGCATCACCGGCGCCCGTCCGGGAACCCCGGCGGTAAAGCGCCGCGGCGGAGGCAAATGTGGTACAAGCGGTGTTCGTCCCTTCCGCCGGCCGAGGGCAGCCATCCGATCCTATCCTGCGGAGGACGCGGCGCCGCACGCCAACCGGAGGCCCCACCATGACCTCGCCGAAGAAGACGTACCGCCCGTTCGGAGACGGCGTCAGCCGCCGCGATTTCCTGTCCGGAGTTCCGGTCGCCCTCACCGGGGCGACCCTCGCCTGCCGCGAGGTCCCGGAGTTCCAGGCGGAGATCGACCGCGCCGGCGAGGCCGACTACCCGCCCCTGCGCACCGGGATGCGCGGCTCCCACGACGGTTCGTTCGAGGTCGCCCACCAGTTCGCCCACGAGGGCCGCGAGTGGACCGCGACCGACACCGGAGAGACGTACGACCTCGTGGTGGTGGGCGCCGGGATCTCGGGGCTCGCCGCCGCGCACTACTTCGCGAAGCAGGCCGGCCCGGACGCCCGCATCCTGCTCCTCGACAACCACGACGACTTCGGCGGCCACGCCAAACGCAACGAGTTCCGGCTCGACGGCCGCACCTACCTGATGAACGGCGGCACCCTGAACGTGGAAGCGCCCTCGCAGTACGGCGAGATCGCGGAGGGCCTGCTCAAGGAGATCGGTATCGACCGGAAGCGCTACTACGAGTCCGTCGCCGCGGTCTCGGACACCTACGGCAACCTGGGCCTCCAGCGGGCCATGTTCTTCGACCGCGAGACCTGGGGGACGGACCAGTTGGTCGCCGGCGCCGGACGGCGGCCGCTCGCGGAGTTCCTCGCCGACTCGCCGATGCCGGAAGCGGTGCGGAACGACCTGATCCGGCTCCATTCCGACGGGCAGCCGGACTATCTCCCGGATCTCTCCCCCGCGGAAAAGAAGACGTTCCTGGCCACCATCAGCTACCAGGAGTTCCTGATCGAGCACGCGAAGTGCGACCCCGGCGTGGCCTGGTTCTTCGACCACCAACCCAAGGGCCTCTTCTGCACCGGGATCGACGCCTACCCGGCGCGCTACGCGTGGGAAGAGGGGTTGCCGGGCTTTTCGGGGATGGAGATTCCGGAGACGCCGCCGGAGGCGCTCGCTGACGAGCCGGGCGGCCAGCACGGCCGGGAGAACCAGGCTCGCGCGAACGAGGGCGATCCGGACCTCTACTTCCCGGACGGGAACGCCACGATCACCCGGCTGCTGGTGCGGGGGCTCATCCCGAGCGCCATCCCGGGATCCACCATGGAAGACGTGGTGATGGCGCCGCTCGACTACGGGATGCTCGACCGGCCGGAGAACCGGACGCGGATCCGGCTGTCCTCGACCGTCATCCGGGTTGAGCCCGGTGAGAACGGCCCGGCCCGCGTCACCTACGTGCGGGACGACCGGGGGCGCACCGTGGCCGCCGGGAGGGTCGTCCTGGCGTGCTGGCACAACATCATTCCCTACCTGATTCCCGAACTGCCAAAAGCCCAGCGGGACGCCCTCTCCTGGCCGGTGAAGTCGCCGCTCCAGTACACGAGCGTGCTGCTCCACAACTGGCGCGCGTTCACCGAAGCCGGGGTCTCTTCCATCGCGGCCCCCGGCGGCTACCACACCTCCATCGGGCTCGCCCCGCAGCTCGCGCTCGGCGACTACCGCACTTCGACCTCGCCGGATGAGCCGCTGGTGGTGCGGATGAACCGATATCCGTGCGAGCCCGGGCTCTCCCGGCGCGAGCAGCACCGGATCGGCCGGATGGAACTCCTCCACACCACCTTCGAGACGGTGGAGGCCAACATCCGCGACCAGCTCAACCGGATGCTCGGCCGGAGCGGCTTCGACGACCAGCGGGACATCGCGGCGATCACCGTGAACCGCTGGCCGCACGGCTACACCTATTCCTACAACCCGATGTTCGACCCGCCGGAGTGGTCCTTCGGGACCCCGGACGACCGCCCGCACATTCCCGCCCGGCAGCCCTTCGGGCGGATCGCCATCGCCGGGACGGACTCGGCGGGGAGTCCGCACACCGACGCCGCCATCCGGGAGGCCCACCGGGCGGTTGCCGAGATCCTGGCGGCGGACTAGGGAGCACGGCCCGCCGGTTTGACGTTCGAGACGCGGGTGAGGACCGCGATCCTCGAGACCTTCGCGGCGACGGGGGACGCACCGTCGCCTGCCGCCGTCGCCGGACGGCTCGGCTCCTTCCTGGAGCCGGTTCTCGCGGCCTGGAACCGTCTCCGCGAGGGCCGGGCGATCGTCACCGGCGAGGACGGAATCGCGATCCGGATGGCCAATCCCTTCTCGGGGATTCCGACGGAGCACACTTTCGAGTCGGCCGGAGTCCGGTACTACGCGAACTGCGCCTGGGACGCCCTGGGGATCCCGGCGGCGCTCGGGCGCGGCGGGACGGTCCGGTCGCGCTGCGCGCACTCAGGAGAATCCCTGCTGCTCGAAGTCGCCGACGAAGGACCGGAGCGCTGCGACTGGCTCTTCCACTCGCTGGTGCCCGCGGCGCACTGGTGGGACGACATCGTCTTCACCTGAGCCAACATGCTGTTCTTCCGGTCGGAAGACGATCTTCGCGCCTGGTGCGCAGAACGGGGCGCCGAGCCGGGGCCGATGGTGCCGGTGCCGCAACTGTGGCGCCTCTCGCGGGTCTGGTACGGCTCCCGGCTTGACCCCGAAGCGCCGCGGCCTACTCCCGGCGAGGCTCGCGCTATCTTCGCCGGCGTGGGGCTGACCGGCTCCTTCTGGGACCCGGTTTCCCGTCAGGAGTAAGACCATGACCGAGAAGCGATTCGGGCTGACCCGCCGGCAGGTGCTCGCCGCCGGAGCGGGCGCGGCGGCCGTGCCGGCGTTCGTGAGCGCGCAAGGCGCTCCCGCGAGCCTGCTGGCGGCGCCGAGGGTCCCGAACGTCCGGATCGGGTTCGTCGGCGTGGGCGGCATGGGGACGGTCCACGTCCGCAACCTGCTCGCAGTGAACGAGGCGTCTCCCGGGGTCGAGATCCGGGCGGTCTGCGACATCGTGCCGGAACACGCCGAGCGGGCGCGGGACTTCATCCGGGAGGCCGGCGGACCCGATCCGACGCTCTACACCCGGGGAGAACGGGACTACGAGCGCATGTGCGCCGAGGAGGAACTCGACCTCGTCTTCACGGCCACGCCGTGGCGGTTCCACGTCCCGATCTGCGTCGCGGCGATGGAGAACGGCAAGCACGCCGCGACCGAGGTGCCCGCGGCCACCACGATCGACGAGTGCTGGCAGCTCGTGGAGACCGCGGAGCGCACTGGCCGGCACTGCGTGATGATGGAGAACTGCAACTACGGCCGGTGGGAAATGATGGTGTTCCACATGGTCCGGCTGGGGATCTTCGGGGAGGTCCTCCACGCCGAGGGCGGCTATCTCCACGACCTCCGCGGGGTGAAGTTCTCGAACCGCGGCGAGGGTCTCTGGCGGCGGGCGCACTCCCGCACCCGAAACGCCAACCTCTACCCGACGCACGGCCTCGGCCCGGTCGCGAACTGCATGGACATCGGCCGCGGGGACCGCTTCGACTACCTCGTGTCCATGAGCGGACCGTCACGCGGCCTTCAGGACTACGCGCGGGAGCACTTCCCGGAGGGCGAGCCCCAACGGGCCGAGCAGTTCACGCTCGGCGACGTGAACCTGAGCCTCATCAAGACGGCGCGGGGCCGGACGATCACCGTGGTCCACGACACGAACCTGCCCCGTCCCTACAGCCGCATCAACCTGGTCCAGGGCACCCGGGGCATCTTCCACGGCTACCCGAACCGGGTCTACGTCGAAGGCCGGAGCGAGTCGCACCGCTGGGACGATGCCGAGACCTGGTACGACGAGTACGCGCACCCGCTGTGGCGGAACGTCGCGAGCCCCGGCGAGGAACTCGGACACGGACGCATGGACTACCTCGAGGACTACCGGCTGATCCGCTGCCTCCAGGAGGGACTGCCGACCGAGATGAACGTCTACGACGCGGCCGCACTCTCCGCGGTCACCGACCTCAGCGAGCGCTCGGTGGCCGACCGCAGCCGGCCGATGGACTTCCCGGACTTCACGCGAGGCCGGTGGGAGACATTCCCGAAGCTGCCGGTCGTCACCGACTGAGCGACCTGCAAATGGACGCATGTCTGCGCCGGGAGACTTCGAAATAGACACATGCCTGCGCCGGGAGACCCCGAAATAGACGCATGCCTGCGCCGGGAGACCCCGAAATAGACGCATGCCTGCGCCGGGAGACCCCG
>JAPPGX010000018.1:71390-109664 GCA_028877265.1 Acidobacteriota bacterium
AAATAGACGCATGCCCCCGGCAGGCAGCGAAATGAACGCGTGCCGGCCGGTCCGGGCGCTCAGTTCTCGATCCCCGGGCCCGGCCGGACCCGGGTCTCGGGCGGCGTCGGCTGGACCGCCCCGTTCCGGACCACCCAGTAGCCGTCCCGGAAGACCTCCGCGATGTTGGCGAGGGCGCCGAGGTCGGTGAGCGGATCCCCTTCCACGATCAGGATATCGGCCAGCTTGCCGACCTCGAGCGTCCCGAGCTTGTCGTCCATGCCGAGGATCCGGGCGCTGTCGCGGGTGGCGGAGACCAGCGCCTCGGTGGGGGTGAAGCCGCTCTCCACGTACGACTCCAGCTCCCAGATGTAGGCGTAGGGGAGGTCGCGGTAGTTCTCGAGGATCAGGTCGGTCCCCACCCCGATCAGGATTCCCGCGTCCTTGAGTTCGCGCAGCATGGCCCGGCTGATCTCGCCGTCGAGCTCGAAACGCCGGGACGTCGAGCTGTGGTAGCTGCCCCGCTCGTTGAAGATGTAGTCGTAGGTGATGATCGTGGGCACCGATGCCGTGCCGCTCCGGGCCATCATCTGGATCACCTCGTCGGTGCGCGGCAGCGGGTGTTCGATGGTGTCGGCGCCCGCCTCGACGGCCCAGCCGGTGTAGAAGGTCTCCGAGTCCACCGTGACCTTGAGTCCGAGCGCGTGGGCTTCGTCCACCGCAGCGGCGATCTCCTCGCGGCTGTAATGGCTCGCGATCTTGATCAGGTCGGCGCCCCTCTTGAACTGCTCGCGAACGGCGTCCCGGAACTCGTCGGGTCCCGAGGCCTCGACGATCCCGCCGTAGAGCGGGTGGTGGATGGAGTACCCCTCGGCCCCGTGGCCGCCGGTGCCGGTGATGAGCGAACCGGACGCGAAGACCCGCGGCCCCGGCAACCGGTTCTGGTTCACCCAGTCCTTGACGATGAAGGGCACCGTTCCGGCCGACCCGGTGTCCCGGATGGAGGTGATGCCCGCGCCGATGAAGACGTGCAGGCGCTCCATCGCGCGGAGCGTCTGATGGGCCGGATCGATGGCGAGCACCTGCGGGACGCCCGGCTCGGTATAGGTGAGATGGGTGTGGAGGTCGATCAGTCCCGGCATGACGGTGTGGCCGGAGACATCGAGCACCTGGGAGCCGTCCGGCCACCCCCGCTCACCCTCGCCGAGGATGGCGGCGATCCGGTTTCGTTCGATGACGACGGTGCCGATCGAGGGCTCGGCGCCCGTCCCGTCGAAGATGAAACCGCCGTAGAGGACCCTCGTCCCCTCGGGTCCGCGCGGGCCCGGCGGAGCGGGCACCCGGCGCGGATCGTCGGAGGTCTGGACTTCGTTCAGGAACTGCCGCCGGTCCACCACCTGGCGCTGGGTCTCGGGGGGCTGGGCCAGGGCGAGCGGGACCGCGAGGGCGAAGAAAAGCGTGGTGGCGATGAGCACACGGGTACGGGACATGGGGAACTCCTTGCCGGCTTGAGGGCCGGCGCGGATATTTTGCCGGGTTGGGGATCGCCGTCACCCGGAGACGGGCGAGGGATGTTGCGCCGCGCTGCGCGCGGCGGTGCCGGTCTGAAGACCGGCGGTCCCGGAGGTCCTACAACGCGGCCAGGACGATGTCAGTGATTTCGGTCGTCCCCGCGGTGCCACCCAGGTCGCGGGGGAGGACGTCCCCCCGCAGGCAGGCGGTGACCGCCGCCTCGATGGCCGCGGCCTCGTCCTTCAGCCCGAAGGAGAGCTCGAGCATCATCGCGGCGGAGGAGATGGCCGCGAGCGGGTTCGCGATCCCCTGCCCCGCGATGTCGGGCGCCGAGCCGTGCACGGGCTCGTAGAGCCCGCCGCCCGCGCCCACGCTCGCCGAAGGCAGCAGGCCGAGCGATCCCGCTAGCACCGAAGCCTCGTCGCTCAGGATGTCGCCGAACATGTTCCCGGTCAGGATCACGTCGAACGGGCGCGGGTCCCGGACGATCTCCATCGCCGCCCGGTCCACGTACATGTGGTCGAGCCGGACATCGGGATAGTTCGAAGCGAGACCCGCAACCACCTCGCGCCAGAGCTGCGACGACTCGAGCACGTTCGCCTTGTCCACCGAGAGGAGCAGTCCCCGGCGCCGGCCGGCGGCTTCGAAGGCCACCCGCGCGATGCGCTCGATCTCCCGCACGTCGTACCGCAAGGTGTTGATGCCGACCCGCCGGCCGTCCTCCTCCCGGATGCCGCGCGGCTCCCCGTAGTAGATGCCGCCGGTCAGCTCGCGCACGATGAGGAGATCCGCTCCCTCGATGGCCGCGGGCCGGAAGGGGGAGCTGTCGAGCACCCGGATCACTTTGATCGGGCGCAGGTTCGCGTAGGCGCCGAGCATCCGGCGAAGCTCCAGCAGCGCGCGTTCGGGACGCTCGGCGGCGGGGAGCACGTCGTGGCGCGGATCCCCGACCGCGCCCAACAGGATCGCTTGCGCGCCGGCACAGGCGGCCCGGGTCTCGTCGGGGAACCCCGTCCCCGTCCGATCCCAGGCGACGCCCGCGAAGTCCCGGCGCTCCACGTGCAGGCGGTGGCCGAAGCGCTCCGCCACCCGCTCCAGGACGCGCTCCGCCGCGTCCACCACGTCAGGGCCGATCCCGTCGCCGGGAAGACAAACGATGGGCAGATCCATGGTGGCCGGGGATGGTAAACGGCTCCGGCAGCCATAGACTCACCCCGAAATGCCCACGGCCTCGAAGTTGACGTTCTGGGGATCCCTCCGCCGCTATCTGCTGCGCGGTTTCCTGGTGTGGATTCCGCTCGCGGCGGTGTTCCTGGTGGGCCGGCTGATCTATTCGATCATCCAGTCCTGGTTCTTCCCCTCCCTCCCCTGGGAGCCGCGGCTCACCGCGCTCGGCGTGGTGATCGGGGTGCTGTTCCTGACCGGCTGGGGGGTCACCAAGTTCGGCGTCGCCCGGGTGGTGCTGCGGGCGGTGGTGGAGAAACCGCTCCAGCGGATCCCGGTGGCGCGCTGGGTCTATTCCGGGGTGCGCCAGTTGCTGGAGGCGCTCTTCAGCTCCGGCGACGCCTTCGGGAAGGTCGTGCTGATCGAATACCCCCGGCGCGGGGTCTACAGCATCGCCTTCCAGATGGCGGGGGAACTCGGGGAGGTGCAGCACCGGGTGCGGAAGCGCATCGCGGAGCGAAACGGAGCGGACGCGGCGTCCGTACCCGGCGAGTCCGCACCGGGCCAGCGGGAGGTCATGGCGGTCTTCGTGCCCACCACCCCGAACCCGACCTCGGGCTTCGTCATCACCCTCCCCAAGGAGGACGTCATCGAACTCTCGATGAGCCGGCAGCAGGCCCTCCAGATGATCATCTCGCTCGGGGTCGTGGTCCCCGAGTGGCAAAAGGAGCAGTTGGACGGGGAACCTCCTCCCCCTCCGGTCTGAGGCGCCGCCCGGCTGCGCGGCGGCCGTTCTTAGCGGCCTGTGGTGAAACCCACGTGAGCGCCGAGACGGGTGAGGCGCCCGGCTGACAAGGCGCGTGAGGGAGGAATACCGGGTGTATTCCGACCGAAACGCAACGCAGAGCGCCTCGCAGAGGCGCGGTTCAGACGGGATGCATCGCCCGTCGAACGCCGCGTGGGTTTTGCCACAGGCCGCTAGACGACGCCCTGGTCCATCATGGCGTCGGCGACCTTGAAGAACCCGGCGATGTTGGCGCCCACCACGTAGTTGCCGACCGCGTCGAACCGCTCCGACGCCTTGATGCAGGCGTCGTGGACCTCGAACATGATGTCGGCCAGCCGGTGGTCCACCACCTCCCGCTTCCACTGGATCATCCCGATGTTCTGGGCCATCTCGAGCCCGGAGACCGCGACGCCGCCGGCGTTCGCGGCCTTCCCTGGTCCGTAGAGGATCCCGGCGGCCACGAACTGGTCCACCGCATCCGGCACCGAGGGCATGTTGGCGCCCTCGGAGACCACGAAACAGCCGTTCGCGAGCAGGTTCGCGGCGTCCCGGGCGCTGACCTCGTTCTCGGTGGCGCTCGGGAAGGCGCACTCGGCGGGGATCGCCCAGAGCGGGTTGTGGTCGGCGCCCGGATCGGATTCGTGGTAGCTGACGCCCGGGAACTCCTCGGCGTATTCCCGGATCCGGCCGCGGCGCACGTTCTTCAGCTCCATGACCCAGGCGAGCTTCTCGGCGTCGATTCCGGCGGGATCGTGGACGAAGCCCGACGAATCGGAGAGCGTCACGGCCTTGGCCTCGAGATCGTTCAGCTTCTCCACGGTGAACTGGGCCACGTTGCCACTCCCCGAGACGAGACAGGTCTTCCCCTTGAGTCCGTCGTTCCGGGTGTTGAGCATCTCCTGGGCGAAATAGACCGCCCCGTAGCCGGTGGCCTCGGGCCGGATCAGTGAGCCGCCCCACCCGGGGCTCTTGCCGGTCAGCGTCCCGGTGAACTCGTTGGCGAGGCGTTTGTACTGCCCGAAGAGGAAGCCGATCTCCCGGCCGCCGACCCCGATGTCCCCGGCCGGGACATCGGTGTAGGGACCGATGTGGCGCTGCAGCTCGGTCATGAACGACTGGCAGAAGCGCATCACCTCGGCGTCGCTCTTGCCTTTCGGATCGAAGTCCGAGCCGCCCTTGCCGCCGCCGAGCGGCAGCGTGGTCAGCGAGTTCTTGAACACCTGCTCGAAGGCGAGGAACTTGAGGATGGAGGCGTTGACCGAGGGATGGAAGCGGAGTCCGCCCTTGTAGGGCCCGATCGCGCTGTTCATCTCGATCCGGAAGCCCCGGTTCACCTGGACCTCTCCGGCGTCGTCGATCCAGGGGACCCGGAACTGGACCAGGCGCTCGGGTTCGACCATGCGGTCGAGCACCCGCGCCGCGCGGTACTCGGGGTGGCGGTCGATGACGACGGCCACCGACTCGATCACTTCCCGGACGGCCTGGTTGAATTCGGGCTCGTTCGGGTTCCGCGCCGCGACCTGGTTCAGGACAGAATCGATATAGCTCATGGCCCCTCCGAGCAATTTGGGCGCGCATTGTAGGGCGGCAGCGCCGGGATTGCTCGTGCTATTCACAAATCACCTGCACCGGGAGCACGTAGGGACGGTTCCCCCGGTGACAAACTAGGAACTCATGCCGCTCCACGGCGCCCTGTCACCGGCCTTCGCGGACCTCGTCGGCTTCCAGATCCACGACGTCCTCTTCGTGCTGAGTCACTACGACTCGTTCATCCTCGCCGAGGACGGCCAGCTCGACGACCGGGTCCTGTCCGGGTTTCTCGACCTGAACCTCCGGACCCTCCCCGGCGTGATCCAGGTGGAGTCCGGCGACGAGGCGCTCGAACGCATCGCCCGGATGCCCGACCGCTTCCAACTCGTGATCGCGTCGCCGGACCTCGGGGACATGGACATCGGGACGTTCGCGCACCGCCTCCGCCACGCGGGGTGCGAGACCCCCGTCACGCTCTTCGGTTACGACACCCGCACCGTGCGCGAGTACCTGACGCGGCACCACGGCCAGGACCTCGAAAAGCCCTTCGTCTGGCAGGGAGACGTCGACATCTTCCTCGCGATCGTGAAGCAGATCGAGGACCGCCGGAACGCCCCACAGGACACCGGCCGGCTCGGCGTGCCCGCGATCCTGCTCATCGAGGACAGCATCCGCTACTACTCCTCCTTCCTGCCGGTGGTGTACCAGGCGGTCTTCGAGCAGACCCGGAAACTGATCCCGGAAGGGCTGAGTCTCACCGAGAAGTTCGATCGCATCCGGCGGCGGCCCAAGATCCTGCTCTGCGACCGCTACGAGGAGGCCTGGGACTACTTCACCGCCTATCGGGACCAGATCCTCGGGGTGATCTCGGACGTGGAGTTCCCCCGGGGCGGCCGGCCCGATCCGCAGGCGGGCGAGCGGTTCGTCGCCGCGATGCGCCAGGTGCGGCCGGACATTCCGGCGATCCTCCACTCCCGCCGTCCGGAGAACGAGGCGCTCGCCCGCAGCGTGGGCGCCGACTTCCTCCTGAAGGGTTCCCGGGACCTGCTGCGCCGGATCCGGAACCTGATGCGGGACCGGTTCCATTTCGGCGACTTCGTCTTCCGGATGCCGGACGGGACCGAGGTCGCGCGCGCCGAGGACCTCGATTCCTTCGAACGGGCGCTCCCCGACGTCGCGCACGAGGCGATCCTCGAGTCCGCGCGGCGGAACGAAATCTCGCACTGGCTGATGGCGCGGGGGGAACTGGAACTTGCGCGCCGGCTGCGCGACGTGCGGATCTCCGACTACGGGCCCGGCGACCACATCGGCCGCGACGTGGCCAAGCGCCTCGCGAAGCGCCGCCAGGAGCGGAGCCGCTCGGTGGTGGCGGACTTCCCGCGGGAAGGGTTCGATCCCGACGCAAGCTTCCTTCGCATCGGCAGCGGGTCGGTGGGCGGGAAGGCGCGCGGCCTGGCGTTCACCAACTCGGTGCTCGCCCGCTCGGGAATCCAGGAGCGCTATCCGAACGCCGTCGTGGCGGTGCCGCAGGCAGTCGTCCTCGCCACCGGCATCTTCGACCAATTCATGGAGGAGAACGACCTTCTCCCGTTCGCCCTCGAGGTTTCGAGCGAGGCGGAGCTTCGGAAGCGGTTCGACCAGTCACGGTTCCCCGAGGAGGCGTGGTGGGACCTGCGGCGGTTTCAGGAAAAGGTGCGGTATCCGCTGGCGGTCCGCTCCTCGAGCCTGCTCGAAGACTCGCCCTACCAGCCCTTCTCGGGCGTGTACGAGACCGTTCTGGTCGCGAATCAGGAGGAGACCGCGCGGGAACGTCTCGACGCGCTGGCCCGGGGGATCAAGCAGGTCTATGCCTCGCTCTTCCTCCCCCGGGTCCGCAGCTTCCTCGACAGCACTCCCTACCGCCAGGAAGAGGAAAAAATGGCGGTGATCCTCCAGCGGGTCGTGGGGCTGCCCCATGGGCGTCGCTTCTATCCGGACATCGCCGGCACCGCCCAGTCCCAGAACTTCTATCCGACCGCCCCGCTGCGTGCCGAGGACGGAATCGCCACGGTCGGGCTCGGACTCGGGGAGGCGATCACGAGCGGGGGCCCGGCGGTCCGATTCTCGCCCCGCCATCCCCAGCACCGCCTCGGTCACCAAAGCGGCCAGGACGCCTGGCGCAACTCGCAGAGCGAGTTCCTCGCCGTGGATCTCCAAGCCGGGTCTTCGGACGGCGGCGGCCTCCCGCCGCTGCTGACGAGCTCGCTCGCCGACGCCGAGGCGGACGGGGTGCTGGGACTCCTCGCCTCCACCTGGTCCAAGGATTCGGGCGCCCTCTACGACGGCATCTCGCGGCCGGGGAGCCGGCTGCTCACCCTCGCGCCGCTGCTCAAGATGCCCGACGTCTTCCCGCTCGCGGACATCCTCACCGAGCTCCTCGAGCTGGGGGAGGAGGCGTGCCGCGCTCCGGTGGAACTCGAGTTCGCCGCCAATCTCTCGGTTCCCCGCGGCAGTCCGCGCGAGTTCGGATTCGTGCAGCTACGCCGTCTGCAGCAGACGCGGGAACCGCCCCGGGCGGAGGAGGTCGCGGTGGCGAGCGGGGCGGGCGTGCTCTGCCGCAGTGCCCAGGTTCTCGGCCACGGCCAGATCGAGGGGCTCCGCGACCTCGTGGTGGTCCACCGGGACACCTATGACCGGCTGAAGAGCCGGGAGGTGGCCCGCGACGTGGCACGGCTCAACAGCCGCCTCCAGCAGCAGAAGCATCCCTACGTACTCATCGGCGTGGGGCGCTGGGGTTCTCGCGACCGCTTCCTCGGGATTCCGGTGAACTGGGAACAGGTGAGCGGCGCCCAGGTCATCGTGGAGGCCGGGTTCCGGGACCTGATCGTCACGCCCTCACAGGGGACCCACTTCTTCGACAATCTGGTTTCGCACGGGATCGGCTACTTCACCGTGAATCCCGAACGGGGCGACGGCATCCTCGACTGGGACTGGCTGGCCACGCAACCCTCGGTCTGGGAGAGCGGCCCCGTCCGCCACCTCCGTTTCGAAGAGCCGCTCCGGGTCCGCATGCAGGGCAGCCGCGGCGACGGCTGGATCCTGAAACCGGCGAATGCGCGGGCGGACGGCTGAGCCTCAGGGGAAGATCAGGTAGATCGCGGCGATCGTCGCCAGCGCGAGCCCGCCCTTCCAGTACACCCCGGGCAGCGGCGTGAGGTCCACGCCGGTGACCGGAGCGGGGGGTTCGGTGACCTCCGTCCGCGGCCGGCGCCAGGCGGCGAGCGCGAGTCCGGCGACCAGGATCACGAAGGTGATCCCCATGTGGTGCAGGAAGGCGGTCTCGGGCCAGACGAGGCGCAGGGCCGCGTAGATCGGGATCCCCGCCAGCAGGCCGGCGCGGGCGGCGAACGCCGGCACGCGTTTGGAGACCACCCCGGCAAAGAACACCGCCACGATCCCCGGCGTCACGAAGCCCCACACGGTCTGGATGTAACGGAACACCCCCGGGAACCCGCCGATCAGAGGCGCCCAGAGGCACGCCGCGATCACGAACACGGTCGAGGCGACCCGCGCCACCCGGACCGATGAGGCGCCGTCGTCCTCGTCCGGCTTCCGGCCACGGCCGAAGAGCCGGCCGTGCACGTCGAGCGCGTACATCGTGGAGGCCGAGTTCAGCATCGAGTTGAACGAACTCATGATCGCCCCGGCGAGCGCGGCGAGCAGCACCCCGCGGAGCGCCGGCGGCAGCAGTTCCCGGACCAGCACCGGGTAGGCCTGGTCGGGGTGGACGATCTGGTCCCCGTAGAGCTGGACGGCGAGGATGCCCGGGAAGCAGATCAGGAACGGCACCAGGATCTTGAGCCAGGCGCCGAAGATGGTGCCCCGCTGTCCCTCGGCCAGGCTCCGGGCCGCCAGCGTGCGCTGGATGATGAACTGGTTCACCCCCCAGTAGAAGAACTGCGCGATCCAGAGACCGCCCACGAAGACGGCCGTCCACGGAACGTCGGGGTGGTCGGCGGGGAGGACCGTGTGCAGCCGGTCCTGGTTCTCCGCCAGGAACCGCGCCGCTCCCGCGAGCACGCCGTCGTCCCCGCCGAGCGCCGAGAAGCCGAGCCACAGCACCATCCCCCCGCCGGCGAGGATCGCGATCCCCTGGATGAAGTCGGACCAGACGACCGCGCGCAGGCCGCCGTAGATGGTGTAGACGCTGGCCAGCAGGCCGATGCCCCACACCCCGAGCAGCGTGGCGGCGAGCTCCGCGGCGTCCGGAGAGAGTCCGAAGAAACCGGCGAGGAGCTCCGGCAGCAGGAAGATGGCGTTCAGGGCTACCGCGCCGGCGTAGAGCACCGTCGCCATCGCCACGAAGACCGTCGCGGCGGTCAGGAGCGCGGCGAGGATGGTCCGGGCGCCCCGGTCGTAGCGCCGCTCGAGGAACTCCGGCATCGTGAAGACGCCGCTCTTCAGATAGCGGGGCAGCAGGAACCAGCCGATGATGATGAGCGCCACGGCGGCGGTCCATTCGTAGCTGGCGATGGCGAGGCCGATGTCGGTCGCCGCCGACCCGGACATCCCCACGAAGTGCTCGGTGGAGATGTTGGTCGCCACCAGCGACATCCCGATGGCCCACCCGCCGAGGTTCCGGCCGGCGAGGAAGTACCCCTCCGCCGTGCGGCGTCCGCGCGAAGCCCGCAGCGAGACGAAGATGACCGCCCCGAGGAACAGGACGAAGGTGACGAGGTCGGTGGTGGAGAGCGGCACGCGGCCCGGGGATTGTGTGTCAGGCAGGCTGCTGGCGGGGAGCGCCGGCCGGTTCTCGCGGTGGCGGCCTTCAGACCGGCACCGCTGCGCGCCGCGCAGCGCGACGCATCCCGCCGCGCAGACTGATGGCCTACCCGCCGAGCGCCCCGCTGATCAGCCGCGACCCCCCCACGAACGTCCCGAAGATGCTCCCGATGGTGGGCAGGATCAGCGCCAGCGCGATCTTGAGCGCCCGGTTCCGGAACCAGCGCCGGGGGACCAGCGCGTCCGCCTTCAGTTCCCGCAGTTCGAACACCCGCGGCGGCCGCACCCACGCCTGCACGAACGCGGTGACGTAGCCGGTCCCCACCACCGGCGTCAGGCTGGTGAACGGCGCGCTCAGGAACGCCGCCAGGATGGTGAGCGGATGCGCGAGCGCCAGCGCCGCGCCGATCGCCGCCGGGATCGAGTTCACCGCGACCCAGAAGAGCGCCCCCTCGGAGGCGGCGTCGGCCCCGCGCACCGCCCAGGTCCAGGCGAGCGCGCCCAGGATGACCGCCGGAATGGCGAACCCGATGATCCGGCCCATCCGGCCCGGAGGCGGGATCTCGGCCAGCGGCTCGGTGGACACCGCTTCCTCCGCCAGGAGCGTCCGCTCGACGCCGTCGAGGTGCCCCGCGCCGACCACGACTACCAGCCGCCCTCCCGGGACCGCCTTCACCGCCTCCCCGATCCAGGTGTCCCGCTCGTCGATGACGACCTCCTTCAGGGTCGGGAACGCCTCGCCCAGCTCGCTCACCAGCCGCGAGACCACGTCCCCCGAAAGCAGTTCCTCGATGTCCTCTTTCGTGGGTTCGTCGGCGCTCCCCGACTCGAGCCCGGTGGCGAGCAGCTTCACCCGCTGCCAGAAACTGGCCCGCCGCCAGACCCTGAGCAGCGTGGTCCGGACCTGCCGGTCCACGAGATGGACTTCGGCGTCCACCTCTTCGGCGGTGCGCGCCGCCTCCTTCAGTTCGGCGCCCGGCTCCACTCCGAGCCGGAGCCCCATCCGCGCCTGCCAGGCCCCGAGGGCCACGCTCGCGAGCAGCGGCAGCAGCTTGCGCTCGCGGACCACCTGCCTGAGATCGAGGCGCTCGATGGCCGCCGGATCCATGAGCGCCTCGTAGCGGGCCTCGTCCAGTTCGATGCACACTCCGTCGGGCCGCTCGCGCTCGATCGTCTCCCGCACGAGCCGGAGCGAGTCCGGGGAAATGTGGGCGGTCCCGACCAGAACCACCTCGCGTTCCTCCGGCCAGTCCGGCCGGCGGAGGCGGCGTACGAGCGGAGCGGCGGCTTCGGTGGTCATTTCGGCGTGATGCGTCCTTCGGCGTCGATGAGCCGGACCCGGCTCGGGAGCGAGTCACTCCACTTCCACAGGACGAGGTTGCGGTCGTCGGGGCCCGCACCGCGGAAGAAGCCCCTGACCAGCATTCCGGCGTAGCCTTGGGCAATCAGGCGGTCGGCGACCGCCCAGCAGGCGGGGATTCTGCCTCGGTCCCGATCACGTCTCCAGTCGGGCGGATCCAGGTGCTCGGACTGAACCCCCTCCCGGGTCATCGCTTCCGGCTGCGCGGCGTCAAAGATCGGGCTGCAATCGACTTCGTAGGCGCAGAGCAGCACCCGCTGGATCGGAAACCCGGCTCGGCTGACTTCCCGGACCGCACCCGCCAGCGACAAGGACGTGTAGAAGGCCGGAACTCCTCTTCGGTTGAACCTTCCGCCGTAGAGCGCCGCTCCTTGCCCGGACAACGGATCCGTGAGAGCCCTCTCGGGCAGTTGGGCCCGGTACACCACGCCTCGGAATCGCATCGAACGAACCGTCAGCGTGCCGAGATATCAGGCGTATCCGCCGTCCATCATCTCGCTGAGGTAGTTGTGGACCCATTCAGCGTGGCCTTCCCGAACAAGTTCCACGGGAGTCATCCCACCGAATCCGGGCAGCGGCTCCGAGCGGTACCAGGCGTACGCGTACAGCGTCGAACCGCTGTAGTCCGATACCCGGCGGAGGATCTCCAGCATCTGGCGGAGCCGGAGCTGCGTTTTCGCCGCCCCCACCCGTGTCTTCCGCGACAGGGCCTCACGCGGCAGGCCCAGAGTGTCGGCGATCTCCGCCTGTGTGGTGCGAAGCGCCCGCGCGATGAGGCTGGGGGAAAAGAGGTCGTCCTGAACGAACTCCTGAATCTGCATGGTTCCCACTTGGATTCACGCACCATAGCGTGATTCAGAGTGCAGCAATCCCTACCCGCTATTGCGGGCTCCGGGACGCCGCGATCAGGTTGCCGAGCAGCCGGAACGCTCCCGGAACTCCCTCCGGGAGCTGCCGGTGCAGCGCGTAGGCGAAGTAGGTGTAGCGCCCCTCCCCCACCTCGGCGGTGAGCGCCCCGCCCCGCTGCGGGTCCTGGCCGGTGTCCTGCGTCTCGAAGAGCGCCGTGTACGCCTCGCCCCACTCGCTCCAGAACTTGGAGCCGCGCTGCTCGACCCAGCCTTCGAAATCGGCGGGGCCGATCCGGTGCGGCCAGGTCATGAGGGGATGGTCCGGCGCCAGCACGGTCAGCGGGCTGTCCTCCTCGGAGACCTCCTCCGACCGCCGGGGGAGGACGCCCGGATAGGGCGCGTGCTGGTTCGGGATCAGCTCGTTGGTGTTGTAGAGCACGACCAGGTGACCGCCGTCCCGCGCGTAGTCGAGGAGCCGCCGGTTGGCGCGGAGGAGGTCAGGCCGCACCGCGTAGGCCCGGGTTCCGGTCACCACCGCGTCGTACGCGCCAAGGTCCGAGTTCAGGAGGGCGGTCTCGTCCAGCAGCGTCACTTCGGCCCCCAGGGCTTCGATGCCGGCGGGGACCTCGTCACCGGCGCCCACCACGTAACCGACCCGGAGTCCCTCCGGCATCGCCAGTTCGACGCCGGCAACCCGGAGCGAGGCGGGGCGCACCAGGTAGCGCAGCGGCAGGTCCCGGTGCGCGATGCGCTGGTAGCCGATTGCAGCGGCCGGTGCACCGGAGCCTCCGTCCACATTCGCCTTGATTTCGTAGGCCCCAGCGGCCACCCCGTCCGCGTGGACCGTGAAGCGGACGCCCGCCTCCTCCCCGGCCCGGTCAAAGGCGACCGTGCTCCCGGCGGGTTCCGCCCGGAAGCCGTCCGGCAGTTCCAGGCCGACCCGGAACTCGCCGGCCTGATTCCCGGTGACCGTGAGACTGGCCTCGAACGCTGCGGTGTCCGCTCCCGAGGGGAAAGCCGCGAAGCCCGGATCGAAGGCGACCGAGACCGGCGGCAGGATCTCCAGTTCGCGCCGCTCGTAGCCGTAGGGGAGATTGGGTTCGAAACGCTCCACCGGGGCGGCGAGCGCGACCGTGACGGTCTCGCCACCGGCACCCGCGGGAATCTCCAGATCGAGGGTCGCCGTCATCCCGGGCGGCGGGGCGCCGAGCGTCCAGTCGCCGTTCGCGCGATAGCGGCTCTCGCCGAGACCGGAGCGTTCGACGTGCGGCTGGAGCACCGGAGCGTCCGGAGCCAGGGTCACGACGAATCGATGGGTTCCGCCCGCCGCGTCCACCGGCTCGACTTCGCCGGGAACGTCGAGGGCCACGCTGGCCACCCGCGCCGGGGCGAGCGCGGCGGCGCTCACCCGGACCTCGAAACGCTGGCCGGGCACGACCGGGCTGAAGGCCGGGGGCGGCGCGAAGGGCGATCCGCCGCTCTCCGCGGCCGGTTCGCTCGCCAGGGCCTCGAAAGAGACCCCCGCGGCGGCTCGGATGGCCGCGACGAGTTGCTCTTCTTTCCGCTCCAGTTCGTGCCGAACGTCGAAGAACCCGGATGGCGACCGCTCGGAGAGCAATTCCCGGGCTTCGGCGAGCGCCTCGCCGAGCCGCGGCAGACTCGCTTCGGGGGCGCTCCAGTCGAATTCGGCGGCAACCGCCCCGAAGTGCGCATCGAGACGCTCGAGCACCGCCATGAGTCGCGCCGGCACCACCGAGGCGAAACGGGCGGAGAGCGAGGCCCGTTCCGGGCTGAGCACGGCAAGGAGGTCGTTCTCCGCGTCCGGATCGCCTTCGGCGCGCATCAACCGCGTGGGGCCGCGGCCGGCGACGGGCCGGACCACGCCGCGGGTCTGCGAGCGCTGGTAGGAGAGCCCGATCGCGTTCAGCTCGGCGAACGAATGGGAAAGCCATGGGCGGGAGCCCGCGACGTCGATCTCGAGCGCTCCCGGCTCCTCGCGCGCCCGCTGGAAGAAGGCGAGCGGCAGGTGCGGCCGCCGTCCCTCGCGGGCGGGAAACGCCCCCATGTCCGGAGCGCCGTCGAAGCCGCGCGCCGCGATGCGGCCGGCGAACTGGTGCTGCCCGTGACCGTCTCGCGGGTCCCCGGTGAACCGCGCGAGGACGACCATCGGCCGCTCCCGCCGGATCACCTCCACGACATCGGCCGCCGCCGCCTCCTCGTCCCAGGAGCGGAGCGCCTCGTCCAGGTTCTTCGAGTAGCCGTAGTCGGCGAGCGGGGTGTAGTAGATCCGGTCGAGCCCGTACCAGTTCCCGGCGACTTCCAGCTCGGCGGCCCGGATCAGGCCCAGGCCGTCGAAGAGCTCCGGCCCGATGGCATTGGCGCCCGCCTCGCCCCGGGTGAGGCTGAGGAGCGCGGTCCGGACGCCGTGGCCCCGGCTCAGCAGCGCGAGCAGCGCGCCGTTCTCGTCATCCGGATGCGCGGTGACGTGCAGGACCGAGCCGGTCGTCTGGAGCTTCTGGATCCAGTGCCAGGCCTCGGCCGCCCTGCCCTGTCCCGGCCCGGTCGGCTGCGCGACGGCCACGCCTGCGATGGCGATCGACAAAGAGGCAGCTCCGAAGCTGCGGGGCCAACGAAACCGCCACATGGCCCGGAAGTGTAGGGAATCCCCCGCGCCGCAGCAGAGGGGTGATCGGCTCCGGGGCTCCGGGACTCGAGACCGGCTCCCTGATGTCGATGCGAAGAGAACCGTCAGTCCATTTCGTAAAACACGATTTCGTTGAGCTTCTGACGCTACCACTGCTCCGTAATGTGCTCCCGCAGCCTTGCCGGGGGTTATTGTTGTAAAAACGCTGTCGTAAGAGTATTTTTACGCTAATGATTGCTCGTCGAGCCCATCAGGCCGTCCTTCGCGCCCTGGAGCGTCAGCCTGCCGTGGCCATTCTCGGTCCCCGCCAGTGCGGCAAGACCACGCTGGCCCGCCGAATTGCGGACGAGACGGATTCGGTCTATCTCGACCTCACCGATCCGCTGGACGTCGCGCGCCTCGCAGAACCCCGCAGCTTCCTCGCGCGCCACGAAGGCCGCCTGGTGGTGCTGGACGAGATTCATCGGACCCCGGAACTCTTCCTCGCGCTTCGGGGCCTGATCGACGAGGGGCGCCGCCGGGGACTCGTCCGGCGACGTTTCCTCATCCTGGGCTCCGCCTCGATGCGCCTGCTCCGCCAATCCGCGGAGACCCTCACCGGGCGCATCGCGATGGTTCCCCTGGCGCCATTCGATCCGCTGGAGGTCAAACACCTGGAGGACCTGGATCGGCTCTGGCTCCGGGGCGGGTTCCCGACCAGCTTCCTGGCGCCCGACGACCAGGCGAGCTTCGAAGTGCGGCAGGACATGATCGCGACGATCCTCGGCCGTGACATCCCGGAGTTTTCGCCCCGCCCGCTCCCGATGGAGACCCTCCGGCGGTTCCTCACCATGCTCGCGCACCAGCAGGGGAGCCCGGTGAACCGGGCAGCGCTCGCGTCGGGACTTGGACTGCGCGAGTCCACCGTCGGCAGATACCTCGACCTCCTCGTGGACCTGTTGCTCGTTCGCCGGATCGAGCCGTGGGTTTCCAACACCGGAAAGCGACTGCGGAAAGCGCCCCGGGTCGTCATTCGCGACAGTGGGCTGGTCCACGCCCTGTTGAACATCCGCACGCTCGACGAGCTGCTCGGACACCCGGTCGCCGGCCCCAGTTGGGAAGGCTTCGTGATCGAGAACATCCTCCGGGCGGCGCCGCCCTTCGCGGCCGCCGGGGCCTACCGCACGCACCGGGGCGCCGAGTGCGACCTGGTGATTGAGCTTCCCGGCGAGCGGCCGTGGGCGATCGAGGTCAAGCGGGGACAGGTTCCGAAACTCGAGAGGGGCTTTTGGGACGCCTGCGCGGACATCCGCCCGTCGCGGCGGTTCGCCGCCTATCCGGGCAGCGACCGATTCGGGTTGAAGAACGATGTCGAGGCGATCGGGGTGCCGGACCTGATGCGCGAGGTGGTCGCCGGGAGCGTTGCGGGCGACGACTCTCACTGAGGGAACCGCGGAGCGGCCGCACACGGGTCGCCGCGCGGAGCGCGGCCATGCCGGTCTGGAGACCGGCGTTCCAAGCCGGTGCGCGATCGGGGTGAGCCGATCTACGCGCTCGGCGGGCCTTCGGCCCGCTGTGCCGGTCTGAAGACCGGCGCTCCCAGGCTCAGCGCTGGGCGGCCTCCCAGGCGCGGACCCGCTCGCGGGCGGAATCGAACAGCAGCTCGTAGTTCCCGAGCCGGACCTTTTCGCTCGAGTCCGGATCGAGGCCGTCGAGGAGCGGACGCCAGGCCTCCAGCGCGCCGAGATAAGCGTCCGCACCCGTCGCGACCACCGAATCCGAGCCGAGGATGAAGCGGTCCGGCCAGCGGTCCACGAGGGATATCCACGCAGCCAGCGTTTCCGGCGGCGCCACGATCTGCTCGGCCACCACGTCCCAGGACAGGTCGAGGTAAAGGTGGCTCAGCCCTTCGTCGCGGAGGAGCTCCTCCAGCAGCTCTACGTAACCGGGCGTCGGTTCCACGAAGCGGCCCAGGCCGGCGTGCGCCCAGAGGATCGTCGTTCCGGGATGGCGCCGGACGACCTCGATGAAAGGGTCGAAATGCGTCGGGCGGGCCCCCTCGTGGGGCAGGATGACGTCCACGTCGTTGTGCACGAGGGCCAGCAGCCCCACTTCGCCCGCGAACTCCAGGATGCGGTCGAGCGCCGGGTTGCGGAGGCTCGCCACGTGGCCCACGGTCTTCGGGGACACCACCTCTTTGTGGATGGAGAACTCCCCGATCCCCGAGAACACCCCCGGGTAGAGCCGGAGCACCCGGCGGATGTGGTCGGTCGCGTACATGTCGGTGGGGTTGAAGCCGGTGATCATGGGATCGAACCGGTCCTGCTGCTCCGGCGACAGGGCCAGCACCGCCTCCGCCACCATCGCGTCCACGAACGGGTAGTAGTAGAGGGCGGCGTCCGAGCGCAGGTAGTAGTCGGGGGCGCGGTCGCCCGACTCGAACCAGTCCCACTTCTGCTGGAGGGGGATGCCCATCAGCGCCGCGCGCCCCACCCGGTCGCCCATCAACTCGAGGAACGCGGAAAGCTCCGTCTCCTGCTGGATGTAGTCGGTGGGGTGGTAGTGCCCGTCGTGGAACGCCGGCACCTGCGTTGCGGCGGGAGCCGCGACAACGAGGAACACCAAGAGGAGGGGCCCGATGCCCCAACAACGCCATTCAAAACCGAGCATCGAACGCAGCCTAACAGCAGACGGATCGGGAACGGATAGCCTCTCCCGTCATGCCCTCCGGCGCGCCCCGCCTGCTGATCGCCGGAGAGACGTTCGAGGATCTCATCTTCGCGGAGCTGCCCCGCCTGCCCCGGCCCGGCGAAGAAATCCGGACCGACCAGTTCCGGCGCACGTTCGGCGGCGGCGCGCTCATTTCGGCGGCGTGGGCGCGGGCCGAGGGCCTCGAGGTGGACCTCCTTTCGGCGCTTCCGCCACGGGTAGGCCGGGTCCTCGCGACCGAGGGCATCGGCTACCGCAATCTCCGCCGGCCCCGCGAACCCCACGCGGTCACGGCCTGTATGTCGTTCGGGCCGGAGCGCAGCTTCGCGACGTTCAACGGGATGAACCGGGAGCTCGAGCAGCGCATCTACGTCGCCCTCCGGCGGGCGGGGTCCACCTCGCCCTTCGGCGCCGTGCTGATGGCGATGCCGCCCCGCGTCTGCCCGGCCTGGTCCGAACTGCAGACGGCCATGCGTCAGGTGGGTGAAACGGCCGAGATCTTCTGGGATTTCGGGTACGACGAGGACCTCCCGCGGCGCGACGGTTTCGCCGAACTCCTCGAACAGGCCGCCGGCGTGTTCCTGAACGGCCAGGAAGCGAACCTCTATGACGGCCCGAACGGGTTTCTCCAGCGGGCCGCCGATGCCGGAACGCTGGTGATCGTGAAGCGGGGGGCGGACGGCGCCGAAGTCTTCGGACGCCCGGAAACACGGGTCGCCGCACCGATCCCCCTCCGCGGGATCCGCGACACCACGGGGGCGGGCGACGCCTTCGCCGCCGGCTTCCTCGCGCGGAGGCTCCGGGGCGGGTCGCTCGAGGAACAGCTCGCGGCCGGCAACGTCTGCGGGGCCCGCTCCGTCCAGCACCTCGGCGGGCTGCCGCGCCGGCCCTGGCGCCCTTGAAGGTCGCTCTTCTCGGCGGGGGTGGCCTGCGCGCGCCCCTGCTCGCCGGGGCGCTCGCCGAAAGCGGCCTCGGGGTCGAGGAACTCGCGCTCTACGACAAGGGCCCGGCGCGCCTCGCGGCCATCGCACCGGTCGTGGAGGCGAGCGCGCCCGGCATCCGGGTGAGCGTCAGCCGGACCCCGGACGCTGCCGTCCGCGAGAGCCGGTTCGTCTTCGCGGCGATCCGCGCCGGCGGGCAGGAAGCGCGCGCCCACGACGAACGCGTGTGCACCGAGGCGGGCGTGCTCGGACAGGAGACGGTGGGAGCGGCCGGCGCCGCCCTCGCCATGCGGAACATCCCGGCGATGCTCCGCCTCGCACGCGTCGTGGAACGGGAGTCGCCGGACGCCACCCTGATCAACTACACGAATCCCGCCGGGATGGTCACCGAGGCGCTCCTGAACGAGACCTCACTGGAGGTGGTGGGCATCTGCGACACCCCCGCCGAACTCGCGGATCGGGTCGTCGCACTCCTCTACCTCGATCCCGACGCCGTCTCGGTGGGCTGGTCCGGCATCAACCATCTCGGCTGGCTCACGGCACTCCACGAGGCCGATCCCACCGGCGTCTTCCCTCCGGAAAACCGCCTCGAGAACCTGTTCGGCGATCGGGACCGCCTCCTGCGGGTCCACCGCGACGGGCTCTTCGAGACCTCCGAGATGGCGGGCGCCATCCCCTCAGAGTACGTGTTCCTCCACCTCCATCCGGACCGCGCGATGGAGCGCACCCGCGCTTCCGGGACCACCCGCGGAGCGTCCATTCTCGATCTGGAGGCAACGCTCTTCGCGGCGCTCGCCGCGGCCCGAAACCCGGAGGAGGCGCGCGCCGGCTACCGGGAGTTCACCCACGCCCGGGACGCGTCCTACTTCCAGATCGAGGCCCGCGGAGACGCCTCCCGGCCCGATGGCGCCCCGGCCGCCGACGGCCCGAGCGGCTACGACCGCATCGGCCTCCAGGCGATGGGGGCGCTCCTCGGGGACGAGCCGGAGACCATGGTGGTGAACACCCGGAACCGCTCGCCGGCCGGAGGCCCCGCCGTCCCGGAACTGCCGGCGGACGACGTCGTGGAAGTTGCGGCGCTCGTCGGGAAGGACGGAGTCGCGCCGATTCCTCAGCCGCCGCTCCCGGTTCCCGCCGGCGATCTGCTCCGGCGGGCGAAGGCCGCTGAACGCGAGCTCGTGCGGGCCGCGCTCGCCGGGAATCCGGGCATTGCCGCCGAGGGGCTCCGCGAGCACCCGGCCGGCGGCCCCAAAGCGGCGCAGGTCTTCGACAGACTCCGGACAGTCGCGGAGGAAGTGTGAGGGCGATTTCGCTACGATGCGGGTAGCCGTTTCGGGCGCTTGATTCCAGGCCGGAAAGCCTCGGAACGGCGGGGATTCATCATGTTCCGAATGACCAGGTTCCCGGCGCTGCTCGCCGGACTGCTCCTCTTCCTCCTCGCCGCACCGCTCGCCGCCCAACCGCCGCCCGATCCCGGAGATCCGTTCGGCGAAGACCCCTTCGGGAACCGTTTCGGGGAGCCGGACGCGGACGTGGACGCCCTGGTGCGAACCGCCTTCTTCTCGAGGAACAGCGCCCAACGGACCCGCGCGCTCCGCTTCCTGGTGGAACGCGACCAGAAGGACGTGATCCCGGCGTTCATCGCCGTGATGCGGCTGTTGCCCGATGAAGACGGACGGCTGCTGGACGCCCTCCAGCGCCTCGCCCGGGCGAACATCCCCCGGGACTGGAAGGCCTGGACGGAATGGCAGGAGGACCACACCGAGATCCGTCCCTACCGCGGGTTCGTCTCCTTCAAGGCGGACATCCTCGCGGGGATCGATCCCAACTTCCGCGACTTCCTCTACCGGGGGGTGCGGCACCGGATCCGGATCGAGGAGATCGTCTGGGGCGGCGTCACGAAGGACGGCATCCCGGCGCTCGTGAACGCCGAGCAGATCCCAGCCGCCGAGGCGACCTATCTCACCGACCGCGAGCTGGTCTTCGGGGTGAGCATCAACGGCGACTCGCGCGCCTATCCGCTCCGCATCCTCGACTGGCACGAGATGTTCAACGACGTGGTCGGCGGCGTCCCGGTGTCGCTCGCCTACTGCACGCTCTGCGGGTCGGGCATCCTGTTCGACACCCGGGTCCCCGGGCGCCGGAAGCCCTTCGTGTTCGGCTCTTCGGGGCTGCTCTACCGGTCCAACAAGCTGATGTACGACACGGAGACCGAGTCACTCTGGAACCAGTTCACGGGCGAGCCGGTGGTCGGCGAACTCACCGAGTCCGACATCGTGCTGAAGGTCCTGCCGGTGGTGATCACGAGCTGGAAGGACTGGCTCGCGGCTCACCCGGACACCACCGTGCTCTCCCTCGACACCGGCTTCGACCGCGACTACCGACCCGGACGGCCCTACGGGCAGTACTTCGCGAGCCCCGAGCTCATGTTCCCGGTGGTGGTCCGGGACCGCCGCCTCGACCCCAAGGACCGCATCTTCGTGCTGCGCGACGGGAAAGCGGAGATGGCCTGGGCCCTGTCCCTCTTCGAGGGCGGCGCCGCCCTTCACGACCGGGTGGGCGGGCGTGACGTGGTGCTGATCGGCGACGCCGAGTTCGAGACGGTGCGCGCCTACGACTCGGGGGGACGCACGTTCAACGTGGTGGCCGACGATCCGGCCCACGTCGAGAGCGGCGGAGCGCTCTGGAGCGTGAGCGAAGACGCGCTGACCGGCCCGGACGGCGAGACGCTCCTACGGCTACCCGGGCACGTGGCCTACTGGTTCGCGTACCAGAGCTACCACCCCGGCAAGTCGGTGCGGACGGAGTAGGGAACTACTTGCCGGGCTGGGAGACGAGGCGCAGGTAGGGCTTCGGCGCCCGCCAGCCGTCCGGGTACTTCTCCCGGGCCGCCTCGTCCGAGACCGCCGGCACGATGATCACGTCGTCGCCGTCCTGCCAGTTCACCGGGGTAGCCACCTGGTGCGACGCCGTCAACTGCATCGAGTCGAGCACCCGGAGCACCTCGTCGAAGTTCCGGCCGGTGGTCATCGGGTAGGTGAGGATCAGCTTGACCCGCTTGTCGGGTCCGACCACGAACACCGACCGCACGGTCATGTTGTCCATCGCGGTGCGGCCCTTCCCGCCGAGCGCGTTCGGATGGATCATGTCGTAGAGCTTCGCGACCGCGAGGTCGTCGTCGCCGATCATCGGGTAGCCGACGGCGTGGCCCTGGGTCTCCTCGATGTCGGCCTTCCAGCGCTGGTGATCCTCGACCGGATCCACGCTCAGGCCCATGATCTTGCAGTTGCGTTTCTGGAACTCGTCCTTCAGCCCTGCCATATAGCCCAGTTCGGTAGTGCACACCGGGGTGAAGTCCTTCGGGTGCGAGAAGAGGATCGCCCAGCCATCGCCGATCCAATCGTGGAAGTTGATCGTGCCTTCGGTCGTCGTGGCCGTGAAGTCGGGGGCGATGTCGCCGATGCGGATTGCCATGGGGTACCTCCTGAGGCTCAAGGAGCGCCGGGCGCTTCCGGGCGCGCCGGAACGATAGCCCCACGGCGCCTGCGGTTCGTGACACGCTACCCGGAATGAGCAGACCCGGAACCGGCGACGGACTCCAGCGCCGGATGGGGCTCCTCGGGGCGACCTCCACGAACATCATCGGGATGGTCGGGATCGGCCCCTTCCTGACCATCCCGCTCATGGTCTACGCGATGGGCGGGCCCCACATCATCTGGGCGTGGCTCGTGGGCGCGCTGCTGTCGCTCGCCGACGGCCTCGTCTACGCCCAGCTCGGGGCGGCGCTCCCGGGCAGCGGCGGACCCTACATCTACCTGCGGGAGGCGTTCCGGCCGTTCGGACTCGGGCGGTTGATGGCCTTCCTGTTCCTGTTCCACATCCTGCTGGTGGCGCCCCTCTCGCTCGCCGGCGGGGCCGTGGGATTCGCCGACTACCTCGGGTTCTACCTCCCCGACCTGACGGGGCTCCCGCACCACCTCGCCGCCGCCGGCGTCTGCCTGCTGGTGCTGTTCCTGCTCTACCGGAACATCGATTCCGTCGAGCGCCTCTCGAAGGCGATGCTCGCGCTCGTCCTCGCCACCACCGGCTGGGTGATCGTGGCCGGCCTCATCGAGAGTCCGGGACTCCCGTCGTTCATGCCGCCCCAAGGCTTCGACGCCGGCTTCTGGCCGGCGCTCGGCGCGGCGTCGGTGATCGCGATGTACAGCTTCGGCGGCTACAACCAGGTCTGCAACATCGCGGGGGAGGTGAAGGACCCGGAGCACAACGTGCCGCGTTCCATCCTGCTCTCGATCGTGGTGGTCGCGGCGATCTACATCGCGATGACCACGGTGATGCTCGAGCTCATCCCCTGGCAGGAGGCGGAGGCGAGCCGCACCCTCGCCTCCATCTTCATCGCCCGCACGGTGGAGGACCCGGGACTCGCGCAACTCGCGGGGTCCGTGATCACCGCGCTGATCCTCTTCGTGGCGGTAGCCTCGGTCTTCGCCTTCGCGCTCGGCTATTCGCGGATGCCGTACGCCGCGGCGCGCGACGGACAGTTCTTCGCCATCTTCGGGAAGGTCCATCCCACCCGCGGCTTCCCCCACGTCTCGCTCGTCTGGCTGATCGCGGTTTCCATCCCCTTCTGCTTCTTCAGCCTGGGGGAACTCATCAACTGGCTCATGCAGGTCCAGATCCTGCTGCGCTTCGCCTGGCAGTGCGTCGCGGTGCTGCTGATCGCCCGCTACCGGCCGGACATTCCCCAGCCCTTCCGGATGTGGCTCTACCCCATCCCGGCGCTGCTGTCGCTCGCGCTCTGGATCGCGCTGTTCTTCACCGGGCCGCCCACCGGGGTCTGGTTCTCGCTGGGGTTCCTGGGCCTCGGTCTGATCGCCTACCGGGTCTTCCGGAGCCGGCAGGACCGCGCTCCGGCCTCGGACTGACCCGCGCCGGGACTTCGGTATCCTCCGCGTCCGACCGGCCCGAGAAGGCGTGGGTCTTGGACGGGGTCGCCGGGCCGGGAGGTGGAACGATGCGGGGCCGCGTCTCCATGTGGGTTTTGGGTGGATGGATGCTGGTCGGCGCGACTCCGGCGGGGGCTCAGCAGGAACCCCGCGAAGACCAGCCGGAAGAAGAGGCACAGGCGGCCGAACGCTCCGGGCTGGAGGTCCTGCCGCACTTCACCGAAGAAGTCACCGTCACCGCCAGAAAGCGTGAAGAGGACCTCCAGGCCGTTCCCTTCTCGCTGGTCGCGCCCACCGAGCAGGCCCTCCGCAACCGAAGCGCCACCACGCTCGAGGACGTCTCGGTGAATGTCGGGGGTTTCTCGGTCCAGAACCTCGGACCCGGCCAGAGCCAGATCGCCGTGCGCGGGGTGTCGGCGGGTCAGATCGTACGGGACCAGCCGGGCGTCAAGGAGCAGGTGGGGGTCTATCTGGACGAGTCCGTCATCTCGCTCTCCCTGTTCACTCCCGACCTCGACCTCTTCGACATGAACCGCGTCGAAGTCCTGCGGGGCCCGCAGGGCACCCTGTTCGGATCCGGCTCGCTGTCGGGAACGGTGCGCTACATCACGAACCAGCCGCAACTGGGCGTCACCGGCGGGGCCGCCGAATTCGGCTTCCGGTTCCTCGAGGGCGGGAGTTCCGGAAACGACGGCAAGGTGGCCGTCAACGCTCCCTTCGGGGAGGCCGCCGCGATGCGGATCACCGCCTACAGCACCCGGATCGCGGGCTTCATGGACGCGCTGGGACCGGACGGCAACGTGCGGGAGAACGTGAACCGTGGCCGTCGCACCGGGGCTCGCATCGCCGTACGGATCGAGCCGAACGAGCGGGTTTCGATCACCCCCCGGTTCCTGACCCAGGACCTTGCCATGGAAGGCTGGAACCGGCGGGACCTCTACAACATCCTCGCCAACCCGTTCACCACCACCCGTTCCCCGGTCACCTTGAACGAGCGCCAGCACTTCATCCAGATCGAGGAACCCTTCACAGACCGCTTCCTGCTCGGGGACCTGACGATCGAAGTTGACTTCGGCCGGATGCTGCTCACCTCCATCACCTCACTGACAACGCGCGACGTGGAGGTGGTGCGGGATGCGACGGCGCTCGGCGGCAGCGTTTCCTTCAGCCCTTTCGGGGCTCTCGAGGCGGGCTACACCCTCGACTTTCCTCTCGTCGACGCGACATCGGCCTCCGGCCTGACGCAGGAACTGCGACTGGCGGGAGCGTTCGAGCGCCTGACCTGGCTGGCCGGGTCGTTCTACGGCGCCTCGGAGCGTCAATATGGACAAAGCGCGCACGCGAAGGACTACGTCGCCGTCAACGGCGCGGCGGTCACCGACTTCCTGCGAACGGTCACGGGAAATCCGGATCTCGTCTGGACCGGCGCCCGGTCGCTGCCCGGCGATCGCGAAACGGAGGAACTTTTCTTCTCCGACCTCGACTACGACTTCCATCAACGCGCCCTGTTCGGGGAAGCCTCGTTCTCCATCACGGATCGGTTCCACCTGACCGGGGGCGTTCGTTGGTACGACTTCGAGGAATCGCGGACCCAGGAGTTCGACGGACTGTTTTCCGATCCCGCCGACAGCCACGGCACCACCTCGGCGGCCGGCCTCGCGCCGCGATTCATCGCCAGCTACGACGTCAACCCGGAAACGCGTCTGAATGCGCTGGTTTCGAAGGGATTCCGGTTGGGAGGCATCAACGACCCGCTGGTCGGTCCGGCCTGCTCCCCGGCGGACCTCGCGACCTTCGGCGGGCGGGAGACCTGGGAGGACGAAGAGCTCTGGAACTACGAGGCGGGAGTGAAATCCACGTTCCTGAACGGCCGGGCCTCGCTGAACGCGTCGGCGTTCTCGATGGACATCCACAACCTGCAGGCGACGGTCACGGCGGGAACCTGCTCCTCGCGGATCATCTTCAACGTGCCGGACGCACGCAGTCAGGGCGTGGAGATGGAATTGGCGGCCCAGCCAACCCCCTTCTTCGACTTCGCCGTGTCGGGCAGCCTGGTGGACGCCAGGCTGGAGTCCACGGTGACCTCGACCGACGTGGACGGGGCGGTCACGGTGGTGTCGGGCATCGAGCCGGACCGCCGGCTCCCGACCACCCCGAGGTTCCAGGCAGCGGCAGCCGCGACCTGGCGGCGGCCATTCGCGAACCGCTGGGTGGGCTACCTGAGCGGCACCTTCCAGCACGTCGGTTCCCGCTTCACCCAGGTCGGCGATCAGGCCGCGGGCTTCGGGTCCGTGAAC
The DNA here is from genome assembly GCA_028877265.1 of Acidobacteriota bacterium. Taxonomy (GTDB): domain Bacteria; phylum Acidobacteriota; class Vicinamibacteria; order Marinacidobacterales; family Marinacidobacteraceae; genus Marinacidobacterium. The sequence goes on from JAPPGX010000018.1 coordinate 96,848, forward strand.
CTGCTGGCGCTGTCACCGGCCCTGCGGCCCGGAACGTTCATCGGCGGGCCCCTGACCCAGGGCTCGTTCGCTTTCGATCCGGAGCTCCCCGCCTACAACCTGCTGAACCTGCGGATCGGGCTGCTGACCGGCCGCTGGGACGTGGCGCTCTTCGTGGACAACGCGACCAACGAACGGGCCCGGCTGGCGCTCGACCAGGAACGGGGGACCCTGGCCCGCGTCGGCTACCTCACGAACCCGCCGCGCAGCTTCGGCATCAGCGCCCGCGTCGACTTCTGACTCCGCCGGTGGTCCCTCCGGCGAAAAGACCCGTTCGGTCTCTACCGTGGCACGAGTCGGCCGTCCCGGTAGAACTCCTCCCGTACGCGACCGTCTCTCGTCCGGATCGTCCAGCGGCCCTCCCGCTTGCCCTCCACGTAGTTCCCACGGGCCGTCCCCGATCCGGGGAAGCGGTGGACGAACGGTCCGTGTCGCTTGCCGGCCAGCATCGGGCCTTCTTCGATGCTCCCGCTCGCGTACGTGAAGACCCACGGGCCCTCCGCCACGCCGTCCACGTAGGAGCCTTCGGCCCGGTCCCCGTCAGCCTCCCGGGCAACCCAGTGACCGTGCCTTCTGCCTTCCACGAACGGTCCTTCCTCGACCCCGCCCGCCCCATCGCGAAGGACCCAGGCACCGTGTCGCTGGCCAGCCGCCAACGGTCCTTCCTCCCGGCCACCGTCGGGGAAAGTCAGGATCCACGGGCCCTCCTGCACGCCGCGGACGAAGGGGCCCTCGTCGACCTGTCCATCGGCGCCGCGCACGACCCACGGGCCATGGCGATCGCCGGACTCGAAGGCGCCCTCCTCGATCCGCCCGTCCGGCCAGCGCAGCACCCAGTGCCCCTCCCTTTCGCCGTCCACGTAAGCCCCTTCCTCCTCGTATCCGTCCGGGAACCGGTGGATCCAGGGGCCGCGACGCTCCCCGTGCGCGAGCGTTCCCTCTTCCTCCCGCCCATCGGGCCACCGGAAGATCCAACGGCCATGGCGATCGCCATTCACGTAGGCCCCTGCTTCGACCCGTCCGTCCGCAAGGCGGATCACCCAGTGGCCGTGGCGTTCCCCGTCCCGGAACCGCCCCGTGGCCTCGGCCTCCTGTGCCGTCGGGAACGCCTCCACCCGCGCCGGTCGCCCACATACCACGAGAGTTGCCGCCAACGCGGCGGCGCCGCACGTTCTCGTGATCCGCATCGGGAATGGCCCGAACCGCAGGGTAGCAGCGTTCACGGCGGGCGGCAGGACCGCCCGCGTTGGCCGGTTTGTCCCGCATGAACGTCATCCCGGGCGACGGTGGGCGCCCCGCCGCGTTGGGCTACCATCCCGCGCCAATCATGGGTAATGGACGCGGCGCCTCCCTCCGGGCGCGGGCCGGCTTGCTGGCGGCGATTGTCGTTCCGCTGGTCCTGCTGGCCAGCGTCCCGGCGACCGCCTGGCATGAAGAGCACCCGGACGAACGCGAGTGTGCCGTCTGCCACTCCGGACACCAGTCCGCCGATGTTTCGAGTCCGGTGGAGCTGGTCGCGTCCCGTGGCGGGGGACCTGCGGAACCCGAGGATGAAGTCCCGAAGGTCCCGTCCAGGCGCTCCCTCCGCCGCCCCGCCCGCGCTCCTCCCGCGTAGTTCCGCGAAACCGCCGTGCTCGTCCGTCGCAGAGCGACGGACGTCGGGCCGGCACGCGCCAGCGGTCGCCTGACCGCGCGCGTCCCCTCGCGGCTGCCCCGTTCCCCGACGCCGTTCGGGAAGCCCTCAGAACGGGATTCGCTGCGGCACGCACGGCTACCGCCGGAACTGTCTTGCCGAGGGCAGGAAATCGGGAGGAAACCATGTACCGATTCAAATTCCTTTGTTTGGTGGCGGCCAGCCTGCTGGCCGCCTTCGGAGCTGCGCCGGCGCCGGCGCAGGAGACCGGCGCGGTCCGCGGCACGGTCATCTTTGAGGACAGCGGCGCCCCGGTAGCGGGCGCCGCGGTCCGGATTCCGGCGACCGGAGTGTCCGCGACGACGGACGCCGAGGGTCGATTCGAGATCCCGGGCCTCGCCGCCGGCACGTACGAGCTGGTAGTGGAGCGGGGAGTGCCCGTGAGCGATCGGCGGACCGTGGAGGTGGCCGCGGGCGCGACCGTGATCGCCGACTTCGCGATCCTCGCCACCGTGCAGGAGCGGGTGCAGGTCACCGCGGAAGCTCCCGGCTACCGCGCGGAGAGCGCCGTCGTCGGCAGGATGCCGGTGGCCCTGCTCGACACCCCGGCCTCGATCCAGGTGGTGGGGCGCGAACTGATCGAGGATCAGATCGTCGCCGACGCCGACGAGGTCTACCGCAACATCGCCGGCATGACCAGCTCGCCCTATGCCAGCGTCGTCGCTCGCGGGTTCACCCAACGCGACTTCGTGTTCAACGGGGTCCGGGGGAATCCCTACGGAAGCCTCGGGGGCGACGTGAACAACTCGGGCTTCAGCGTCAGCCAGCTCCAGCTCAGCAACATCGAACGGATCGAGATCCTGAAGGGGCCGGCGTCGGTGCTCTACGGCTCCACCGAACCCGGCGGGGTGGTGAACTACGTGACCGCCAAGCCGCAGGAGGAATTCGGAGTCCGCGGCAGCGTCCGCTTCGGGCAGTACGGACAGACCTACGGCTCGGCCGAGGTCACGGGCCCCCTGGGCAACTCGGACCGCGTGCTCTACCGCTTCGCCGCCTACGGCAACGAACGCGACAGTTTCCGCGCGAACGCCTCGATGCGGAACGTGCACCTCGTCGGGAACGTGGCGTGGAGGATCTCGGACCAGGCCAACCTCGCGTTCGAGTACGAGAACATCGATCAGGATCTGATGGGGCACCGGCTGCGCGGCGTGCCGGTGGAGCCCGACGGGACCTTCGTGACCGACATCACCTGGACCGCCACCGAACCCACCGACTTCACGACGCTCGACGCCGACGTCTTCCAGGTGCGCTGGGACCAGGTGTTCGCCCGGGACTGGACCCTCGACGCCACCCTGCGTTACCTCCAGTACGACCGCGAGCAGGAGTACCACGAGCCGCGCGGGATCACCCCCGAGAACACCATGAAGAGGCATTTCCGGGATCAGACCCGCACGAACGACGACGTCTCCTTCGTGCTCAACCTGAACAAGATCGTGCGGGTGGGACCCACCGTGCACCGGCTGCTGTTCGGCGCCGACATGTTCCGGCAGGATCACTCCTTCCGCTACGGCCGCGCGCGGGACACCGGCGCCGGCGGCCCGGTTCCGAATCTTCCTCTCTTCGCGCCGCAGTACGGACTGAGCGGCGGCAGCGACTACGGCCTGACCGAGAACGACTTCACCACCGACACCGCCGTCGCCCGGCAGCTCGGCTTCTACGTCCAGGACCATCTGGACCTGGGCAGCGCGTTCCACCTGGTGGCCGGCGGGCGCTACAACACCTATGACGACTCCGGGTTCGCGGGAGGGAACGACCTCCTCAGCGAGGAGAGCGGCCTCACCGGCAAGGTGGGCATGGTCTTCAAGCCCGAGACGGCCTGGTCGCTCTACGGCAGCTACTCGACCAGCTTCAACCGGCCGAGCGTCCTCGCCCAGACCCCGAGCGCGAACGGGCCCCACGACCCCGAGACCGCGGTCCAGCTCGAGATCGGGGCCAAGACCGAACTGCTCGACGACCTCTCGCTCACCGCGGCCCTTTTCACCATCACCAAGTCCAACGTCCTGCGTCCGGATCCGGACTACGGGCCGAACGGGAATAACTGGAACGCCGCGCTCCAGGTCGGCGAGGCGCGGAACCGCGGCTTCGAGGTCGAGTTCGTCGGCTCGCTGAGGCGGGGCTGGCAGGCGGCGGTGAACTACACCTACCTCGATTCGGAGATCGTGGAGGACACGAACGCGGATGCGGTGGGACAACCGCTGCCGAACGCGCCGCCCCACTCCCTGGGGCTGTTCTCCCGCATGGAGCTGTTCCGGGATACGGCCGCCGGACTCGGCGTGACCTACGTCGGCGACCGGGTCGAGCCCTATGCCGGGATCGAGGCGCCGGCGTACACCGTGGTGGACCTGTTCCTCTACCGGCACCTCGGGCGTTTCGCCGAGGTGCAGGTGAAGCTCGAAAACGCCTTCGACACGGTCTACGCCACCAGTTCGCTCTTCTCCGCGCGGGCGGGGAACTTCCCGGGACAGCCGCGCACGTTCTCGGTCCTCATATCCTTCGGCGGACTGCGATGAAACATCCGGCCGGAACGCGCGCGGTGTGGCTGGCAGCCGCACTCGCACTCCTGCTCCCCGGCGCTCCGGCGCCGGGACAGGAGGCGTTCCGGCTGGGCGACATCACGGCGGAACCCGGCCACACCGTGTCCGGCCGCCTCGATGTCGCTCCCCTGGGCGGTGACGCAGGGACCTTCCTTCCGCTCACCGTCGTGCACGGGGCCCGTCCGGGCCCCGTGCTCACCCTGGTGGCGGGCATCCACGGTTCCGAGTACGCGCCCATCCTCGCGATGCAGCGCCTCCGGCCGCTCCTGGACCCGGCGGAGATCAGCGGCACGGTAGTCCTGGTCCACATGGCGAACCTGCCGGCGTTCCTGGGCCGCACGATCTACTTCAGCCCCGACGACCGGAAGAACCTGAACCGGTTGTTCCCGGGGAAGCCGGACGGCACCCTCAGCGAGCGCATCGCCTACGTCCTCACCGAGGAGGTGATCGGCCGCTCCGACTACCTGATGGACATCCACTCCGGCGACGGCAACGAGTGGCTCCGCCCGTCGTACACGGGCTACTACGCGGAAGCGGGCGGCGCCGAGGTGATCGAGAAGTCCCGGCGGATGGCCGTCGCGTTCGGTCTCGACCCCATCGTCGAGTTCAAGGGCGACCTGGACCCGGCGCGCGCGATCTGGTGCGGATCGGCGGCAGTGGCGCGGGGCATCCCCTCCATCGACGTGGAATCCGGCGAGATGGGCCTCATCGAGGACCGGACGATCGCTCCGATCGTGGACGGGGTGCTGAGCGTGATGCGGGATCTCGGGATGGCGCCGGGAGACCCCACGCCGACGGAGAACCCGCTGTTCATCCGGGAGCGTGCCTATGCGACCAGCGAACATGACGGCGTCTGGGAGCCGGACCCTCTGGTCAAGGCCGGCCAGTACGTCGCGGAAGGCGCCCGGCTGGGACTGGTGCGCGACTTCCACGGGAACCCCCTCGCGGAGATCCGGGCGCCGGCCGGCGGAATGATGCTCATCCTGCTCGGCACCCCGCCGGTCAACCGCGGCGAGACGATTGCGGTGATCGCCCAGGTGGAGTAACCGCCGGACGGTCCCGGCTACTGCATCCGGCGGACGATCGGCAGGCCCCAGAAATAAAGCGCGGTGAGGTCCACTCCGCGCGCGATCAGCGTGGCCCAGGACGCCGCGTAGACCCCGATCATGTTCGCCGGCTGGATCAGTACCCAGAGCACGAACAGGACGGCCGTGGTCTCGATGAGCCCGGCCCAGGTGATGGCGCGGGTCTCGGTGCTCCACACCAGCAGCGCCCGGTAGAAGGCGAGCAGCACCGAGAAGATCGGCATCGTCACCAGGATCTGGAGCGCCGGCACCGAAAGGTCCACCAGGTTCGGAGCGAGCCCCGCCACGTGCTGGAACCAGAGGCCGGAGAGGGGCGTGAGCGCCATCACTCCCTGGAGCACGCACGCCCCGGCCCCCAGACCGATCGCGAAGCGAACCAGCTTGTCGAAACGCTGCCGGCTCCCGTCCATGAAGGCGATGGCGACCTCCTGGAAGGAGAGCCCCATGCTGCGGAAGACGAAGGCCAGCGCCGCCACCACCGGGTAGGTGGCCAGCGACTCGAGGGCGAGGCGCGAGTGGCCGAGGAAGAGGTTGACGAGCGGGTGGATCGCGAGCGCGATCACCGAGCTGACCAGGAGCGGGATGTAGAAATGGAGGATTCTCGGGGTGGTCAGCGGCTCCCCGTTGTGGGGAGTCGCGAGCACCTCGCGCACGCAGTCGGCCACCATGAAGCGGGTGGCGAACGCTTCGACCAGCACCGCCACCGAGAGCGCCGCCCCTCCGATGAGCGCTCCCGATATCGGGGCGTCAAAGAGCAGCCAGGCCGTCACCCCCATGCCCGAGAGCCGGATGGTGGTCCCGTAGGCGATCCGGCGGGTGTGCCCGTGCCGCACGAGGAGCCCCTGGTAGAAGCGCCGGTAGCCGATGGCCGCCGGCCAGGGCAGGAGGACCAGCAGCGCCTGCCGGCTCAGTTCGGCGACCTGCGCATCGAGGCCCATGACCGTCTCCGCAACCCACGGATAGAGCGGGGACAGCGTCCAGGCCAGCATGAGGAGGGTCAGCCCCAGGTTCAGCGTCGCCCCGAAGCGGCGGAGCGAACGGAACGCCTCCCGGTCCTTGCAGAGCGCGGTGGAGGCGCTCAGCATCATGATGATCGGCGCCTCGAGGATCAGCGCAAACGCGAAGGCGACCCCGAACGCCGCGAGGTTCACCGTCGCGTCCGGGAGCCGGGCCACCACTGCGGCCACCAGCAGCCCCTCGACGGACATCATGATCCAGGTGGCCGCCATCGGCAGCCACACCCAGAAGATCCGGCTGGTGGTGAGCGGCGCCCGCGGCGGGACGGCTACCGGAGTCTTCCCGAAGGTGGGGGTCACGCGGCGTCCCGGTCCGCGGTCAACGCGTCGAGATTCATCTCCCGGGCCAGCGCATCGGCAACCGCCAACCCGTCGCGGGTCGGCCGGAGCCAACCCGTGAGCTCGTCACCCCTGAGCTCGACGAGGCCCCGGGCCCGCCATCTCCCGAAGAGCCTCCGGTTCGCCTGCACCACCGCCTCGCCGTAGCGGGCGGAGAAGCCCCCGAGCGGGAGGCCATCCGTCGTGCGGAGGCGCAGGAACAACTCTTCGAGGGCGCGCTCGTGCCGACCCAGGGTCTCGCGTTCGGCCGTGGGTTCTTCTCCGCGAAGAATCGCTTCCTCCCAGTCTTCGAACGCCCGCCGGTTCCAGAACCGCTCCCCTCGTTCCGGGACGAAGGAATGGGCGGACGGCCCGACCCCGAGGTACTCCGCCAGGCTCCAGTACTTCCGGTTGTGGCACGAACGAAACTCGGGCGCCGAGGCGAAGTTGCACGCCTCATAGGCCGCAAAACCGTTCTCCGCGAGGGTTTCGTGCACCGCCCGGAAGAGGGCGCTCCCGTCTTCGGAACGAACGGCGAGGGTCTCCCCCCGGGCCTGGCGGCGTCCGAAGGGCGTTCCCGGCTCGATGGACAGCTCGTAGGCGGAGATGTGGTTCACCCCCGGCAGCGCGGCCATGGCGCGGAGCTCTTCGCGCGCGGACTCCGGAGTCTGCCCCGCCGTACCGTAGATGAGATCGACCGAGATCCAGGGAATTCCAGCCTCGGCGAGCCGGGACGCCGCGATCGCGGCATCCGACGCGTTGTGCGCGCGGCCGAGGAACCGCAGCCGGGACTCGTCGAGCGCCTGCACTCCGAGGCTGACGCCCCAAACCTCCTCGGCCGCCCACTGGCGGGCGAGTTCCGGGGCGTGGACCAGATCCTCCGGGTTGGCCTCGAGGAAAATGAACGGTGAGGGCGAAGCGAGGCCTCGCTCCACAGCCGCCAGCGCCACCTCCCGGAAGAATCCGGCCGGCGCGAGCGAGGGGGTGCCGCCCCCGAAATAGACGGTGTCCGCCCCGAGCGCGGCAGCCCGGAGCTCCAACTCCGCCAGCAGCGCCCGCCGGTAGCGATCGAGGCGCTCCGATCCGGGACCCCCCAGCGGAGTCACGGCGAAGTCGCAGTAGGGACAGATCCGCGAACAGAAGGGAACGTGAACGTAGAGCCCCGGAGCGGCCGGTTCCGCGGTCTCGGAGAGTGGGTCAGGCGGAAGCGAGGTCGAGTCCGGGCGCTCGGTCACGCCGCCGGACTCGACTTCAATACCGCGACAAAGGCCGACTGGGGAATCTGCACGTTCCCCACCTGCTTCATGCGCTTTTTCCCTTCCTTCTGGCGCTCGAGCAGCTTCCGTTTCCGGGTGACGTCGCCGCCGTAGCACCGGGCGGTGACGTCCTTCCGGAGCGCCCGGATGTTGGTGCGGGCGATGATCTTCCCCCCGATGGCGCCCTGGATGGCGATCTTGAAGTTGTGCATCGGAATCGCCTCGGCGAGGCGTTCGCAGTAGCCGAGCGCCCGGGGACGCGCCTTTTCCTCGTGAACGAGCTGGCTGAGGGCGTCCACCCGCTCGCCGTTCACCAGGATGTCCACCTTGACGAGCTTGGTGGAGCGGTAGTCGAGCAGTTCGTAGTCGTAGCTGCCGTAGCCGTGGGTCACCGTCTTCAGCCGGTCGTGGAAGTCGAAGAGGACTTCGGCGAGCGGCAACTCGGCCTGGATCTCCACGCGCCGCGAAGACAGGAAATTCATGCGGCTGGTCGCCAGGCGCCGCTCGGTCAGGAGTTCCATGACCGGTCCCACCGAACGTTCCGGAATCAGGATGGAAGCGCGGATGTACGGCTCCTCCGTGCCGTCGATGATCGCCGGGTCCGGGTAGTAGGCCGGATTCTCGACCTCGTGCAGCTCCCCGTCCCGGGTGCTGACCCGGTAGCGCACGCTGGGGGCCGACAGGAGCAGCGACAGCCCGTGTTCCCGCTGCAGCCGCTCCTGCACCACGTCCAGATGGAGGAGTCCCAGGAATCCGCACCGGAACCCGAACCCGAGGGCGGTGGAGGTTTCGCGCTCATACGTCAGAGCCGGGTCGTTCAGCGACAGTTTCCCGAGCGCGTTCTCGAGTTCGCCGTAGTCGTCGGTCGAGATCGGGTAGACGGAGCTGAACACCACCGGACGCGGTTCGCGGTATCCGGGGAGCGACGTTTGCGCGGGGCGCGCGGTGTCAATCACCGTGTCGCCGATGGCGATGTCCTGAATCCGCTTGATGCCGCAGATGGCATATCCCACCGCCCCCGCGGAAAGAACCTCCACCGGTTCCCGGCGGAGTCGCAGGAGCCCGACCTCTTCGACGACGTGGTCCGTGTCCCCGCGCATCAGGCGCACCCGGTCTCCGCGACGAATCTCGCCATCCACCACGCGGACCAGCAGCACGACGCCCCGGAAGGTGTCGTACTGGGCGTCGAAGATGAGCGCCCGCAGGGGATCCGCGGGATCGCCGCCCGGCGGGGGAATCCGCGTCACGATGGCGTCCAGGATCTCCTCGATTCCCTCGCCCTTCTTCGCCGAGGCGAGCACCGCCTCGAAGGGATCGAGCCCCAGCTCCTCGTCGATCTCCTCGCGCACCCGCTCCGGATCGGCGGCCGGCAGATCGATCTTGTTGATCACCGGAACCACTTCGAGGTCGTACTCCATCGCCACGAAGTGGTTGGCGACCGTCTGCGCCTCGACCCCCTGGGCCGCGTCCACCAGCAGGAGCGCGCCCTCGCAGGACATGAGCGAGCGGCGCACCTCGTGGGAGAAGTCCACGTGGCCGGGGGTGTCGATCAGGTTGAGCTGGTAGGTCTCCCCGTCCTTCGTCTCATGGAGGAGCGAGACGCTGTTCGACTTGATGGTGATCCCGCGCTCGCGCTCGAGGTCCATCGAGTCCAGCAACTGGTCCCGGAACTCGCGGTCGCTGACCCCGCCGCAGCGCTGGATGAGCCGGTCGGCGAGCGTGGACTTCCCGTGATCGATGTGCGCGATGATGCAGAAGTTGCGGACCCGTTCGATGGGAACCGGACCGCTGGTGTTGGGCAACGGTCAGGGACGAGCCGTGGGAACGAGGGTCACCTCGTGCCGTTCCCCGTTGCGGAGGAACACCACGGTGAGCGGCTCGCCGATGCGGGCGGCCTCCAGCGCGTTCATGTAGTCGTAGATGTTCAGGACCGGAGTTCCCGCGAACTCGACGATCACGTCGCCCTTCTGCAGCCCTGCCGTTTCGGCCGGGCCGCCCGCCATCACTCCGCCGAGCAGCAGTCCCTCGATCTCGGTGGCGTACTCGGGGATCGTGCCGGTGTAGGCGCGCAGCGAGACGCGCGAGGTTGCGGTATCCGGGGCCCGCTCCACCTCGACGAACTCGGGGACCGGATCGCTCTCGGCGACCCGGCGGGCGACAAGCCCCGTGAAGCGGGCGATCCGGGCGAGACCCTCGTAGTTCAGCTTGTCGGCGGTGTCGGAGGGCCGGTGGTAGTCGGGGTGCGTTCCGGTGAACAGGTTCAGCGTTGGAACGCTCTCGCTGTTGAACGCCGACGAGTCGGTGGGAAGGTAGGGGTCGTCGGAGAGGGCGAGGTCGAAGCCCCCCGGCACGTTCGCGCGCTCGACGATGCCGGGCCAGACGCTCGACGAGCCCATCGCCTGGACCGTCAGGCGGTTCTCCTCGAGCCGCCCCACCATGTCCAGGTTGATATAGGCCGCGAGCTGGTCCGGCCGGATCGCGTCCCGGAGGAACGCCCGGGAGCCGAGGAGGCCCGATTCCTCCCCGGACCAGAAGCCGACCAGCACCGGCCGCGCGAGGGGAGAGTCGGCAACCGTGCGCGCCAGCGCGAGCACCGCCGCGGTCCCCGACGCATTGTCGTCGGCGCCGGGATGGACGGCCGGGGGCGCGTGGGGGTTCAGGGAGCCGCCGCCCCCCATCCCGAGGTGGTCGTAGTGGGCTCCCACCGCGACGTAGGGCGGATCGACGCTGCCGTCCGCCGCCGGGAGGATCCCGACCACGTTCGCGCCGCTGGTGGGCGTCCGTTCAAGATCCACGGCAAGAGTGGCGAACCCGGGCAGCGGGAAGGACCCGGCGTCCACCTCGCCGGCATCGAGGGAGCGCTGCACCTCGGCGAGGGAAACCCCGGTTCCGGCAAAGAGCCGGTCGCCGGCCGCCCCGTCGATGGAGACGGCGAGGATGCCCTGGCTGCCCGGCGCCGAAATGTCGAAGCCGTCCGGCGCCAGTTCGCCGGCTCCTTCGGACCCGGGGCCGGTGATCATCACCATGCCGGCCGCTCCCTGGTCCCGCGCCGCCGACGCCTTGGAGCGGAAATCGGCTTGGCGGTTCAGCACGGACCGGGTCTCGTCCTGCACGTCGTCCGGGAAATAACGGAGGACGACGACCACCTTGTCGCGAACGTCGTGGCCGGCGTAGCTGTCGTAGGTGACCCCGGCGTTTTCCGGAACCCGGATGCCGTAGCCCACGAAATAGAGCTCTCCCCGCACCTCCCCGGTTTCCGAGAACGCGAAGGCCTTCACCTGGTCGCCGCCGAACCGCTTGTGCCCCCCGGCGCGGAGCGAGGACCCCCGGTCCTCCACTCCGGAGATGAACCGGAAGGGGATTCCGAGGCCGTCCTGGCCGGGGAGCGGCCGGGCGCCGGCGGCCTCCAGCTCGGAGATCAGGTAGCGCCGCGCGGTAGCGGCTCCCGGCGTGCCCACCGCGCGCCCGTCGGTGCCCGGTCCGGTGAGCGCGAGGACGTCGTCCCGGAGTTCCTCGGGGGTCTGGCCCTCCGCGGGAAGCGTCAGCAGCAGCGCGAGCGAGAGGCTGACGCCGGTCAGGGTCTGGCGGCGGCTCATTGAGGCGTCTCCGTGGGTTGGTTCCGGATCGGCGCGGAGCGGAGCGCGGCGAGCGCGGCCTCGTGATCCCAGTCGGCGAGGTAGATCTGGCCGCCTTCCCCGCCGTGGCGGGTGGAGGTCCAGGCGAGGCCCGCCCCGTCCGGGGTGGGGACCGGCAGCCCGTCGAAGCCGTCCGTGGTGGTGATCCGGACCGGGTCCTTCTCCCCGGCGACGTCCACCATGTACACCTCGAAGTTGCTGAATCCCAGCTTGTTCGACGCGAACAGGACGTATTCGAGGGAAGGATGGACGTACGGCGCCCAGCTCATGGCCCGGAAATCGGTGAGCTGGCGCTGGTCGCTCCCGTCCGGGTTCATGGACCAGACGTCCGCGACCAGTCCGTCCTCCGAGAAGCGCCGCCAGATGATCCGCGACCCGTCGGGGAAGTAGAACGGGCCGCCGTCGTAGCCGGGCACGTGGGTCAGGCGCCGCTGTTCGCTGCCGTCGGCGCGCATGGTCCAGATCTCGCCGAAGTAGGAGGGGTCGATTTCGGCGAGCCGGGTCTCCCGCTCCGACAGTTCGTCCTCGAACATGCCCCGCATCGAGGTGAAGACGATCCAGTCGCCGTCCGGCGACCAGCTTCCCTCGGCGTCGTAACCCTGCGCGTCGGTGAGGCGGACGAGTTCGCCGTCCGATCGCCGTTCCACGAAGACGTCCATGTGGGAGTCGTAGTCCCACTCGTAGCGGCGCTCCTGGCCGCTCTCCCGGAACGCGATCTCCTCCCGCTGCAGTTCGAGCGAACGGGGGTCGAGGTGGGTCGAGGCGAAGAGGATGTCCCCGTTCTTCCCCGAGATGAACGCGCAGGTGGTCTTGCCGTGACCCGGAGACACCCGGCGCACGTCCCCCGTCTCCATGGACAACAGGTAGATCTGGAAGAAGGGATTTCCCGGCTCCCGCTCCGACTGGAAGACCATCTCCCTCCCGTCCGGGGAGAAGTAGCCCTCGCCAGCGCGCCGGCCCTCGACGGTCAGGCGGCGGATGCGGCTCAGGAAGCGGGACTCGTCGTCAGCCCCCTGCCCCGCGAAGACAGGGCTGACCAGACCTCCGCCCAACGCAATTGGAAGTACGAACACGAGGCGGCCGGATACGCGCCGCAACGACTGGAACATGGGGGAAACGAGGGCTGCGAACCGGCCGGTCGGTAGCCCGTGATTGTACCCCGGCGAGTGGCGGCTACGGCTTGGACCGCCGGTCTCCAGACCGGCACGGGGGGGGGGGCCCCCCCCCCCCCCCCCCCCCCC
>JAPPGX010000185.1 GCA_028877265.1 Acidobacteriota bacterium
CCTGTGGCCCGTAGATCACCCGAAAAGCCCTTGGATCGGCCGGAAACGGCTTCCGAGCGCCGGTTGCGGGGTCAGGTCAAGCCCCGGTGCTCGCTCTCCCCGCCAGATACGCAGCCCAATCGTCCATGAGCCGCCGCCGCCGCTCGAACAGGTCGGTACGCCGGTACGCGGCTTCCACCTTGTTCTGGACCATGTGAGCGAGCGCCGCCTCGACCACCTCCCGGGGATGGTCCGTTTCCTCGGCGGCCCAGTCCCGGAACGACGACCGGAACCCGTGCGGCACCGCCGCGATCCCGTGCTTGCGGATCAACTGCCGCAAACGCTGTTCGATGAGGGGCCGCCCGTTCGACCGCATGAACACCAACCGGCTGTCCTCGCCGCCCAGCTTCCGGGCCTCGGCAAGGATCTCCACGGCGCGGCCACACAGAGGCACCCGATGCTCCCGCTTCGCCTTCATGCGCCTCGCGGGCACCGTCCACACCCTCTCGCCCAAGTCGATCTCCGACCATTCCGCCCAACGCACCTCGCCCCACCGCGCTGCCGTCAGCACCAGAAACTCGAACGCCAGCCGGGCCACCGGCATTCCGTCCGTCGTCCGTACCCTCCTGATAGCCGCTCCAACCTCCCGGTGAGGGAGCGCCTTCATGTGCTTCACGACCCGGTTCTGCGGCCCGAGCACCGACCGGACCCGGTCGCAGGGGTTGTCGGTCCGGTACTCCATCGCCACCGCCCACTCGAACACCGAACGCATGCGCTGATGCACCGACTGCGCCGTGGACTTCTTCGAGTGCCAGATCGGGGTCAGGATCTCCAGTACGTCGGCCGTAGCCACCTCCGAAACCGCGATGTCGCCGATCCGGGGGAAGGCGTAGCGCCGCAGAGTCGATAGCCACTCCTTCCCGTGCCGCTTGCTGCGCCATCCGGCCTGTTTCTGCTTCAGGACGCGCCCGGTCGCCTCGGCGAAGCTGGGGACGCCCCGCGCCCGTCGCCGTTCGGCGAGCGGATCGCCGCCCTCTCGGGCGAGCTTCCGGTTGGCTCTCGCCTTCTCGCGGGCCTCGGCGAGAGAAACCAAGGCGACGCTGCCAAGTCCGAAGTCGCGGCGGCGGCCGCGAATGACGAGGCGCTGCACCCAGCTCCGGGCACCGCTCGGCTGAACGTAGAGGTAGAGTCCATTGCCGTCGCAATGCCTCCCGGGAGGTGCGGAGCGCACGAAGGCAGCCGAGAGCCGCTTGTGGGGGTGCCGGCCCTTCGGCTTGGTCTTCAGGGTCGGAGCGGGTGTGTGGGTTACGTCATCCATTACCTCATAATATGTGGGATCGGATCGGAAGTCCAGGAACGTGTCGGGAGCCCGATCGCGGGCATATGTAGGTATAAACCCAGTAACAGCAATGATATAAGATACTTACCGGAACATCCTTGGACGCTACTGGATATGGCTATGCTACAGTGACGGTGACGGCGAGCTACTCCGACTTCGAGCCGATATCGGGCTATGTCCGGTTCGCTCCCGGCGAGCGGGAGCGCACGATCCCCATATTCCCGGTGAAGGACAACAAGGACGAGGGGAACGAGACCTTCCGGGTGGTGCTGAGCAATGCGGAGGGCGCGACGATCGGCGACGGGATCGCGGTGGGCACGATCAAGGACCCGGCCTCGGCGAGCACCGCGGGCGACCGCGCGCCCGGGGCGGTGCCCGCCGTCGATGCCGAGGCCGGGGCGCTGGCGCTCCTCGAGGGCGTCACCCCGGAGACGGCCACGGCCGCGCTGTACGACGGGAGGGTCCTGGACGACGCCCGGCTCGACGCGCTGGACCTGCTGGGCAACGCGAACGGAAGCTACGACCTTGGCGACCTGCTGGCGTGGATCGCGCACTGCCGGAGGGACGCGGCGCGCTGCGGCGGAACGGGGACCTCGACGGACGGCGGGTCCGGACCGGCGGCCGGACTCGCGCCGCTGGGCGCGGGGTTTGCGATCCGGCGGCGGGGACGGAACCGGCGGGGACGGGCACGGAAGCGCGAACGAACGGCGGGCCGCCGCGC
>JAPPGX010000027.1 GCA_028877265.1 Acidobacteriota bacterium
CTTTCGGACGAGATCATGCCTTCGCGCTCGGAAGGCCCATGGTCTGCCGCGTCAGGTGAATCAGGCCGTAGTGATCGTGGAGCCTGTCGTTTGGGAATCGCACATATTTCCCGGACTTCACCTTGTGCTTTCGACAGAGCCGTGCGAGGCGGTGGCGGGCGAGCATGGAGCGGAAGTCTCGCGCATCCTCACCGTCGATTTCGCGGCCGTTGGACCGGTTCACTTCCCCGACGCCCCGAGTTGCTCGCCCGGGGCGATGAACGCCCCGTGGAAGACGCCGGTGCTGCCGTCGTCCTCCTCGAACTCGATCTTGTGCGCACCTGCCACGAGACGCGGGTTGCCGTCGCCGTCGGGAATGCTGGAGACCGCGCCGCCCCAGCCCCCCTTCGAACCGGTGACGGTCTTGTCGTGGTGCCGCACCGTCACGTCGGCGCTCCGGAAGGCGCCGTTCGGATCGAGTGGCGCGGTGCCGAGGTCCAGCTGGTAGCCGGAGAGGAATTCCGCATGGGACGCCTGCGCCTCGTCGCGGGTGTCCGCGAGCACCATGCGCCGGGCACGCAGAGCGCCGTCGCAGCCGATGCAGCCGCTCAGCGCGGCCGCGGCGAAGTCCGCGGCGATCGTGACCGTCCCCTCGTATTCCTCGACAAAGGGGGCGGGCGAGTCCGGCCCCCAATTCGCAACGTAGGTGAAGAGCCCGAGGGCCTGTCCGGTGTAGGTCGCCCGCCCCTCGACCGGCAGATCGCGCGGTGCCGACAAGTCGATTTCCGGGCCGTCCACGATGGCCGCAGGGACGGAGCCCTCCCGCGTCCGATCCTGCCACTGGCCGGGGAACTCCAGCCACCAGCCCATCATCAGATAGTCGGCCGGATCCTCCGC
Source organism: Acidobacteriota bacterium (assembly GCA_028877265.1). Classification (GTDB taxonomy): domain Bacteria; phylum Acidobacteriota; class Vicinamibacteria; order Marinacidobacterales; family Marinacidobacteraceae; genus Marinacidobacterium. The sequence goes on from JAPPGX010000027.1 coordinate 877, forward strand.
GTCGTAGCTCACCAGGGCGTACGCCTCCGACGTGCCCTCGGCGGTTTGCTTGAAGAAATCCCACTCCTCCGCCGCATGGCCGGGGATGGGCGCGGCCGGCCGCCCTTGAAGCATGCCGTCGTCGAATTGGTTGACGGACCGGTCGCCGACGTCGGGCAGCGTCAGGAAGACCCGAAGATTCCGATTCTCGAACGACGAGTTCCGGGTGAACCGGATCCCGCCCTCCTCCTCCACCATCGCGGGGTCGTCGCCGCTCGAGCAGGCGCCCATCGCCAGGGAGATGCACAGAAGGATCGCGGTCGGCTTCATGGTTTCTCCCTTTCTGACTTCACTGAGCCTCTTGCAAAACCCATCGGGTGAGGGGGATTTTGTAGACGTGGGGTCGTTCCCTGTATGTTGTGGTTAGAGCAGAACTACAACATAGCCGAAGCGGGAGGGAACGCCCCATGTCGTTGCTGTCCAATCTAACCGATATCTGGAGCCGGTTTCAAGGCGTCGGCTGGCGGCTGACGCCGGAGGCCGCGAGCGCGCCCGACCTGTCGTTCGGCCTGAAGGCGACCCGCCGGGAGAGCAACACCGCCGAGCCGGAGCATACCGTCGGGGTCGAGGCCGTCGCCCGCTGGTGAGGCGGCGGCGGTGACCGCGCCGCGTCATGACTGCGGGCGATCTCGCGCAGGCTTGGGCGTTGCTCCAACTCGAAAGCGATTACCGGGCGGCATGGCAGGCCCATGCCGCCCATCCCGTCTACGAGGATGGCACAACGTTCCCGGTCCGCATCCGCTCCGACGCCGACCGGATCGTGGAACGGGACTGGAGCCTGCTCGCCTGGGCAGACCCCGACGGCGATGCGGTTTCCGCCTTCTTCGATGTGCCGATGCTGGAGGGCGAAGGGTCGATGTCGGCGTCGCCGCTGCTGCCGATGCTGGACGCCGCCGGGGCGCGCATCGAGGGGCTCCGCCTCGACGGCGGCGCGCTGGTCCTGAAGGTGGAGGATCATGGCATGGCCGTCCAGGTTCGCATCGCGGACCCGTCGCCGCTGCTGGCGGGCGGCGGGGTGCGGCTGTTCCACGACTGGGGCCTCGCACTCCCGGCCGCCATCGCCCGGCTCGGCAACCTCTGGAGTGTTTCCGGCGGGGGCTCCGGCGAGGACCCTTCAG
>JAPPGX010000122.1 GCA_028877265.1 Acidobacteriota bacterium
TTGCGGGGGGCCCCCCCCCCCCGGCCCCGCTCCCCCCCCGCCCCCCCCCCCCCCCTAAAAAAGTCCGGGGTGACAGATTGGGAGGTGGCGCCCCCCTACCCCTCCAGCATCGGCAAATCGAGGCCGTGCCTTTTCGCGGTCTCTATCGCGATGTCGTAGCCCGCGTCGGCGTGGCGCATGACGCCGGAGCCGGGGTCGTTCCATAGCACCCGGGCGAGCTTGCGCTCCGCTGCCTCGGTGCCGTCGGCGAGTGCCACCATGCCGGCGTGCTGCGAATAGCCCATGCCGACCCCGCCGCCATGGTGGATGCTGACCCAGGTCGCGCCGGAGGCGGTATTGAGCATCGCGTTGAGGAACGCCCAGTCGGCGACCGCGTCGGTGCCGTCGAGCATCCCCTCGGTCTCGCGGTTGGGGCTCGCGACCGAGCCCGAATCCATGTGGTCGCGGCCGATGACGATGGGCGCGCTTATCTCGCCCGAGCGCACGAGCTCGTTGAAGGCAAGACCCACCCGGTCGCGGTCGCCGAGGCCGAGCCAGCAGATCCTCGACGGCAGCCCCTGGAACGCGATCCGCTCGCGCGCCATGTCGAGCCAGGTGTGGAGCGCCCGGTCGTCGGGCAGCAACTCCTTCACCGCCTCGTCGGTGCGGTAGATGTCCTCGGGATCGCCCGACAGCGCGGCCCAGCGGAACGGCCCCTTGCCGCGGCAGAACAGCGGCCGGACATAGGCCTGGACGAAGCCGGGAAAGTCGAAGGCGTCCTTGAGCCCGGCCTCGGACGCCATCTGGCGGATGTTGTTGCCGTAATCGAGCACCGGGATCCCTTCGCGGTGGAAGGCGAGCATCGCCTCCACCTGACGCGCCATCGACCGCTTGGCCTCATCGGCGACGCCGGCCGGGTCGCGCTCTCGCCGCTCGGTCCATTCCTCCAGCGTCCAGCCGGCCGGCAGGTAGCCGTTCGCCGGGTCGTGCGCCGAGGTCTGGTCGGTCACCGCGTCGGGGCGGATGCCGCGCGCCAGCATCTCGGGATAGATCTCGGCCGCGTTGCCGAGCAGGCCGACCGAGACCGGCTTTCCGTCCTTCTTCGCGCGCTCGACGATCGCGAGCGCCTCGTCGATCGTCGCCGCCTCGGTGTCGAGATAGCGGGTCCTGAGGCGGAACTCGATCCGGCTCGGCTGGCACTCGACGGCGATCAGGCTGGCGCCGGCCATGGTGGCGGCGAGCGGCTGCGCCCCGCCCATCCCGCCGAGCCCGCCGGTCAGGATCCACCTGCCCGAAAGATCGCCGCCGAAATGCTGGCGTCCGACCTCGGCGAAGGTCTCGTAGGTACCCTGGACGATGCCCTGGCTGCCGATATAGATCCACGAGCCCGCCGTCATCTGGCCGTACATCATCAGACCGGCGCGGTCGAGCTCGTTGAAATGCTCCCAGTTGGCCCAGCCGCCCACCAAGTTCGAGTTGGCGATCAGGACGCGCGGCGCTTCCGGGTGGGTGGGAAAGATGCCGACCGGCTTGCCGGACTGGACCAGCAGCGTCCGGTCCTCCTCCAGCCGTACGAGCGAGTCCACGATCGCGCGGTAGCAGTCCCAGTTGCGCGCGGCCCGGCCGATGCCGCCATAGACGACGAGCTCCTCGGGATGCTCGGCGACTTCCGCGTCGAGGTTGTTCATCAGCATGCGGAGCGGCGCCTCGGTGGCCCAGCTCTTCGCGGTCAGCTTCGACCCGCGCGGGCTCCTTATGCCCGCGACGTTCGTGCCGCGCCTGGCTTCGGTCACGGTTCCCGGTCTCCCGCTGCGCGGTTCGCGGCCGCAGGCGGCGGCGAAACGGGCAGGCGTCTATTTGTGGCGGAAGGTGATCCGCCCGCGGCTCAGATCGTAGGGCGACATCTCCACGTCGACCCGGTCGCCGACCATCACGCGGATGCGGAACTTGCGCATCTTGCCCTTGGGCTGGGCGATGATTTCGTGGTCGTTCTCGAGCTTGACCCGGAACATGGCGTTGGGGAGCTTCTCGGTTAC
>JAPPGX010000180.1:0-2889 GCA_028877265.1 Acidobacteriota bacterium
GGCCGGGCCGGGCCGCCCCCCCCCCCGCCCGCGCCCCGGGCCGCGGGGGGGGGCCGGGGGGTTTCCGGCGGGGCCGGGGGGGGGGGGGGCGCCCCCCACGTCGCAACGCTGTCAACCCTCACGGCGTACCCCGTGAACGCGCCGACCCCGATATCGCCCCAGGCTTGAACCGGCCGGCTCCGTTATCGCCCCAGGCCCTGGGCAGCCGGCTCCAGAATTGGCGCATGCCCGGATTCGGCTGGTCCCGAAATAGACACATGCCTCGCTCCCCGAGTCCTGAATTGACGCATGCTGGATCTGCTATGGCGTCCAGCCTGGCGGCACCGCTGTCGTTCCCGTGCGCCGGGCATAAACTCGCGCGCCCTGGAGGATCGCCCATGCAAGCACTCCGCTTTGTCGCCATCACGGCGGCTCTCAGCTCTTCGGCACTCGTCCTTGGGTCTTGTGGCGGCGCCGGCGCCGGTGACCTGGAAGGAGACACCACCGATCCCATGACCGTCTTCGACGACGCCGTCGGCCGTTTCGAACAGGCCCCGCTCGCCCACCTCCCGACGCCCTTCGAGGAGATGCCCACGCTCGCCGCGGAACTCGGGGGACCCCGCCTGTTCGTCAAGCGCGACGACCAGACCGGGCTCGCCTTCGGCGGCAACAAGGCGCGCAAACTCGACTTCATCCTCGCCGATGCGGTCGCGAAGGGAAGCGACAGCGTGATCACCTGGGCGGGCGTGCAGTCCAACTGGGCGCGGATGACCGCCGCCGGCTCCCGGCGGCTGGGCATGGATCCGATCCTCGTCCTGCAGCGCGGAGAAAACCAGTCGGTGGCGCCCGCCGACGGCAACCTGCTGCTCGACCGGATCCTGGGCGCCGACGTGCGCATCATCGAGCCGGGCGAGGACCGGGAGGCGATGGTGGACGAGATCGCCGCGACGGAACGCGAGGCCGGACGGAAACCCTACGTGGTGTCCGTGGGCGGCTCGCGCACGGGTGGCTCGATGGACCTGCCGCTCGGCTCGGTCGCCTACGCGAACTGTTTCCGGGAGCTCGTCGCCCAGGCGCGGGACGCCGGCGTGACGATCACCCACGTGGTCCATGCCTCCGGCTCCGGCAGCACCCAGGCCGGGCTTGTGGTCGGGGCGAAGATGCTCGCGCCCGACGTGCGGATCATCGGGATCAGCACCGGCGGCAGCAAGGCACCGAGCGAAGCGAACGTGCTCGCCATCGCCCAGGAGACGGTGGAGGCGATGGGGCTCGACGTGGAGGTCGGCTCCTCCGACGTGGTGGTCCACGACGAATACGTCGGCGAGGGCTACGGCATCCTGAACGAGGATGTCGTGGAGACCATCGCGTTGACCGCCCGGACCGAAGGCATCCTCCTCGACCCGGTCTATACCGGGAAGGCCATGACGGGTCTGTTCGACATGGCGCGCACCGGGCAATTCAGCGACACCGACGTGGTGGTCTTCCTCCACACCGGGGGCACCCCGGCGCTGTTCCCGTACCGGGAGGGGCTCCTGGAGGATCTGCCGGAACCGACGGACGGGGAGTAGGGGAACGAGCGTCATGATGAAGAACCCCCCGCACCCGGGTTCCATCGTCCTTCATGAGTGCATGGAGCCTCTTGGCCTAAGCGTTACGGAAGCGGCAGCAAAGCTCGGCGTGAGCCGGAAGCAGCTTTCGGCGGTGGTCAACGGCCGGTCCGGAATCTCGGCGGAGATGGCAATCCGGCTCAGCAAGGCGTTTGGAGGCAGCGCAGAGATGTGGGTCCGCCTGCAGGCGAACTACAACCTGTCCCGGGCCATGGAGCGTGCGGACGAGATCCAGGTGGAGCGCGTCTGGCCGGAGTCGCCGGCCGCCGAGCCGGTTCCCGCGTAGCCCGGCGCTACGGCCGGGATCGCGACCGCCGCGCCCAGGCGGCGGCGAGACCGCGGTCGAAAGTGACGAGATCGGTCGCCTGGCGCCGCAGGCAGCAGGCCAGATGGACGAGATCGCGCGCTTCGAGCTCGGGGTGACGGTCGGCCAATGTCCGGGCAAGCGCGACATCCTCCGGCTCCAGCGACCACACATCCGAGACCACCCGTTCGACCAGTCCGAACGCGTCGTCGCAACGCTCCAGGAGTCGGCGCCGCGAAAACACGTGGAGGACCTCCTGAAGGACCTCCGCCGAGGTAACGAACTCCGTACTGCTCCGCATCCCCCGGTCGAGCACGCGAAGGGCTTCCTCCCTCAAGGGATGTGATCTTCCGACCGCGAACAGGAAGACGTTCGTCTCGATGAAGGTCACAAGAACTCTTCGGGCCCGCGAATCTTCGAATCGAGTATGAGCTTCTTCGTCTCCTCCCAATCGGGCTCGCGGTCCGGACCACCGCCAGCGGCCGCCCGTTCCCAGCATCCCTCGAGATACATGCGCAGTTCCTCCGGCGTGCCGAAGCGTCTTCCGGACGGGCGGCTGATTCTCTCCTCGGCGGCTTCGCGCAGCCAGGCGCCGAGCGACTTGCCCTCGCGGGCCGCCTGACCCTGGTAGCGGACCTTCTGGGCCTCGGTAACGATGAGGTGGATTCTGGACATGTCGCCGTGTTGCACATCCAATGTGTGCATGTGCAGCAAAGTGTAACATCCAAGAAACGCTCGCGCACCGGCATGGATGCGCGGAGCGGCCTCCGCAGGCGGCGCCAGCCCCTACGGGGAGGAGCGCCATCGACGCGGGTTTCGAGCTCCCGCGCGGTGCCGGCTGAAGCCGGCGTTCCGAGCCGGCGACGCCCTCCGCGGCCGCTGGCGTTACGACGTGGGCGGCGCGGGGCGCCCCGCCCGCCCCCCCCAACCACCCCGGGGCCCCCCCCGTTTTTGCCGTTTAGCGGTGCCACCACGAAACCCCCCCGAAAAAACCCCCCC
>JAPPGX010000180.1:2899-20433 GCA_028877265.1 Acidobacteriota bacterium
CGCCCCCCCCCCCCCCCCGCGGGCGGGGGGGGGGGTGGGGGGGGCCCCGGGGGGGTTGGGGGGGCGCCCCCCCCCCCGGGGCGGGGCGGCGCCCCCGGGGGCCCCCCCCCAAAACCCGCGGGCGGGGGCGCCCCCCCCCCCCCCCCGCGCGCGCCCCCCCGGGGGGGGGGGGGGGTTGCCGGGGGGGGCGGCGCCCCCCGCCCGCCCCTGCCGGTCTGAAGACCGGCGGTCCCGGCTCGTTTTCGCCGTTAGCGCTGTCCCACCAGGATCGCCCCGGTAACTCCCGCCGCCTGGAGCGCGCGGTTCAGATCCGCGACGCCGTCACCGAGGAGGGCGGCGAGCCGTTCGAGGATCGGCTTCGCTTCCGCTTCGAGGTCCCGGAAGCGCTCGAAGGAGCCTCCGGTGGGGCGGCCGTAGTTCTGGGCGATGTGCCCGTAGAGGTAGGCAATCTGGTTGTCGATCCTCGGGGTGAAGTTGACGGGGTCCTGACCGGCCTCGTTCTTCGTCTGGATGAGTTCGTCCTCGATCTCGGTCAGACCCTTCCGGAGGGTCTCTGACGCCTCCTCCAGTTCGTCGGTCCAGCGGTCCGCCTGCCGCGCCCGCTCTTCGACCGCTTCCAACTGATCGCGGGTTTCCCGGAGCGCGCCGATCCGCTCGTGCACGCGCTCGAGCAGCGCCTGCGACTGCCGCACCAGGTCGTGCTGCTGGCGGAGATCGTCCTCGGTGACGGCCGTGCGCGGGTCCTTCATCACCTCGAACCGGACCGGATCGCCCCGGATTTCCGCGCGACCCTCATTCCGGAAAGACAGCGAGGCGGTATAGGACCCCGGCATCACAAACGCGCCGCCGGTATAGGAGATGGACATCACCGCGCCCTTCAGGATTTCCGGACGCTTGTATTTCAGGTCCCAGGCGATCCGCTGGAGCCCGGCTTCCGTCTCCAGCACGGCGTCGGGATTCGGCTGAGCCTCCTCGGACTCCTCGCGCTCGGCGCCGGACGCCGGCTTCCGCTCGAACTCCCGGATCACCTCGCCGTTCGCGTTCGTGACCGTGAGGCGGAGTTCGTCACCCTCTTCCAGATCCTCGGGCAGGAAGTAGTGGAGAAGAGCACCCGCCGGACGGTTCTCCGGCGCGCCCGGACCGCGGAAGGGCCGGCTGCCGCCGGTGGCCAGCCGCACGGCCGTTCCCGCCGGCAGGAGCGCAGGCGCGTCCCACGCACGGCCCGCCAGCGCCCGCACCGGCGTGAGGTCGTCGAGCACCCAGAACGAACGGCCCTGGGTGGCGACCAGCAACTCGTCGCCCGCCACCTGCAGATCGGTGATCGGGGTGGCCGGCAGGTCCCCGAAGGGAACGAAGCGCGCTCCGCCGTCAAGACTCAGGAAGAGCCCGAACTCGGTCCCCAGGTACAGGACGTTCTCGGTCCCGGGGTCCTCCCGGACCACCCGTACGGGGTGACCCGGCGGTATTCCCCCGTCGCTCCCGAGACGCGTCCACGTCGCGCCGAAATCCGTGGTGCGAAAGACGTAGGGTTCGAAGTCGTTCTCGCGGTACCGCTGGACGGCGAGGAGAACCCCGCCGTCGTGACGCGCGGAGACGTCCAGGCTGTTCACGGTGCCGCCGGCCGGCATTTCCGGCGGGGTCACCTCGGTCCAGGATGCGCCGCCGTCCCGCGTCAGGTGGACGAGGCCGTCATCGGTCCCGGCCCAGATGACGCCGGACGCGCGGGGAGACTCGCCCAGAGCGAAGATCGTTCCATAGACCTCGACACCGGTGTGGTCGTGCTGCACCGGCCCGCCCGGCAGGGCGCCTTTCTCGGGATCGCCCACCGTCAGGTCGGGCGAGATGGTCACCCAGGAGAGCCCTCCGTCGGTCGTTCGGTGGACGTAGTTGGAGGTGTGAAAGACGACCTCCGGGTCGTGCCGGGAAACGACGATGGGGGCGTTCCACTGAAACCGGTACTGGAGGTCGCGCGGGGCCGTTCCGTCGGCGAGTTCGGGATAGACGATGACGTTCCGCGCGCCGGCCTCGTCGCGGTCCTGCCGGTCGATCTGGCCGATGTAGTTGCCCGCATAGGTGAGTTCGGGCCGGCCGGGGGTCACGGCGATGTGCCCGCTCTCGCCGCCGGCGACGTCCCACCAGTGGGCCTCGGGTGAGAGGCCGCTGTCGGTCCAGGACGGCACGCTGATCGTCGAGTTGTCCTGCTGCGCCCCGTAGAGCCGCCTCGGAAACTCTTCGTCCACGGTGAGCCGATAGAACTCCGCGGTGGGCTGGTTGTGGATGGAGGACCAGTTCTCGCCGCCGTCGAGGGTCACGGTGGCTCCCCCGTCGTTCGCCTCCACCATGATCCGGGATTCGTTCGGGTTGATCCACAGGTCGTGGTGGTCTCCGTGGGGGAGCCGGACGGTCTGGAAGGACTTGCCCGCGTCCACCGACTTCAGGAACGGGGCGTTCAGGACGTAGACGTTGTTCGGATCCGTCGGGTCGGCGACCACATGGCTGTAGTACCAGCCGCGGCCCCGCAAGCGGCGGTCGCCGTTCACCCGTGTCCAGGTGTCTCCACCGTCTTCGCTCCGGTAGAGACCGCCCCGCTCCTCGGCGGCGGTGACGAGCGCGTACACCCGGCGCGGGGCCGACGCGGCGATGGACACGCCGATACGGCCGAGCGGGTTTTCCTCGGAGGCTTCCGGCAGCCCGCCCGCAAGCCGTTCCCACGACGCGCCGCCGTCCCGGGTCCGGTAAAGGCCCCCTTCGGCGCCACCGTCGATGAGGGTCCATGGTTTCCGCTCCGCCTGCCACATGGCGGCGAAGAGTTCCCGCGGGTTCGCCGGGTTCATCGCGAGGTCCACGGCGCCGGTGGCGTCGGAAATCTTGAGCGACGCCGTCCAGGTCTGCCCTCCATCCTCCGTCAGGTAGACGCCCCGCTCCGGCGAACGGCCGAAGATCTGACCCAGCACCGCAACGAAGGCCCGGTCGGGATCGGCCGGGTCCACGACGATCCGGCCGATCAGGCCGGCCGCCTCCAGACCCACATGGGTCCAGGACCGTCCGGCGTCGGTGCTGCGGTAGACGCCGTTGCCGACGGAGATGTTGCCGCGCGGGGAGGCGGAGCCGGTTCCCACGTAGACGACGTTCGGATCCGAGGGGGCGACCACCACCGCACCGATGGAGCCGACGGCGAACTCCTTGTCGGACAGGTTCGTCCACGAGACCCCGGCATTCTCGGTCTTCCAGACGCCGCCCCCGGTCGAACCCATGTAGAAGACGTGCGGCTGGTCCGGAATGCCCGTCACCGTGGTCACCCGTCCGCCCCGCGACGGCCCCACCATCCGGAAGTCGATGTCCCCGAGCACCTGCGCGGGCACCTCGAATCCGTCGGGAACCGCCGCCCGCCGGACCGGTCCCTGCGCCGCGGCGGGCGCGGCCGCGGCCACGAGCAGGAGCAATGTGCCCGCGAGCGACCCGGCGATCTTCACGCGCCCTCCGGAGCGCCGGCGCCGACGACGGCTTCGACCTCGATCTCGACGAGGTATTCCTCGCCGATGAGATCCGCGTAGGTCAGGGTGCAGGCGGGCCGGACGGCGCCGAAGAACTCACCGTGCACCCTGGCCACGGGTTCCCAGTCGGTCCCGGGCTTTACGTGGATGCGGGTGCGGACGACGTCGTCCAGGGCGCCGCCGAGGGACTCGATCGCGGTCCGGATCTTGCCGATCGCATAGCGCGTCTGTTCGGCCGGGTCGCCGACCGCCACCGGTCCGTCGGGCCCGGTCGCGGTGGTCCCGGACACCAGGATGCGATCGCCGATCCGGGTGGCGCGGGAGTAGCCGAATTCGCCTTCCCAGGCGACTCCGCTCCCGACGTGTCGGCGGTTCATGGGTGGCGGATTGTAGGAGCCCCGTCTGCCGGCCGTCCCGTCTCCCTGCCCCTCGCGAGTCAGTAGCGATGAACCGCCCGCAGCGCTGCGCGCTGCTGTGCCGGCTGAAGCCGGCGTTCCAAGCCGGCGGCGCCATCACGGCGCACCTTCGCCGCGCTTCTCCACGAACATGGCGTCTCCGTAGGAGTAGAAGCGATACCGCCGCCGCACCGCTTCGCGATAGGCGGCGAGCACCGCGTCCGTCCCGCCGAGTGCCGCGACCAGCATGAGGAGCGAACTCCCGGGCAGATGGAAGTTGGTCAGCATCGCGGAGACCACCCGGAAGCGGTGGCCCGGGAGGATCAGCAGCGAGGTCGATCCGGCAATTCCGTCGCCTTCCAGGACCCCGGGAGTCTCGAGCACCCGGACGGTGGTCGTCCCGACCGCCACCACCCGGCGGCCCTCGGCCAGCTGGGCGAGCACCGCCCTCCGGGTCGCATCGGGAACAAAGAACCTCTCGGCCGCCAGTTCGTGGTCGCGGGGATCCTCGACCCGGACCGGGGCGAAGGTCCCGTAACCGACGTGCAGCACCAGGTCCACGATCTCGATGCCGCTCGCGCGCAGCCGGGCGAACATCCCGGATTCGAAGTGGAGGCCGGCGGTCGGAGCCGCCACGGAACCCGGGAAACGGGCGTACACGGTCTGATACCGCTCCCGGTCCGTCCCGTCCGAACCCTCGGAATCGCGGTGGATGTAGGGCGGCAGGGGCGTCCGGCCCACCTGCTCGGCCAGGTCCAGAATCCCCGCCGCCCCGGAGAGGATCCGGATCCGGCGCTGTCCGCCCCCGAGATCCGTGCCCACCTCCAGGCGGACCCGATCCCCCTCGCCGGCGAGCAGGCGGACGCCCGGCCGAAGCGACGGCCGGGTGAGCGCCCGGAAGTGCCCTCCCGGGCCCTCGCCCTCCGGGAGGATGAACACTTCGACGCGTCCGCCGCCCGCCTCCTTCCGCGCCGGCACGCGGGCGGGAATCACCCGGGTGACGTTGCGGACCAGCAGATCGCCCGGCCGGAGAAGCGACGGAAGATCGGAAAAACCCAGGTGCGCGGTCCGGCCTCCGGACCCGAGATGGAGCAGACGGGCGTCGCTCCGCGCTGCCGGCGGCGCCTGCGCAACGAGTTCCGCGGGCAGTTCGTAGGCGAAGTCGGAAGTCCGCAACCTGCGATCGACCGTCTCCGGGGCCGGGATCAGGCCTTGGCGCCCGGCGTCTCCGGAAACAGCGTCCCCGAAGCCGCGCGCCCCAGGTGCCGGGCGCCCCGGTCGGTGATCATGCGCCCCTTCGCCGTCCGCCGCAGGAAGCCGCGGTAGATGAGATACGGCTCGTGGACCTCCTCCAGAGTGCGGTTGTCCATCCCGAGGGTGGCGGCGAGGTTGGCGACCCCCACCGGCCCGCCGGCAAAGTTGTCCAGCAGGCTTTCGAGGATCTTGCGGTCGAAACGGTCGAGCCCCTGTTCGTCCACCTGCGCGATCTCGAGCAGCGCGAGCGCCGTCTCGCGGCGGATCGTCCCGTCGCCGCGCACCTCGGCGTAGTCGCGCACCCGCCGCAGCAGGTTGTTGGCGACCCGCGGCGTTCCCCGGGCCCGCGCGGCGATCTCCTCTCCGGCGTCCGGGTCGAGGTGCACACCCAGCACCCGCGCGGCGCGCGAAAGGACCCGCTCCACCTCCTCGACGGAATAGAACTCGAGCTGGTGGACGAGCGGAAACCGGTCCCGCAGCGGGCCGGTCAGCAGGTCGGCGCGGGTGGTCGCACCCACCAGCGTGAAGGGCGGCAGGTCGATGCGGAGGCTGTGGGCGCCCAGCTTCTCGCCGACCATGATGTCCACGTAGTGGTCCTCCATGGCGGGATAGAGGACTTCCGCGACGGCGGGCGCGAGGCGGTGGATCTCGTCGATAAACAGGATCTCGTTGCGCGCGAGCGCGTTCAGCAGCGCCACCATGTCGCCGGTGCGCGGCACGAGCGGCCCCGCGGAGGTGTGCATGGGAACGTCGAGTTCCCGGGCGAGCACCGCGGCGAGCGAGGTCTTGCCGAGACCGGGCGGGCCGTGGAGGAGCACATGATCGAGGGCTTCTCCCCGGCCTCGCGCCGCTCCGACGCTGATCTCGAGCTGTTCGAGGACGGCGGTCTGGCCGACGTACTCCCCGAAGTCCCGCGGGCGGAGGGTCTGGTGGAACTCTTCGTCCCGGCGGCCGGGCGGAGGTTCTCGCGCACCCACGCCGCGCTCCGTCAGTTTTCCCGTCCCCGCCCGGGCGCGGGAAGCGAGGTGAAGTCGGCCACCTCCCCGCGGGGCGCCGGCAGGTCGAGGATCCGCATGAGATCGAGCGCGTTGCCGCGGGCGAGCACTCCGTCCCGGAGCTGATAGTCGAACTCCATGGCGCCGTCCACCACCCGCTCCGTGAAGTGCATGTTACGGACGCGGCCCGGCAGTTCGTGAGCCAGTTCCGTGAGCGACAGGTCGTGCGTCGTCATCACGCCGACGGCGGACCGGCGGCCCAGCTCGCGGAGGAGCGCGGCGACCGCGGCGCGGCGGTCGTCCGAGTTCGTCCCCTGCAGGACCTCGTCCAGCAGGAAGAGCAGCGGCTCCTCCTTCGAACCCGTGTTCAGCACCGCCTTGAGCGCCAGCAGCTCCGCCAGGAAACGGGACACGCCGTCCTGGAGCGAATCGTCGACGGCGATCGAGGCTCCGAGGGCGAGGGGCCCGAGGCGGAACGTCGTCGCGGCGGTGGGCGCACCCATCCGGGCCAGGACGAAGTTGACGCCGATCGTCCGCAGCAGGGTGCTCTTCCCGGACATGTTGGAGCCGGTGACGATGAGCATGTCGGCTTCCCCACGGCCGAGCCGCACGTCGTTCCGCTGCAGGCGCGCTTCCGGGATCAGCGGGTGCCCGAGACCCCGCGCTTCGAAGCCGGGCACGTCGTCGAACTCGGGGAAGACGTGTCCGGGGCGCTCGATGCAGTACTGCGCGAGCGCCAGGAGGGCGTCGAACTCCCCGGCGGCCCGCACCCATCCCCGCGCCTCCCGCTGGTGACGGCGCCGCCAGCGCTCGATGGCCCACCGGTGATGCGTGCCCCAGAACAACATGGCGGCGAGCGGCGCAAAGAGCAGATTGCGGCGCGCGGCGAGGCGGACCTGGAGCCGCTCCAGCTCCCCGAGCGCCACCTCGGCGCGCGCCAGGCGCTCGGCAAGTCCCCGCAGCAGGGGCGACTCGAATCCTTCGGAGGTGACGGAGAGCGCGATCTGCCGGATGCCGGCGATCTCCGATTCCATCAGCCGCAGGACGGTTTCCTGGTCCCGCACCTGCGAACGGAGCCAAAGGCCCCACGCCGCCGAGAGGGACACCGCGGCGAGAAAGAAGGACGCCTCCCCCGCCGTGATCCAGTGTGCCAGCCCCCCCAGCATGGTCGCACTCAGCAGGACGGCCAGCACCCCGAGCAGCACCTCGGGCTGTCGGCCCGAAGGTGCGGCGGAGGTGTCCTCCGGCCCGCACGCGGGCCGGCCAGGCCCGTCACCGGCCCCGCCCTCGGCAGCCAGCCAATCGAGCACCACCGAGGATCGGGTGCTCGGCCACGGCTCGAGAGCGCCCGTCGCCGCGAGCGTCTCCTGGATTTCCATCCGGGCGCCCAGCTCCCGAATGGCCAGCTGGCGGCCGGCGACCTCCTCGGGCGCCGCGGACCGGAGCAGCCAGCCCGCGAGCGTTTCGCCGCCCGTGTCGGTCCGCCAGTCGGCGAGCCGATCGAAGAGTCCACCCGAACCGAAGAGGTCCAGATGGTCGCCGAGGTGACTCTCCCCGAGATCGGAGACCCGGTGGCGCCGGTCCGCGAGACGATGGTCCTCGTCGACCGTGTTGCGGTGGGCGGGAGTCCCGCCCCGCCGGATCGCAGCCGCCGGCGTGTCCGGACTGCCCGCCTCCCCCTCGGTGTCCCGATCGACCCGGATCGCGGCCCGGTGGTAGAGCTGGGCGACGTGGTGGACGCCGCGCGCCCGGGTCAGCAGGCGTTCGTGCACGAAGGCCAGCCAGACAAACAGGGCGACCGGGACAAGGACCCACCACAGGGACCAGAACCCGACGTCGCCGGCGCCGAGCGCGAGGGCGAGCGCCACCACGACCACCGCCAGGCGCGCCGTCGAAATGCGGCGGACCCGCGTGAGCAGGCCGGACGCTTCCGTCAGCCGTTCCTGGGCCCGGCCCCAGAACTCGTTGGTGTCGGCCGGCGACGGAGCAGGCGCGGTCATGCCGGTCCTCGTGAAGACAGCCGGCTGAGGGCCGCCTTGAAGGCTTCCTGCAACTCGGCGTCGGGCTTCTCGGCGCGGACGGACTGCACGACTTCCTCGATGCGGCGCCGGTCGGTGAACTGCAGGTTCGCGAAGGCGGTGACCAATTGTTCGTGGACCGGATCGCGCGGCGCCGGCGGCGGCGTGTCGCTCTCGTCGTCGGGAAGCGCTTCCGCGAGTTCCGTGATGAGGCGGCGCGCCAGCTTCGCCCCGACTCCGGGCGCCCCCTGGAGGAACTTCACTTCCTTGTCCCGGATCGCCTGGCGAAGCCGGGGAACGGAGAGCGACAGGAGATTCAGGGCCACCGAGGGGCCGACGCCGTTGACCCCGCGGAGCTGGTCGAAAAAGCGCGCCTCCTCCCGGCTGCCGAAGCCATAGAGCTGCACGGTTTCCTCGCGGTGGAGCAGCATGCGCACGGTGAGGCGGACCTCGTCCCCGGATGCGGGAAGGCGCGACGCGGTGCCCGAGGGCACCTGGAGCCGGAAGCCGATGCCGCCCACGTCGATCAGCACCTCTCCCTCGCCTGTCTCGAGGAGCCGGCCGGCGAGGCGCTCGATCATCGCGGCCGTCCTCCGACAGCCGCGCGCGCCAAGCGGGCCTGGGCCCGCCGGGCGTCCAGGTGACAGATCGCCACGGCAAGCGCATCCGCCGCGTCCTCCGCGTCCGGCGGCTCGGCCATTCCGAGGCGCCTCGCCACCATTCCGGCGACCGAGCCCTTGCCGGCCGCCCCGTAGCCGGTGAGCGCCTGCTTGACGCTGCGCGGGCTGTACTCGGCGACGGGAAGATTCGCCGCCGCTACCAGTACCGCGCCGCGAGCGTGCCCGAGCGTGAGAGCCGCCCCGGCGCTGGCCGCGCTGAAGACCGACTCCACCGCGACCTCGTCGGGGTGGAGCCGCTGGATGACCTCGCCGATCTCCCGATGAAGCCTCTGAAGGCGCAGCACGAGCGGGTCGCGGGCCGGACACCGGACGACCCCGAAGTCCACGACCCGCAGACGGCCCTCCGTTTCGTCCACTGCCCCCCAGCCGGCGATCCGTGAACCGGGATCGAGGCCGACGACGCGCATCCCGGGACGAATCCCGGAGTCACCGGCGGCCTTCGACGGATTCAACGGAGGCTGCTCGGTCAGGACGCGACGTCCAGCTCTTCGTCGTCCATGTCGAAGTTCGCCCACACGCCGGTCACGTCCTCGTGGTCTTCGAGGGCCTCCATGAGCCTGAGCACCCGCTGGGCTTCACCGCCGGCGACCCGCACATGCTGGGTCGCGAGCATGGCGATCTCCTCGCTGTCGCACCGGATCCCGCTCGACCCGAGCGCGTCCCTCACGGCCCCGAAGGCCTCGGGGGGACAACGCAGGTCCCAGTGTTCGCCGTCCTCGAGCACATCGCTGCCGCCGCTCGACAGGACCAGGTCGATCAGGTCGTCTTCGGAGGCCTGGCCCTTGGGCACCAGGAACTGGCCGGCCTTTTCGAACATCCAGTTCACGGATCCGCTCTCGCCCAAGTTGCCGCCGTACTTGGAGAACAGGTGACGGACGTCGCTCACGGTGCGGTTCCGGTTGTCGGTCGCCGCCTGGACGAAGACGGCGACCCCGCCCGCCGCATAACCCTCGTAACTGGCGTCTTCCAGCCGGAAGCCGGGGAGATCCCCGGTGCCCTTCTTGATGGCGCGGTCAATGTTGTCGCGGGGAACGTTCCCGGCCTTCGCCTTCTCGACCGCCAGCCGCAACCGCGGGTTGAACTGCTGGTCGCCGCCGCCGATGCGGGCGGCCATGGTGACCTCCTTGAGCAGCCGGGTGAACGCCTTGCCGCGCTTCGCGTCCACGATCGCCTTCTTGTGGCGGATCGAGTGCCATTTGCTGTGTCCCGACAACGGTTTCTCCTGGTGCGGTGCGGTGAAAAATCGTAACCCAAGCGGCGCCGACCTCCCGGGGTCCGACGACGCTCCTGGAGACGGCGCCCACCGTCCCGAAGGCCACTAATCGTCGAAAACGAACGCCGGCTCCGCGTAGTAGCGAACGCGCCCGGTCTCGAAGCGGTCGGCTACCAGATCCTCGAGGCGGCGGCGTTTCTCGTCCAGCGGAAGGTTCGTCTCCAGGAACGACAGCGGAAGATTGAAACCCAGGACCCGCCGGGGAACCAGAAACCGGGTGATCCCGGACGGCAGCCGGCCGCCGGCCTCGGTCGTGGCGAGCACCTGCTCCTTCGAGATGTCCGAATACTCGAGCAGACCGCCGAACTCCGGGTAAGCCGATCGGACCTCATCGAGGTCGCGGTGCGCGATACGGGCAAGCCGGGCGCGAGGATGCGTGTAGCGCGTGCAGAGCTCGCGGAGCGCCGCCGCCCGCTCCGCCGGACCGGGAGGGCCCACGAGCGCCGTCGCCTCGCCGCCAGGTGACCAGAGCCGGCAAAGGGGCTCGCCCTCCGGACCGCGCGACTCCCCTGGGCGCTGGAACCCCGTGGCGGCGGGCGGATCCTCAAGGATCAGCGCCGCCTCCCGGGCGCGGATCACGTGGTTCCAGTGAGTCAGACCCAGGGCGTCATCTCCAAACGTCTCGGTCTGCACGAGGGCATGCTGCATTCCCATGCGCCGCAGGGCTTCGATCCGGTTCGCTCCGTCGAGGAGCAGCCGGCGGCCGCCGGCCAGCCGCGCGACGATGGGGGGATTCCGGAGGATTCCATCGGAGCCCAACCGCTCGATCAGCGCCGCTACCCGGGCGAGATCCACTTCCTCGTGCAGCCGGATGTCGCGGATCCGCAGCACTTCCATCGCCGGAATCCCGGCCTCCCGGTGTTGCGCGCCGCGCCTGGACATGAGGGCCGCGATTGTAGAGTCGGGCCCAGGCGGTCGACGGTCCCGCGGGTCAGCGACGGCGGGCCGGAGGGGACAAATCGGTGCGCCGGACGAGGCCGGTCTTGGTAGGATTTCCGGTTCTCTCGCCCGGCTCCCGCCATGACTCCTGACTCGCGCCCTCGATGGTTTCCCGTTCTCGGGCTTCTGCTCGGCGTGGGCCTGTTTCAGGCCTGCTCGGGCGGAGGTGACGACACGATCCGAATCGGGGCCGCGCTCCCGCTGAGCGGCAAACACGCCAACGTCGGCGGGTTCTTCCGGGACGGATACCAGCTCGCCGTCGAGGAGGCGAACGCGGCGGGCGGCGTGGAGATCGACGGGGTTCGGCGCCCGATCGAATTGCGCGTCTACGACGACAAGAGCGACGCCTCCATCTCCCCGAGCCTCCTGGAGCGGCTGATCGCCGTCGACGGCGCCGTCGCCCTCCTGTCGGGGTATTCCACCCCGCTGGTCCAGGCCCAGGTGATCGTGCCGATGCGCCGCGGAATTCCCTTCATGAATGCCGGGGGAGCGTCGAAATCGATCTTCCGCGAAGGCAACCAATGGGTCTTCGGGGCGCTCAGCCCCGTGGAGTCGCTCGCGAGCACGACGCTCGAGTGGCTGATGTGGGAGCAGGACCAGGATCGGCTTCCCAAACCGCTTCGGGTCGCGATGGTGTGGCAGAACACGGACCACGGCCGGGAATACCGGACCGGCGTTCACGACGTCATCGAAGGGCAGACGGACCGGTTCGAACTCGTCCTCGACGAATCCTTCGAACACCTCTCAAGCGACCACACCTCGCTGATCGTGAAAGTACGTTCGGTCGAGGCCGATGTGTTTCTGTCGGACGCCCACGAACCCGACTTCCTGCTGCAACACCGCGCCTACGTGGAACAGGGGCTCGGGCACATCGCGGTGAGTTACGGGGCGCGCGGCCCCGAGCGCTCGGTTCGCGAGGGCCTTGGCGAGGCGGTTTCCCACCTGGTCTCGGCACAGTGGTGGACCCGGGCGCTGCCCTACGAGCGGTCACGGCACTTCGTCGAACGGTACGAGGCGCAGTTCGGCGGACCGGTAACCGAGTACTACCCGGCGGTCGCTTACGAAGCGGCAAGGGCGCTGATCACCGCCATCGGAAACGCGGGCTCCACGGCGCCGGAGACGATCCGGGACGCCCTGAAGAACCTGGAGCTGGACGACTCCCTGCTTCCCGGGGGCCGGCTCTATTTCCCGGAGGAGAGCCGCCTGCAGATCGAGAACCGCTGCGTCATCGTTCAGAACCAGCCGGAGGGAGGAGTCCGCATCGTGTTCCCGCCGGATGCGGCGGAGGGACCCGCCTACCTGGGAAGCTGAGACGTCCACCCGGCGCCGGTCGGAGCGGGGCGTCGATGGCACCAGGGACGCCGACTGACGAACCCGCACTGTGGTTGACCTCCTCTCCGTCCTGGCGTCCGGGATCCTGGTGGGCACGGTCTACGCCTACATGGCGTACGGGCTCGGCCTGATCTACGGCGTCCTGCGGGTCGTCAACCTTGCTCACGGGGCCTTTCTGACCCTCGGCGTGTACGTGACCTGGTGGCTCAACACGACGTTCGGAATGGATCCGCTCGTTTCCATCCTGATCACCGTTCCGCTCGGCTTCGCGCTGGGAGCCACCGTGGAACGGACCCTGGTGTTTCGCCTCCGGGACAGCCCGCCGGTCACCACCCTGCTCCTGTTGTTCGGGGTGTGGCTGATCGTCCGGAACGCGCTGTATCTGATTTTCGGCGGCGCCGACCGGTCGCTCCTGACTTCCTATTCGCTCGAGTCCCTGGCGGTCGGACCGCTGACGCTGAGCATTCCGCGGCTGATCGTGTCCGCCTTCTCGCTGCTCGGCTTCGTGGTGCTGGCCCTCATGCTGAAGCGCACCTGGTCGGGTCTCGCGCTGCGCGCCGTAGCTCAGGACCGTGAAGCGGCAGCCCTTTCTGGCGTGCCGGTGAACCGGGTGTGGGCGGTCGCGTTCGGAATCGGTTCCGCGCTGGCGATGTCCGCGGGAAGCCTGATGTCGCTGTTCTACTCGGTCACTCCCGAGTTCGGCGCCCGGTTCCTCCTCAAGAGCTTCTGCGTCGTCGTCCTGGGGGGACTCACCAATATCGGCGGAATCCTCGTCGCCGGCATCGGGCTCGGCATAGCCGAGGACCTGACCGCCTTCTACATCCACACCGGCTACCGGGACGTCGTGAGTTTCCTGGTCCTGACCGCGGCTCTCGTGATGCGCCGGGCCGACGCGGACTGACCGGGATGTCGTCCTTCACCCGGCGGCACCTCCTCCTCGGGGTGGGGGCGCTCGGCGGACTGGCGCTGATCGCTCCATTGCTGCTCGCCAATCCGTACAGCTCGCGGCTCGCCCAGCTCCTGTTCATGAACATCCTGCTGGCCAGCGCCTGGAACCTGGTGGGAGGCTTCGCCGGGCAGATCTCGTTCGGCAACGCGTCCCTCTTCGGAGTGGGCGCCTATGCCACCTCCATGCTGTGGCTGGCCGGCTTTCATCCCTTTCTCACGATGCCGGTGGCCGCGCTTCTCGCGGCCCTCTACGGCGTGGCCTGGGGATGGCCCTGCCTTCGGCTCCGCGGACCCTATTTCGCCATCGCCACGATCGGGGTGGCGGAAGCGACGCGGATCGTGGCGAACCACATCGAAGCGGCGGGCGGCGCTTCGGGCCTCACGCTGCCGCTCGAGCAGGACCTGGGGCCCGTCCTGCTCTACGCGCTCGGCGCGGTCCTCGCGGTGGCAGCGGTACTCGTCAGCGCCGCGGTGCGGCGTTCGCGTCTGGGCCTCGGACTGATTGCGCTCCGCGAGGACGCGCAGGCCGCTGCCGCCTCCGGCGTCAACGTCGCCCGGCAACAGGTCACGGTCTTCGCCGTTACCGCGGCCCTGACCGGGCTCGCCGGCGGCTACTACGCGGTGTTCACCCTCTACATCGTCCCGGAGAAGGTGTTCGGTTTCGACCTTTCGATCAGCCTCGTGCTCATGGTGCTGGTCGGAGGGATCGGCACGGTGATGGGGCCGGTTCTGGGTGCGGGGATCTACCTCTTCCTCGAGCAGTTCGTGCTCGCCAGTCTCGCGGACATCCACCTCGCCGCCTTCGGGGCGCTGCTCATCTTCATCATCCTGCTGGAACCGCGGGGGGCGGCGCCGCGTGTTGCCCAGTTCGTGAGGCTGATCCGAAGGAGGTTCGGATGAGCGGTCCGGCGGCGGTATCGGCCCTGGTCGAAGCGCGCGGGGTGGTCAAGCGCTTCGGCGGCCTCACGGCGGTGCACCGCCTCGACCTGACGCTTTGGGATGGGGAGATTCTCGGTCTCATCGGCCCGAACGGCGCCGGCAAGACAACGCTCTTCAACCTCCTCAGCGGCCAGTTCGCTCCCGATTCCGGGGAGATCCTCCTGGAGGGGCGGGAAATCCAGCGTCTTCCCTCCCACCGGATCTGCCGGCTGGGGCTCGCCCGCACCTTTCAGGTTCCGCGCCCGTTCCTGGCCTTGACAGTGTCCGAAAGCGTCCTGGTGGGCGCCCAGTTCGGCGGGCGGGTTGCCGGGACCTCCGCTTCCGAGACGGCCGACCGGTGCATCGCGCTGACCCGGCTCGAGCCCCGTCGCAGCGCGCCGGTACATTCGTTGAACCTGGCCGAACGCAAGCGGCTGGACCTCGCCCGCGCTCTCGCCACGCGCCCCAGGGTCCTGCTCGTGGATGAGGTCGCCGCCGGGCTCAATCCCACGGAAGTGCGTGAAACGGTTGGAATCCTCAGGGAGGTTCACGCGAGTGGAATCGGCATCATCTACGTCGAACACGTCATGGAGGCGGTCATGGACATCTCAGACCGGGTCCATGTGCTCGACCATGGCGCCACGATCGCCATCGGCACCCCCGGGGAGGTGACCCGGGACCCCGCGGTGATCGAGGCGTATCTGGGCCGGTCGGCCGGTTCTTGAGGAAACTGCGCCGATGAGTCTCCTCGAGGTTCGCGACCTGAAGGTTCGCCGCGGCGGGGTGCCCGCACTCCGCGGCGTCACCTTCGAGGTCGATCGGCGGGAAGTGGTGGCCCTGCTCGGGGCCAACGGCGCCGGCAAGACGACGACGCTTCGCGCGATCAGCGACCTGTCCAGACCAGAGTCAGGTGAGATCCGGTTCGACGGACGCTCCATCGTGGGCGCTTCCTCGACGCGGGTCGTCGAGGCCGGCATTGCGCACGTACCCGAAGGGAGCCGGATCTGGCCCGAAATGACGGTGGCCGAGAATCTGCGGCTGGGCGCCTATGCCGTCCGCCGAAAGGGCTCCCCGGCCGAGCGATTGGACGCTGTCTTCAGGCTCCTGCCGCGGCTCGCCGAGCGGGCCGGACAACTGGCGGGCACCCTTTCCGGCGGGGAACGTCAGATGGCCGCGATCGGCCGGGCGCTCATGGCCTCGCCGAAGCTCCTGCTCATGGATGAACCGTCGCTGGGCTTGTCGCCCCGGGTGGTGGACACGGTGTTCGACACCATCCAGGAGATCCGCAGGGACGGGGTAGCGGTGCTGCTCGTCGAGCAGAACGTGGTGCGCGCGCTCGAGATCGCGGAACGCGCCTACGTCCTCGAAGGCGGCAGGATCGTCCGCCAGGGAAGCGGAGAGGAACTGCTCGACGATCCCGAGGTGCGCCAGGCGTACCTCGGACGTACGGCAGGCGCCGGATCCCCGGGAGCCGGCGACTAGGGCCTCAGTCCTCGGCATGGCCGGTCAGCCACGCTGACCGGCGCACGCAGCGGCGGACTATTCCGACAGCCAGCCGGTGATGGCGACGAACTCGCCGTCTTCGACGCGCTTCAGCGTCACGGCGTCGAACCCGAGGTGACTCTGGTCGGAGAACGTCACGGGATGACCCAACAGGCCCTGCCAGTTGTCGAGGGTCTCGAGCGCGCGAATGAGGTTGATTCGCCTGAGGTCCTCTCCCGCCCGTTCCATGCCCTCGTGAGCCAGTTGAGCCCAGGCCATTCCCAGCATGGCGTAGTCCCCGAACGGCACCTCGGGCGCGTAGTCGGCGAGAATCTGCCTCACCAGGCGGGTGGAGTCCGAATCGACCGAGAGGTCGGGAGTGGTCGAGGCCACGATCGCTCCCTCGAACGCCTCGCCCGCGAGATCGATCATCGCCGTATCGGCCATCGCGAACCCGCCAAGCAGGATCGGGTTCCAATCCGGATCGGCGGCAATCGCCTTCACGACCTCGGCTCCGTACTCGGCGACGCCCCAGATGACAATCGCCCCCGCCTGCTTTTCCTTGAACTCGGCGAGGGCAGCTTCCATGCCGCCTCCTTCCTTCGGGCTGCGACGCATTCCCACGTCTTCCGGAGCAGCCTCGGGCCGGCCCCACCGGCCGCCATCAACCCGCTGGACCCGCCACAGGACCCCTTCGCCTCCGGTCGGGTACTCGTGCCAACCCTCACTGGTGGGGTCATCGGTCCGCGGGCGCCGGGGACGGCTCGAGATTCGCGCGTAACGCACTTCCACGCCGTCCGGAAGCGCGGCCGCCACCTGCTCGTAAAAGCGCCGCACACCCAGCCGGTAGCCCTCCTGACCCTGGATCCCGAAAGGGGTGTCCTCCGCCAGCGAGGCGATCCGGCTCACCCCGAGTTCACTCATCGCATAGCGGGCCAGGACCTGCGCTGCGGTCACGGATGTGGGCAGGATGGAGAAGATGTAGGCGTCGAGCGGGTCTGTCCATTCCCGCGCGCTGGAGCCGGGGTTCACCCAGGGCACCAGCCGCAACCCCACGGCTTCCCGGACGGCGAGGGTGTTGGCGCTGCTCATCCCGCCCACCATCGCGAAGACCTGCTCCTCCCGCAGCAACTCCTCCACGAGGGCGGGCGTCTGTTCCGGATCTCCCTGATCGTCCTTGAGGCTCAACCGGACCATGCGGCCGTGGATACCCCCCTGATCGTTGAGCCACTCGAAGTAAGCGGCCATCGAGCGCCCGACGTTGCCGAGCGCCGCATAGGGGCCCGTCAGCGGAGCAAAGCTGCCCAGCTTGATCTCCTCACCGCTGACACCGATGTCCGGGCCGCCACAGGCGCTGGCGGTGAGAGCCAGACAGAGTCCGGCTACGAGGATGCGGAGGCGCAGGCGGCTGGCGCCCTTGGTGGATGGCGGACACTGGAAACGCACGGCGGAACTCTCCTCCCCGAAGCTGTGGAAGTTGTGGGAAACGCGTTTAGCGGGCCGGAGAATTTAGCATAGGGCCCGTCCTCGAAACGACCCCGATACCGGTGGCGCGGGCGGCGATTCCACCGGGAAACGAACCTCGGCGTCCTGGCGGCGAAGGGCGGCTCGCCGGCTCGTTTGGTCGGGAATCGGCTAGGAAGACGCGACCGGTTCCGGTGGGGGAGGCGAGGGCGCCGCGGGCGGCGAGGCCGCGGAGAGGGTGGCTTTCTTCTGCGTCGCCTTCTTCCGCGTCGCCTTCTTCCGGGTGACCTTCTTCCGGGTCGCCTTCTTTCGGGACGCCTTCTTGCGAGTGGCCTTCTTCCG
>JAPPGX010000120.1 GCA_028877265.1 Acidobacteriota bacterium
CCGTGCGTAAAAGTGGGTGTCCCCCAACCGCGAATCTACTGCCGTCTCCTACAGCACTCCCATCCCCATCGGGATGGGAGACCGACTCCGCGGATTTAAGGGCGAGCGTCCCGGCTCCCGGCCAGGAACGCGGCCCACTCGTCCATGAGCGCCCGCCGCCGCTCGAACAGGTCCGTGCGCCGGTAGGCCGCCTCGATGCGGTTCGTGTTCACGTGGGCCAGCGCCAACTCGCACACCTCACGCGGCGCGTCCGTGCACTCCGCCGCCCAGTCCCGGAAGCTCGACCGGAACCCGTGCGGCACTGCGCCGATCCCGAGGTCCCGGACCATCTTCGAGATCGCCATCTCGGAGAGCCGGCCACCTCGCGCCGAAGGGAACACAACTCGCGAGCCCTCCCCCAGACCACGCGCCGCGCGAAGCACCGCAAGTGCTCCCGCGGAGAGTGGAACCCGGTGCTCCCGGTTCGTTTTCATCCGCTCCGCCGGAATGCGCCACTCCCGCGCCTCAAGGTCCAGCTCCTCCCACCGCGCGCCGCGCACCTCCCCGCTCCGGCACGCCGTCAGCACCAGGAACTCGAATGCCAGCACCGTCGCGGGATGCACCCCGGAACCCCGCACCTTCTCGATGGCTCCGGCGACCTCCGCATACGGGAGGGCCGTGAGATGCCGCGGACGGAACCCGTTCTTGGGGAGCGCCGCCCCGATGGCCTCCCCCGCCGGGTTGTCCTCCCGGTAGCCCTGGGCGACCGCCCACCGCATCACCGCCGAGATCCGATGCCGAACCCGACGCGCCGTCACTCGCTTCTCGTTCCAGATTGGGAGCAGGACCTGCATCACGTCCGACGTGGTGACCCGGTCCACCGGCCTCCCGCCGAGTCTCGGCACCGCATAGTCCCGGAGGGTCGCCCGCCAGTCCTTCTCGGACTTGCTGCCGTCCTTCCAGCCGGCCCGATGCACCGCGATCACCTTCTCGACGGCCTCCTCGAAGGTGGGGACGGCCCGCTTCCGGCCGGTCACCAACTCCCCCCGGCGCCGGGCGGCGAGGTTCAGGGCGCACTTCTCGCGGGCCTCCGCGAGGCTGACGTGGGGCCAGGACCCGATCCCGAGGTTGCGCTGGCGGCCGTCCACCCTGATGCGCTGCGCCCAGGACTTGGCTAGGTGCCCGCGGGCCGTGTGCTTGACGAGCAGTGAGAGGCCACCGGAGCCGCGCCCGTCGCCGTAGCGTCCGGGCCGGTCGATGGTGGCGACGAAGCGAGCGGAGAGGCGGTAAGGTCGTTCCATCATGTGCTTTTCGTTCCTGAGGGGGATTCCTGGTTCCTACAGCTACCGATTGGATATCACAAAATCGACGGGAACGAGCGGGCTGCGCCGGCTCGCTGAGGGACAGTATAGCAAGATAGCACGTTGATATAGCGTGATTTAATGGCACTGCACGGTACCTCTCGGCATCACATGGAACGTTGTTATTGCCGACCTCTGGTCGGCACGTGCTGCGCGACTGCGCAGTGCACGGCCTGACCTCTCGGAGGCCGAGTTTCCTACCCGTCCAGGCGCACCAGTTCCGGCAGCACCACCCCGATCTCGCCGCGCACCACCGCGTCGGCGATCCGGTCGAGCGGCGTCGGATCGCGGTTGACGATGATCAGGCGCGCCCCCGCGAACCGGGCCACCCGCGGGATCGACGCGGCCGGCTCCACGACCAGTGAGGATCCGACCGCGAGCATCAGATCGCACGCCTCGGCTGCGGCCACCGACTGCTCCAGGACCTCATGCGGCATCGCCTGGCCGAAGGAGATCGTCGCCGGCTTGAGGAACCCGCCGCACTCGCGGCAGCGCGGCGCCTTCTCGCCCGCCTCGATCCGCCGGCACGCCTCGTCGGAGGTGATGCGGTCGCCGCAGGTCAGACAGGCCGCCTCGGTCGTGGTGCCGTGCAGCTCGAAGACTTTCTCGGCGGGCACCCCCGAGCGCTGGTGCAGCCGCTCGATGTTCTGGGTGACCAGCGCGTCGAGCCGGCCCTGGCGGTGAAGCTCGAAAAAGGCGTGGTGCCCCGCATTCGGCTGCGCGTCGCGCATGGCGGGCCAGCCGATGCTCTTCTGCCGCCAGTACTCGATCCGCCCCGCCTCGCTGGAGACGAACTCCTGGAAGTCCACGATCCGGTTCTCGGCCCACACCCCGCCGGGACTGCGGAAGTCCGGTACTCCCGATTCGGTCGAGATGCCGGCGCCCGTGAACCCCACGATACGCGACGCGCCCGCCACCAGCCCGCGGGCGGCAGCGACCGGATTGTCCGGGGTGCTCCCGCTGCGCATCGGGCGGAGTATGGCCCCGCCGCCGAACGGCCCGGCGCCCGTTATCATCGCGCGCGCCCTATGGATCGCTCCGACGTTTCTTCTCCTTCCCTGCCGGGCTGCCTCCTTCGGCGCCTCTTCGCGGGGTTCGTGCTGTCGGTGGCGATTCCGGTGAGCGTCCCCGCGGACGAGAACCGCGCGCCCGAACCCGACAAAGCCGAAGCGGTGGGCGCGCAGGAGGAGGCCGAGCAGGAAGAGACCGCCCCGCCGTCCCACACGGAAACGGTGGTCGTTACCGCGACCCGCGGTGAAGAGGCGATCGTGGACTCGATCGCGCTCGTGACCGCGGTGGACAGCGAGGAGCTCTCGAACTCGCCGGGCACCCTCGTGGACGAGGCGCTGAGCCGGGTGCCGGGGTTCGGCCTCTTCCGGCGGAACACCAGCTTCATCTCCCATCCCACCACCACCGGGGTCTCCCTCCGCGGGATCGGCCCGAGCGGGGCGAGCCGCACGCTGGTCCTCTGGGACGGGATTCCGCTCAACGACCCTTTCGGCAACTGGGTCTACTGGAACCGGATGCCGACGCTGTTCCTCGACCGTATCGAGGTGGCGCGCGGCGCCGCCAGCCCCCTCTACGGGAGTTCGGCGCTCGGCGGCACGGTGCAGCTCTTCTCGCGGCGGCCGGAGCCGGGCCTCCTGCGAGCGCGGGCGCAACTGGGCAGCTTCGGGATCCAGGACGCAGAGGTGCTCGGGTCCCACGAGGCCGACGGGATTTCCGTCGTCGGCGCGGCCCGGATGCTGAACAGCGAGGGCTATCACCGCATCCGGGAAGCGGAGCGGGGGGCCGTGGACCAGCCGGCCGGGGTGGACTTCCGGTCCATGGTCGGCCGGGCCACGTCCGGGCCGGTGCATTTCTCGATCAACTACTACTCGGAAGACCGCCGGAACGGCACCCCGATCCAGATCAACAGTTCCCGGCTGGTGATGCTGGAGAGCGGGATCACCCAGGAGAACTGGGACCTCCGGTTGTTCGGCCAGGACTCCCGCCTGAACAGCGACTTCTCGCGGATCCTCGCCGGCCGCAACGAGGAAAGGCCCACCGCGCAGCAGATGTTCGAGTACTCCGGAGTGGGCGGCGTCTTCACCACCCGGATCGCGGCGGGTCTGCAGGCGGGCGCCGACTGGATGCGCACCTCGTGGGGCGACCACTCTCAGAACCGGTTCGGCGCCTTCCTGCAGAAACGGCTGGAGCTGATGCCGAGCCTCGAAGTGCTCGCCGACGGCCGCGTGGACCTCTGGCAGAACACCGGCACCAAGGCAAGCGTGAATCCCCGTCTCGGAGTTCGCTACCACGTCCTCGAGAGCACGACGCTCCGCGCGTCCGCCTACCGCGGCTTCCGGGCTCCCTCGCTGAACGAGCTCTATCGGCCCTTCCGGGTCGGGAACGTTCGGGTCGCGGCGAACGACCAACTCGGCGAGGAGACCCTCTACGGAGCGGAGGGGGGCCTCGACTTCTATCCGACCGAGAAGATGCTGGTGCGGGGGAACTTCTACTGGAACTGGCTTCGGGACACGGTCGGGAACGTCACCCTTGAGGTGAACGACGAGGGCGTCTTCCGGCAGCGCCAGAACATCGGACGCTCGCGGGCGCGCGGGTTCGAGGCCGAGGTCTACGTGTACCCCGACGCGAACAGCGAGTTCTTCGCGGCCTACCTGTTCTCCGTCTCCAAGGTCGAGGAGACCGGCCTTCGACTGCCGCAGGTCCCCTTCCACCAGGGCGTGGTGGGCGGCGCCTGGCACGGTCCCGTCTCGGTGCGCGCCGACCTGCGGTTCATGAGCGATCAGTTCGAGGACGACCGGAACCAGTTGCCCATGGAGGGGTTCGTCTCGGTGGGGCTCCGCGTCTCCTATCCGGTGAACGACCGGCTCCACGTCTTTCTCGCGGGCGAAAACCTCCTCGACGCCGAGATCATCTCGGCCCGCACCCCCATCGAGACGTTGGGCACACCGCGCGCCGTCCACGTCGGCGTGGACGTCGACCTGAATCGCTGACCGTTCCCGGGGAGGTCCCCGCAATGCATCGGAATCCGGTGGTCGCCGGCGCGTCGGCGCTGGCCGCTCTCCTTTCTCTCGCCTGTAGCCCCGAACCGCCCGCGCCGGTCGAATCGCCGTACGAGGACCGCTCCGGCTGGCCGGTCCGGGAACTGCGGGACGAGCCCTTCGACGTGCTGCACTACCGGGTCGCCCTCGATCTGGACGAGACCACCAAGAGCATGGATGGCACGGTTGATGTCCATCTGCAAGCCGAGGAGAACATTTCGGAGGTCGCCCTGGACGCCGAGACCTACGAGGTCCGCGGGGTTCGCGCAGGCGGCGACGAACTCGACTTCACCCACGCGGACGGCACGCTCACCGTCGCGCTCGCCGAGTCGCTCGCGGCAGGCGAGACGCTCGTCCTCGAGATCGACTACGGCGGGTCCGGAATCGATGTGGACGCGACCCGGTACGGGATGCCGGCCAGCTACGACCTCGGACTCGACTTCAAGGACGAGACCGATGCCAACCCCCAGCTCATCAACACCCTCTCCTTCCCCGAGGGCGCCCGGCACTGGTATCCCTCGGTGGACCATCCGGCGGACCGGTCCACCTTCGAGCTGCTCGCCACCGTCCGGGAGGACTGGAAGGTGCTCTCCAACGGGGCGCTGATCGGCATCAGCGAGGGATCCCGGCCTGGCACCCGGACGCACCACTGGCGGCTCGACCTGCCCCATCCGACCTACCTCTCGGTGCTGGTCGCCGGCCCCTATGAGGTCATCGAGGACTTCCACGGCGACATTCCCGTGAACTACTGGGTGTATCCGAAGGACGTCGAGGACGCCCACCGCAGCTTCCACAAGACGACGGCGATGATGGCCTTCTTCGACGAGGAGTTCGGCGTTCCCTATCCGTGGAACAAGTACGACCAGATCACCATTCCCGGGATCGGCGGCGGCGCCGAGAGCACCACCGCCACCGTGCTCGGTCAGAGCACGATCCACGACGAGCGCGCCGAGCAGGACTTCCCGAGCCACGGCCTCGTCGCCCACGAGGTGGCGCACCACTGGTGGGGCGACCTGACCACCTACCGCGACTGGGGAGAGACCTGGCTGACCGAGAGCTTCGGGACCTATTCGGAGTACCTCTGGCACGCCCACGAGCTGGGCCCCGACGAGGCCGGCGAGAACATGCGCCGGAAGCGGGAGTCCTACCTGCGCCAGGCGCAGAGCGTCCTGCGGCCCGTGGTCACCAACCAGTGGCGTCGGCCGAACGACAATTTCGACGCCCACACCTACCCGAAGGGCGCGGCGCTGATCCGGCTGCTCCGCCACATCACCGGGGACGCCGAGTTCCGCGCGGGGATCAGGCACTTCCTGGAGAAGCACTCCTTCCAGCCGGTGGACACGGAGGATTTCATCACCGCCTTCGCCGAGGCCGCGGACCAGGACATCCGCTGGTTCATCGACATGTGGCTGCGCCGCCCGGGCCATCCGGTGCTCGAGATCGAGTCCACGTGGGACGGGGATTCCGTGGAGATGCACATCCGCCAGGCGCAGGGGCCCGAAGCCAGCATGGGCACGGTGCCGGAGGCATACCGCGCTCCGCTCTCGGTGCGGGTGGTCACGGAGTCCGGCTCCGAGGTTCATCCCTTCACGCTCGAGGGACGGGAACAGCACCTCAGCTTCCCGGCGGCCGAGGAACCCCGCTACATCCGTTTCGACGCGGACGACGTGCTGGTGGCGGAGCTGAACATCTCGAAGCCGGCCGGGGAGTGGATGGCCCAGCTCGCGGACGACGACGCCGCCGGACGGCGCCGCGCGGCGGTGGCGCTCGGCGAGATGGGCGGCGACGAGGCCCGGGCCGCACTGCGGAACGCGGTGACCGGAGACGCGTTCTGGGCGGTCCGCCAGGCGGCGGTCGAGGGGCTGGATCCAGAGCACGCGGACGACGCGGAGGTCTTGCGGACGGCGGCGGTGGAGGACCCGAAGTCCGACGTCCGGACCTCCGCGATCGTCCGGCTGGGCGGCTCGGCGGGTGCCGCGTTCCTGATCGAGCGGTTCCGGAACGATTCCAGCTACCGGGCGCAGGCGGCCGCGGTCACCGCACTCGGTGAATTGGGTGGCGATGCAGCCGCGGCCGCCATCGAGGAGGCCGCCGCGATGGCCTCGCCGCGGGACATCGTGGCGCGGGCGGCGCGGGATGCGATGGGTGCGGGTCAGTAGGGAAGGTCAAGCCCGTTCCGCCGCCATCTCGGCGGACGCTACTTCTCCCTCAATGTTCCGATGCAAGAAATACTTGCGATCGCGCAGCACGTTTTACTTGCAGTCGTCCCGCGGCGGGGGGCTCTTCTGTTTCGGCCGCACCCCGTTCCGCTGCGCTGAGGCGCAGCGGGTGCCGGCTGTTTCGGAGCAGAGCGATAGCTCTGCGCAGACCCCTTGAGCACGAGGGATGGAAGTCGGCGCCAGCCGGCATCCATTCCTCGTAGCTCGGGAACCCGGCGTTCCAGGCCGGAGCGCCACCCAGCCAATGTGAAGTCAGCGGCCCCGATAGACCTGCCACCGGATACGATGGGCGGTCCGATGGAGCGTCTGCGGGTCTTCCTGGGGGTCGCCGCCGTGTGCCTCGTGCCGCTGGTGGCGGGCGCCCAGGGCGGCGACGACCGGTTCCAGTGGCCATCGTTCCGCGGCCCGCTCGCTTCCGGGGTCGCTGACGGCCAGAACCCGCCGACGCTCTGGGACGCGCAGACCGGGCACAACGTCCTCTGGAAGACGAGGGTTCCGGGGCTCGGGCACTCGAGCCCGGTGATCTGGGACGACCGGATCTTCCTGACCACCGCGGTCAGCGACGATCCCGACCCGGTCTTCCGCTTCGGGCCGGACGGGCGGATGGACCGCCGCTCCGACCGGGAGCGGAACACCTGGTTCGTGTACGCGATCGACCGTCAGGGCGGCGACGTGCTGTGGGTGCGCGAGGCGGTCGCCGAGGCCCCGGAGATCTCGCGGCACCCCAAGAACAGCTACGCCTCGGCCACGCCGGCCACCGACGGGAAACACGTCGCGGTGCTGATCGCCACCGGCAACCTGTTCCTCTACGACTTCGACGGCGAGCTGCAGTGGCAGGTGGATCTCGGCCCGCTGGACTCGGGCGCCTCCTACGACGACACCTACCAGTGGGGGGCCGCCAGCTCCCCGATCATCTGGGAGAACCTGGTGATCGTGCAGGCCGACCAGCAGGAAGGCTCCTTCATCGCTGCCTTTGACGTTGCTAGCGGCGAGGAGGTCTGGCGGACGGAGCGGGACCTGATCTCCGCGTTCTCGACACCGACCGTCCACGCGGGACCCGAGCGGGCCGAGCTCATCACGAACGGCGCCGGCACCATGTTCGGCTACGACCCGATGACCGGGGCGGAACTCTGGCGGATGTCGGGCAGCTCGAACAACACCACCCCGACCCCGGTGGTGGACGGGGAGCTCATCTACCTGACGAGCGGCTACCGGATCCGCCCGATCTTCGCGATCCGGACGGGCGCCAGCGGCGACATCTCGCTGGCGGAGGGGACGAATTCCAACGACCACGTCGCTTGGAGTTCGCCCCGCGACGGGCCGTACATGGCCTCGCCGCTGGTGTACCAGGGCTATCTCTACGTGGTCGCGACGAACGGGGTCCTCACCGTCTTCGACGCCGCCACCGGCGAGCGGGCGTACCGGCGGCGGATCGGCCAGCGGGGCGGCGCCTACACCGCTTCGCCCATCGCCGCCGACGGCCGCGTCTATCTGACCAGCGAGGACGGCGACGTTTTCGTCATCCGCGCCGGTCCGGAGTACGAAGAACTCGCGATGAACTCCATGGACGAGGTGTGCCTCGCCACGCCGGCGATTTCCGAAGGACAGCTCATCATCCGGACGACGAATCACCTGGTGGCTCTCCGCGACGGCATCGCCCCGACGATGGCCGCGTCGAAGCCCTCCTCGACACCCTTCCCGGAGGACCTGGCAGCCGATCAGGTCGTGGCGTTCGACGACTTCGAGGACGGCGACCTCTTCGCCCACACCGGGGTCCGCTGGCACACGTTCACGAACGGCGTCTCGAGCGCCGACCTCTCACTCATTGCCGGCGGCGCCGCCGCGACGCCGGCGGCCGCCCGCGTGGACGGCACCCTGGCCAGCGGCGCCGCTCGCGGCCCGCTGGCCCAGATGTACCAGCCCTTCGATCGCGGCGGGAACCCGATCAGTCTGGAGAACCTGGGCGGCATCCGGTTCCACGCCCGGGGCAGTCACGCCTTCGAGCTGACCTTCCGCTGCAGCGGGGTCGGGTTCGGGAAGAGGGTGGAAGTGGTGGATGACTGGCGGCTGGTGGAACTCGGCGCCGACGACCTGAAACCGGTTGAGGTACCAGAAGGCGCCGCCCTTTGGGACGGAGCCCGCTGCACGGGGCTCTACCTCTCGCGCCGCGGCGAAGCGGAGCTGGGCGAGTTCTGGTTCGAGGTGGACGAATTCACCCTCTACGGCGAGGACGCCTGGGAATCGAGGCCCCGCTAGCGGATCCCTTCCGACATCTTCATCAGCCTGCTGGTCCTGGCATATCCTGAATACCGAAACTGAAAGCGAGAATCCATGTCGCCGACCTCTTCGCAAGCCACCTACCGGAAGATCACCTTCGACAAGGACGTAGGCTTCTACGCGACCCTGAAAAAGCGCGTCGATGAGCGCTTCCCCGGCATCAGGACCCGGGGGACGGGCGGCTGGCGCATGCTGCCCAAGACCGCGATCATCCTGACCGGGTTCGTCGCTTCCTACGTCTTCCTGGTCTTCTTCTCCCCGCACATCCTCACGACGATCGTCGCCGCCCTCGCCCTCTCACAGGCGCTGGCGCTCATCGGCTTCAACCTGGTGCACGAAGGCGCCCACGGCAGCTACTCCAGCAACCGCACGATCAACTGGCTGGCCGGCTCCACCGCGAGCTTCATCGGGGCCAGCCAGATGATCTGGCAGCACAAGCACAACGTCCTCCACCACACCTACACCAACGTCGAGGAAATGGACACGGACATCCAGACGGGCGGGATGCTGCGCTGGAGCCACCTGCAGGAATGGCGGCCCTGGCACCGGTTCCAGCACCTCTACGCGTTCCCGATGTACAGCCTGTTGACCCTCAATGTGATCTACAGCGACATCCGCCGGATCATCTCCGGGCGCATCGGCAACTACTCCCTGCCGAAGCCGAGTCCGTCGCAGCACGCCAACTTCTGGCTGACCAAGGCCTTCTACGTCGGAATCGCCCTGGTCCTCCCGCTCTTTTTCAACACCTGGTGGCACGTGCTGGTCGTGCTGTTGCTCATCAACCTGGTCGCCAGCCTGACCCTGTCACTCGTGTTCTCGCTGGCCCATACCGTGGAAGTCACCGCCTTTCCGTCACCCGATCCGGAGTCGGGCGCGATGGAAAAGGAGTGGGCCGTTCACGAGGTGGAGACGACGGCGAACTTCGCGCCCCGGAGCAAGCTGGCGGCTTGGTACCTGGGAGGCCTGAACAACCAGATCGAGCACCACCTGTTCCCGAACATCTGCCATCTCCACTACCCGCGCCTCAGGAAGATCGTCGAGGCGACGTGCCGCGACTTCTCGGTTCGCTACCACTCCTATCCGTCGTTTCTCGCGGCGCTGCAGTCCCACTACCGGCACCTGAAGACGCTGGGCAACCCGGCGTAGCGGTTCGGGCCGCGGCCGGGCCCCGGAATCGCTACCGGCTCCGGCCGAGATACAGGGTGTTCGGTGCGTCAGACCGACCGGCGACGATGTCGGGAACGCCGTCGCCATTGACGTCGCCGATGGCGAGCCCGTAGATGGCGCCCTCGGCGTCGCCGAAGGGGGCCCGGGTGAAGGTTGCGGACCCGTCGTTCGTGAGGATGGCGCCGGGCGCCCCGCGGTTGCCGATCACCACGTCCGGGTCTCCGTTCCCGTCGAGGTCGTCGACCGCCAGCGAGTAGGCGTTGTCGGCCGACGCCCCGATCTGCCGGCGCTTCTCGAAGGAAGTGCCGTCCCGGCCGAGGTAGAGCCACACCCCGCCCGCGAGCTGGTCGCCCAGCACGATGTCGAGCCTTCCGTCGCCGTTCAGGTCGCCAAAGGTCACCGCTCGGGTCGCGGATTCGGGGGGACCGACCGCGTGGGCTTCGGAGAATCCGCCGCTGCCGTCGTTCACGTAGAGAACGCTCTGGCCGCCGTCCCGGTGCGGCACGAACAGGTCCGTGAATCCGTCGCCGGTGAGGTCCGCCGCCCCGATCGTCGTGGCCGAGTTCCGGGAGAGCACCCGGCAGTCCGGAAACGCCCCGGACCCGTCGTTGACGCAGACGTAGTTGGCGCTGCGGTTGTCCGGCCCACCCCGGTTCGCGACGACGATCTCGGGACGGCCGTCGCCGTTCAGGTCGGCCACGGTGACGTTCCGGGTGGGCCAGGACGCGTCGCCGAAGGTTCCCGCGAGGACGAACGAACCGGTCCCCTCGCCGAGGTAGATGCGCTTGTCGTCGGGGCGGTCGTTCCCCACCACCAGGTCGAGGTCCCCGTCACCGTCCAGATCGGCGAGCGCCGCGGTGTAGGTGTTGTCCGCGGAGCCGGGGAGTTCGTGGCGTTCCGCGAAGC
Organism: Acidobacteriota bacterium; assembly: GCA_028877265.1. Taxonomy (GTDB): domain Bacteria; phylum Acidobacteriota; class Vicinamibacteria; order Marinacidobacterales; family Marinacidobacteraceae; genus Marinacidobacterium. The sequence continues at coordinate 10,957 of JAPPGX010000120.1, forward strand.
CGCCCGCGCCGTCGTTCAGCAGGACCCAGTCCTTCAGCGGCCAGTGGCGCCCCTTCGCGAGGACGATGTCCAGATCGCCGTCCCCGTCGAGATCCCCGAGACTCGCATTGGCGCTGGTCTCGGCGGTGTCCTCGAGAGGGATCGCGTGCATCTCCTGGGCACCCGCGCACGGTGCGGCCAACAGCAGCCCAACGCACGCCGGCGCCGCGGCCCGGAGAAGGGGGAGGAGCGTCCGCAGGCGGCCGCTACCTTGAAATTCCACGGTCGGGTTGCATTTTTTCAAGGTCGACCGCAGTTTGCCATTGGTGCCATATCCCGGGGCCCTGTACTCCAAATTGACGCGTCCGCCGGTTGGGATGAGAATCCGCTCCGTGGGGTCGAACTGGCGCAAGGTGCTTCCGTGGGCCGCCCTCGCGGCGTTCCTGCTGTTGGCCGTCAGCGCCTTCCCTCATCTGCACGACGAGGTCGATGAGCAGTCGGACCACTGTGTCCTCTGTCACGCCCAGGACGCGCCCATCATCGCCTCCGGCCTCCCGGCGAATCCGGACCCGGTCGTCCTTTCGGCCGGCCTTCCGGTTGCCCCACCGCGCATCCACGGGATGACGCCCGCGGGGCGCGGCTCCCGGGCGCCTCCCGCCTGACTCCCGAAGCGCCGTAGCGGCCGCCGAGCCGGCGGTTCCGCCCTGTTCCCGCTCGCGCGCCCGCTCAGGTGCGCCGGCGTCCCCGTCCGGGAGGAGAGCCCGATGTCAACCCAGGAAGTACGCATGAGAGCGTCGAGCCAACCGGCCGCCCCGGTAGCCCGGAGCGGCGCGATCACGCGAGTCGGTCCAACCCATGCTGCACGATTCCATCGTTACTGACATCCGCCGTGCCGTGCGTGCGTTGTGTGCACGCCCGGGGTTCGCGCTGCTTTCGGTCCTGACACTCGGTCTGGGCATCGGTGCGAACGCCGCTGTCTTCAGCGCCGTTGACAGTCTCCTGCTGCGGGATCCGCCGTTCAGCGAGCCCGACCGGCTCGTGCTCGTGACCAGCGTCCGCGGCGGCGCGGACGGCGGCCAGCTGGCAGTGCCGGAGCTGGACGATCTGCTTGCGCTTCCGGTGATCGAGGACGCCGCGATGTACACCGATGGGGCCATGTACAACGCCAGTGACTTCGGGACACCGGAAGAACTGCAAGCGACGCTCACGACCCACAATCTCTTTCGCCTGCTCGGGGTCGACCCGGTCGTCGGAACGACGTTTCCCGCCAGCTTCGATCGCACCCGGGCCTTCGGACTCGTCATCAGCCACGGCCTGTGGGTGCGTAAGTTCGGCCGGGACCCGAATATCGTCGGACGCTCGATCACGCTCGACGGCGCGCCCGGCTACACGATCTACGGGGTGATGCCGCCCGGGTTCAACTTCCCGTCGCATTCCGATCTCTTCCGCAGCCCCGGCATCGCGCCCGACCCGGCGACGTATCAGCGGCGTGACATCCGCGGGCGGTGGGTGCTCGCGCGCCTGGCGCCCGGTGTCGGCCTCGAGGCCGCGCGCGACGCCATCCACGACCTGGCGCGCCGGCTCGAGCGCGAGTTCCCGGCCACCAATACCGGCCTCGGCTTTCAGGTCACGTCGCTTCGCGAGATGTACAGCGGTCAGGTCCGGCCGTACGTGCTGCTGCTGTTCGGCGCCGTGGCGCTGATCCTGATGGTGGTGTGCGCCAACGTGGCGAACCTGCTGCTGTCGCGCGCGATCGCGCGCGATCGTGAGATGGCCACGCGCACGGCGCTCGGAGCCGGCCGCTGGCGCGTCATCCGGGCGTTCCTGGGTGAGAGCATCGTCCTCGCCCTTGGCGGCGCGGTCGTGGGAGCGGTGCTGGCGCTCGCCGGCGTTCGCGTGCTGACGAGGCTGGTCCCCGTCCAGCTTCCTCCATGGATGCAGATCGAGGTGAACCTGGCCGTGGCGGCTTTTCTCATGAGCGTCGCGGTGTTGACGGCGCTGGTCACGGCGCTCGTGCCGGCGTTGCGGATCACCTCGCAGGCGCCGTACGCCGCGCTCAAGGAGGGCGCGCGAGGATCGTCGGAAGGCGGGCAACACCGCCTGTTGCAGACGCTGCTCGTCGTGGGCGAGGTCGCACTCGCCGTGGTCCTGGTCGCCGGCGCCAGCCTGATGCTGCAGAGCCTCTGGCGCCTCACTCGCGTGGACCCCGGGTTCGACGCGGCCCACACGCTGACGTTTCGGGTCGAGCTGGGGTGGGCGGCGTACAACTCGTTCGAGAAGGAGCGTGCGTTTCACGATCGCGTCGTGTCGCGGTTTCGCGAGCTGCCCGGGGTAACGGCGGTGACCTTCGACGACAACCTGCCGATGGGCGGCGCGCCGCGCGCGCCGGTGGCCATCCGCGTCGATGGACAGGGTCTGGACGATGAGGTCAGGAATCCGTACGTCAACCACCACTCGGTCGGACCGGACTACTTCGAGGTGATGGACATCGCCATCCGCCGGGGACGCGCCTTCGAGCATTGGGACCGAATCGACACGCTTCCAGTGGCCGTGGTCAGCCAGCGTCTCGCCGAACGGCTCTGGCCCGGTGGCGATCCAATCGGCCAACGGCTGCAACTGGAGAGCACGGGACGAGCAGATGTCTGGTGGACGGTGATCGGCGTATCGGCCCCGGTGCTTCACCACGAGATCGACGGCGACCCGGGATTCGAGCTCTATCGCGCGCAGGCCCAGGTCGGGACCCGAGGTCCGTACTACGTCATTCGCACCAGTGGCGATCCGATGCTCATCGCCCAGGCTGCGACAGCGATCATCGGCGAGACGGATCCGAACCAGTCATTCCTGGACGTGCAGACCTACGAGGGTCGCGTCGCGAATCGAATCTGGCAACGTCGCCTTGCCGGTGCGCTGTTCGGCTGCTTCGCGGTGCTGGCGCTCGTGTTGGCCGCCGTCGGTCTCTACGGCGTGTTGTCGTACAGCGTGAGCCGACAGACGCGCGACATCGGCATCCGCCGGGCGCTCGGTGCGAGGTCCGACGGCATCGTTCGCGAGATCCTTGCCCGCGGCTTGAGACCAGCCGTCGTGGGCGCCGCCGTGGGGCTCGGGTTGGTCGTCGCCTTCGGGCATCTGATTGCCGGCATGTTGTACGAGGTCAGTCCGGTCGATCCCGTGACGCTCGTGCTCGCCCCGGCATCTCTCCTCGCCATTGCCGCGCTCGCGTGCTACGTCCCGGCCCGCCGGGCCACCCGCGTGGACCCCATGGTGGCATTGCGGACCGAGTAGTGGTCCGTCGGGGACGGCCAGATTCGCTACTCGTCGCGGCGGTTCGGGCCGATGTCCACCTCGGTCACGTGGATGCTGAGCCCGGCGCCCGCGCGAACTCCGATCAAGCCGTCGAGCGCCACCCGGTCGCCGGGCAGTTCGGCGATCGCCTGATCGTTCAGATAGAACACCGTGTGATCCCCGCGCACGTCCACGGCGAGCAGGTTCCTGACCGGGCCGGTGGTGTCGGCGCCCGACGTCACGACCGCGTCGTGGGCCGTCCAGGGCACTAGATCCTGTGTCTCGCCGCCCGTGTGCTCGGCGATTCGGAAGTGGCGGTCGTTCCGCAGCTCGAACGCGACGTAGCGGGCTCCGTCCGCCTCCAGGTCGCTGCCGCCGAGAAAGAGGCCGAAGGGACTGTCGAGCCGGGTGGACCCGGACTGTTCCGGATCGCCTTCCGGGAAGAGGAAGATGGTGCTGCTGACCGCGTAGGCGCCCGAGGCGTAGCTCCCCGGGTCCCAGAACAGTCCGCCCGGGCCGGCGAAGACGTGCCAGCCGGGCCGCATCACCACGAAACGGCGTTCCGAAGCGCTGGTCCCGTCGTCGTAGCGCGCCTTCCAGTGGCTGGGGCGTTCGAGGTTGTGGCCGGATTGGGCCGCCCCGGATACTGCGAAGAGGGTGGAGAGGAGCGTCAGCCCGGCGGCGGTTCTCATGGCCGCCGAATCCTAAGGCCGGCGGGGGATTTGTTTGGCGGTCGAGCTACGGGAAGCGCGCCTTGATCCAGGATTGCCACCCCTCCGCGTCGCGGGCCGCTGCCACCGGCGCCACGTCGCCGTAGAAGTAGACGCTGAGGACCACCGTCGCCCGCTCGGCGATCTTGTAGGCGCACGCCGCCGCGATTCCCGGCGCCGGCTCGCGGGTGCGGAAAAAGACGGTCGGCTGACGCGAGCTCGCGTGGACCTCTTCGAGGATGCCGGTGAGGTCCGCAGCGCCTGAAGCGGAGAGCGTCCAGGGGTTGCCCGGCGCGCGCCCGCGCGCGTCGAGTGCGGCCAGCAGAGCCGTCCACGCTTCGTCCACCGAGCCGTCGAACGCTCCGTAGGCCCGGAGGATCGAGGCGCGTTGATCCCGGAAATGCGTGAGGTAGAGCCGGAGGATGACGAGCGCCTGCGGCCAGCCGGCCTCGAAGTTCTCGAGCTGGTCGTCCCAGTCGTCGGTGCTCGCGAACAGGCTGTGCACCACGCGTACGAGGCAGCGGCCGCCGGCGCGCGGTTCGATGGTCCACTCGGTGGCCGTCGGCGGCCCGTCCGGCCCGCAGTCCTTCCCCTCGTGGCGGAACCGGCGGGGCGGGTCCCAGGCGGTCACCTTCGCCGGAATGTGGTCCATCTCGGAACCCGTGTGGTAGCTGAGCGCGCCCCCGACGCGTTCGTCGACGTCGGTCGGGTAGAACCAGGAACCGATGCCGGGGCCGGTGGCGATGGCCTCCCATACCTCCTCGGGCGTGCCAGGGACTTCGGCCTCGGCCTGGATCGAGCGGCGGCCGGATGGATCGCGCTTGATGGTCATGATGCCTCCTTGGCGGGGGCGCCCGCCGGCGTCGGGTAGGCGACGACCACCAATCGGTGCCGCCGGCCGCCGGGCGCGGATTCGTCGTGGTAGCGCCGCGCCAGGTCACCGACCGCGGCGAGGAGTTCATTGCTGAACCGGGCCCGGGCCTCCGCGGAGGAGAACCGGATCTCGGTATCGATCGAGAGGGTGGCGAGACGCTTGCCCGTCTGGCCGGCGCGCCGGAGGAGTTGGCTCAGCTCGCGCACGGCGCGGGCCGCGAGCGCGACCAGGTAGCCGGCCGAGAGCCGGTCCCGCGTGCGCCCGGGGTCGCTGGCCAGGGGGCCGAGGGCCGCCGGGCTCACCACGTAGGAGCGGGCGGTCGCCACCAGCCGCCGTTCGGTCAGCCCGCCCCAGCGGCGCTCCTCGGCGACCCGGGCCAGGCCGTGTTTCTCGAGCGTCCGGAGGTGGTAGTTGACCTTCTGCCGGGGGAGGCCGACCCGGACGGCCAGGGTTGCCGCCGACACCGGCTCCGCCATCTCCGCGAGCAGCCGGGCGCGCTTCGGGTCGAGGGTTACCGCCGCCGCGGCGGGCTCTTCGATGACGGCCACATCGAGCATGGGCCGGAATGAAATCATTGACAAAACTATTTGTCAATGGTGTTCCATCGAGTCGAGCCCGCGTCATTCCCGACGAAGACACGAATGCCGTACGATTTCTGCGACACGGAACGAACCGGGAGCGATTCCATGAAGAACCTGATCCCCATAACCGGTTTGGCGGCGCTGATGCTCGCCGGCATCGCCGCCGCAGCCGGCGCCCAGGGAACCGCGGAACCGCCGCGCCAGGAGGTCTGGCTGGGCGAAAACCTCGCCGTGAGCTACGCGGCGCGGATCGAAGGCGACTGGCTCGTCGTCGATGCGTGGCACGAGCCGGGCTGGCACACCTACGCGATGGACAACGTGCAGCGCGCGCGCGAGGTGACGGGGAAAGCCAGGCCGGACACCGAACTGCCGACGGTGATCACCCCCTCGCCCGAGATCGAACTGGCCCCGTCGTGGCGGCAGACGGCCCCCACCGAGCTCTCGCAACCCGAACTCCGCTGGTACACCTGGGGCTTCGCGGACCGCTCGTTCTTCGCGGCCCGCGTCCTGCGCGCGGATCCCGGGGGCTGGGTCCAGGTGGACGCGCAGGCCTGCACCGACCGGTTGTGCGCGATGGTGGACGGGCTGCGGGTCCCGGTGACGGAGAGCGGCGGGCGTTCCGTCGACCCCGAGTCTCTCGCGACGGTACAAAGCGCGGAGGAATGACTGTCATGCAACAAATTGAACCGGTGGGACGCGGCGCTCCGCTCCTCGCCGCTGCCGGCCTGCTCGTCGGGCTGAGCGCTTCGGGGCATTCGTCGGCGGCTCAAGGCCAGCCGTTCGAGGACGACACGCTCGAGTGGCTCGGCAACTACCAGCAGGCGCTGGCGCTGGCGAAAGAGACGGGACGGCCGCTCCTGGTCGAGTTCCGCTGCTCCCCCTGAATCACCGGCCGACGATTCGACGCACAGGTGGTGCTGTCGCCGCGAGATTCCGAGAGGGGACGTCTGCTCGAACGGTTCGTCCGCGCGCGCATCACGCGGATGAACCGGATCGACGTGGGCCTGTTCGACTTCGACTGGCACCACTCGATCTACTTCTTCATCGTCAGTCCTGACGAGCAGATCTACTTGCGCTACGGCGGGCGCGACGCGGTTTCGGCGGACTCGTACCTGGACCTCGACAGCTTCACCCTCGCGCTCCGGGCGGGCCTCGAGGAGCACGAGCGATGGCTCGCCGGCGAGTTGCCGGCAAGTCCGCGTCCGCCGCCTTTCTTCGCCCGCGAGCTGGACCGCCTGCGCGTGCAGGAGCTGGAGCGGGGGCGCTGCGTCGAGTGCCACATGATCGGGGACTACCGGGCCGCCGCGCGGGAGCGGGAGGGAACCCTCGACAAGCGGCGGGAGATGTTCCGCTCGCCGAACGTCCGGGACCTCGGCATCCACCTCGACGTGCCGCGGGGCCTCGTGGTCGAGCGCGCCGAGGGAGCGGCCATGGCCGCCGGACTGCTCCCCGGCGACGCTATCGTGAACTTCGCCGGAAGCCGGGTCCTGACGTTCGGGGACCTGCTCTACGCCTACGACGGCCTCGACCGCACCGCGACGCGCCTCCCCCTGACCGTGGAGCGGCCGGGGGCGGGGCCGGTGGAGCTCGTGATCGGACTGCCGCTGCAGTGGTGGGTTTCCGACATCGCCTACCGCTACTGGTCGATCGATCCCCAGACCCATCTGACCACCGCGCCGCTCACCGAAGCGCGGAAGCGCGACCTGGGCTTCGATCCCGAAGGCTTTGCCTGTGAAGTCACCCGCGTCAACGCCCGCGCCGGGGTGCTCGAGCTCCACGACCTCCGGCCGGGAGACGTCATCTACTCCGTGGACGGGGTCGAATCGGACCCGGCGGTCCGGGACTGTCTCGTCTATCTGCGGCTGAACGTCACTGCCGGGGAGCCGTTGGACCTCGGAGTGCTCCGTGACGGAGTCCGCACCCCGATGACCGTCCGGACCTACCGCCAGCGCTTCCGCAAGCTCGGAACCCCCTGAGGGCTCAGGCGCCGTCTTTGGTCAGGGCGCTGCGGATCTCCCGGATGTCCGCGGGCCGGGTCCGGCAGCAACCGCCGATGAGTTCGGCCCCGAGCCGGCGCCATTCGAGGGCCAGCGCCGGCAGGTCCGCCGTCTCCGCCGGCATCTCCCAGACCTTCCGGACCGCATCCCAGCGGCCGTCGCCGTTCGGGTAGGCGACGGCGGGTTTCCCGGTCGCCGCCCGGAATTTCGGGATGAGCGCGCCGAGGTGTTTTGGCGGCGTGCAGTTGACGCCGACCCAGCGGACCCGGGCGCAGTCGGCGAGGTCCGCCGCGGCCTCCCCGACGGGCGTCCCGTCGGAGAGGTGGCCCCCGTCCCGGCAGGTGAAGGAGACCCACGCCGGCGGGGGGTCGTCGAGCCGGTCGAGGAGGCGCCGGAGCACCCGTCCCTCGCGCGCCGAGGGGATCGTCTCGACCGCCAGCAGGTCGGCGCCCGAGCGCGCGAGGAGTTCGAGCCGCCGCCAGTGGAAGGCGGCGAGCGCGGCGTCGTCGGCCCGGTAGTCGCCGGTGTATTCCGAGCCGTCGGCCAGGAAGGCGCCGTAGGGGCCGACGCTGGCCGCCACCAGCGGCCGCCGCCGTCCCTCCCGGTTCGCCGGTTCGCGCCAGAAGCGGTTCCGTTCTTCCGCCGCGAGCTCCACGGCGAGCCGGAACAGGCGCTCCGACTCCTTGTCCGAGAGCCCGTAGCGCGCGAGGCCGGGGAAGCTCGCCTGGTAGGTGGCCGAGATGACGCAGTCGGCGCCTGCGGCGAGGAACCGGGCGTGGACCGCACGGACGGCCTCGGGCGTTTCGATGAGCACCTTCGCCGACCATAGCGGGTGGTTCAGGTCGAACCCGTCGGCCTCGAGTTCGGTGGCGAGCCCACCGTCCAGGATGAGGGTTTCGAAGAGGGTGCGGCTCCGGTCCGGCTCCTCTTTACGCGGAGTGGGAGAAGCGGACAAGATCATCGGCATGACCCTGCGGATGGCCGATTGAGGTGGAGATCATGAAACGCGCGCTCGTGACCGGAGCCAATCGCGGCATCGGTCTTGCCATCGCCGGCGGGCTGGTGGACCTGGGCCATGAGGTCCTGCTGGGCGCCCGTGACCCTTCCGCCGGAGAGAACGCCGCTCGCCGGATCGGCGCCGCCGCCCTGCAACTGGACGTTGCCGATCCCGCCAGCATCCGCCGCGCGGTGGAGGAGGCCGGGCCGGTGGACGTCCTCGTCAACAACGCCGGCTTTCTCGGGTCCGGCGGCGTTCTGGACGACCCGGAGGACTTCGCCGAATCCATGGCCGTCATGGTCCACGGTCCCTGGCTGCTGATGCACCACCTGACCCCGGGCATGGTGGCGCGGGGCTATGGGCGGGTCGTCAACGTCTCCTCCGGCTGGGGCGCGTTTTCGGAGGGAATGGGAGGGCCCGGCGGCTACGGCGTGGCCAAGGCGGCGTTGAACGCGCTGACGGTGGCGGCGGCCCGCGGCCTGCCGAAGTCGGTCAAGGTGAACGTCATGTGCCCCGGTTGGGTCCGCACCCGGATGGGTGGCGTGGGGGCCAACCGGTCCGTCGAGGAAGGGGCCGACACCGCGCTCTGGCTGGCGACGCTCGGCGCCGATGGGCCGACCGGGGGTTTCTTCCGGGACCGGAGACCGATCGACTGGTGAGGGCCCGGGCGGGGTGGGCCATTGGGGTGGGTGGGGTTGCGCCGTGCGCGGTGCGGAGCACCGCCATACGTGTCTTGTAACCGATAGATTGCTCTTT
>JAPPGX010000167.1:0-6598 GCA_028877265.1 Acidobacteriota bacterium
ACGGGACACTACGGAACTGGTAGACTGCGGAGCGGAGCACCGCGCGTGCCGGTCTGGAGACCGGCGTTCCAAGCCGGTGCGTCCTTCAGGCGGGTTCAGCATCGTGCGGTTCCGCTGGCCTGCGGCCAGCGGGTGCCGGTCTGAAGACCGGCGCTCCCACCTCCTACGCGCCAAAGATGTCGCGGAAGTAGCGGACCCAGTTACCGCCCAGGATCTTCGCGATGTCCACCTCGGAGACGCCGCGGCGGTCGAGCGCGTGGGCGACGTTGCGGAAGCGCTCGGGCTCGTCGAGACCCTCGATGAAGGGAGGCCAGCGCACGCGGTAGCTCGGCTTGAAGTTCCTGAGACGCGGCTCGTACCAGTTCTCGCGGGTGGCCCAGGACCTGAGTCCCCGGATCGCGTGGTCGGTGGAGACGCCCACGTGCTCGATCCCGCCCACGTTCACCGCGTGCAGGATGTGGTTCACGTAGTCCTCGAGCGAGGTGTCGGGGTCGGGCCCCACGAAGTAGCCGAGGCTGGCGATCCCGGTGACCCCGCCCTTGGCCGACATGGCGCGGATCTGCTCGTCCGTCTTGGCGCGCGGGTGGTCGTTGTAGATCGCCTCGCAGAAGGTGTGGGTGAACGCGGCGGGGCTCGAGGAGACCTCGATTCCGTCCATGGAGGTCTTCCGCCCGCAGTGGGAGAGGTCCACGATGATCCCGAGCTCGTTCATCCGCTCCACCACCTCGACCCCGAAGTCGGAGAGTCCCCCGTCCACCCGCTCGGTGCAGCCGCTCCCGAGACGGTTCTGCGAGTTGTAGGTGAGCTGGATGCACCGGGTCCCAAGGTCGTAGAGCGGGTCCAGGTTCCGGAGTTCGCCCTCCAGCATGGTGGCGTTCTGGAAGCCGAAGATCACCGCCATCTTCCCGTCGGCCTTCGCCTGCTCGATGTGGGCGGCAGTGGTGGCGTGGACCAGCCTGTCGGGGTTCTCGCGGATGCGCCGGCGCCAGTCGGCGAGCGCCCGCGCCGCGACCTGGAAGTTGTTGCTCGGGAGGGTGGTCTGGATGCCGGTGTATCCCGAACGCGTGACCGCGTCGTACTCCACCTCGTCCCACTCGTAGCCGACGGCGAGCGAATCGATGACCACCGAGCGGTCGTAGAGGGCGTCGATCGCCGGGTTGCGCGGCGGCTGCTGGGCGTTCTCCTGCGGAGTTCGGCCGGCTGCGCCGGCCGGTGCCCGTCTGAAGACCGGCGCTCCCGGGGCGGCGAGAGATGCGGCCATCAGGCCGAGGAAGGTGCGGCGCTCCATCGAGAGATTCAGGCCGAGTGGCCCAGCTCCCTGGCCCGCGCGCTGGCGGCCTCCACGGCGCCCGCGGCGTCGGGGAAGAAATGGATGCCTTCCTCCGGCTTGAAGTCGGTGGCGTGCATGACCTCGGCCACCTCCGGCTGGATGCCCCAGAAGTAGCACGAGGTCCCGCTGCGTCCCAGCGCGCGGGCCAGGTCCTTCAGCAGCAGGCAGGCGGTCGGATCGATGAAGTAGACGTTGCGCATCCCGAACACGCACGCCGGCCGTTCGTCGGCGGCCCGGGCGAGCAGGTCGGAGAGGCTGCTCACCGTGCCGTAGAAGAGCGCTCCCCGGAAAGTGAACATCTGGACCCCGTCGGGCATCTCGAAGGGGAGGGGCCGCGGAGGCACCAGCTCGTCGGAATCGAAGAGCGCCGCGTCGCCGCGCCGCACCTCGAAGATCCCCGAGACGCGCTGGATGAAGATGACCGACGCGAGCGCGAGGCCGACCGGCAGCACGAAGCGCAGGTCCCAGAAGAGGGTGGTGCCGAGCGTGCCCAGCAGGATGATCCGGTCGCCGATGGGTGCCCTCCAGATCACCTTCATCCGGTGCACCTCGACCATCCGGCCGGCGACGATGAGCAGCACCGCCGCCAGCGACGTGAGCGGGATGTACTCGAGCGCCCAGGAGAAGAAAAGGACGAAGAGCGCCACGAAGATGGCGTGGAAGAAACCGGCCAGCGGGGACCGCGCTCCGGAGGCCAGACAGGTTGCGGTGCGCGCCACGCAACCGCCTACCGGGAAACCTCCCCAGACGGCGGTCGCGATGTTCCCGAGGCCGAGAGCGGTGAACTCCTGGTTGGGATGGCTCGGCACGCCCCGGGAACGGCTCGCCATCTGCGCGGCGAGCAGGGACTCGGCGCTCGAGAGGAAGGCGATGGCCACCGCGTAGGGCAGCAGCGGCACCCAGTTCTCGAGCGACGGGATCAGCGGCAGCGGCAGCCGGTTGGGCAGTTCCCCGAAGGTGCTGCCGATGGTCGCGACGTCGAGCCGCAGCGCGAAGGTCGCGAGCGCGCCGACCAGGAGGCCCATCACGTAGGACGGCAGCCTCGGCGCGAACCGCTTGGTCAGGAGCACCGCGGCCAGCGAGGCGGCGCCCACCAGGAAGGTGGTCATCTCGAAGTTGCCGACGCGGCTGATGACCCCCTCCATGATGAACAGGAAGGAGTGCGAGTGTTCGGCGCCGCTGTGGTCGTGCGTGTGCACCGAACTCGCGAGCCCGAAGAAGGGCACGATCTGCCCGGTGAAGATGATCACCCCCATCCCGGTCACGAACCCGGTAATGACCGCCTGCGGCATGGCCTCGATCAGGATCCCCACCCGGGAAATGGCCATCCCCACCAGGAAGACGCCGGCCATCAGGGTCGCGGCGAGGAGGCCCTCGTAGCCGAACAGCTCGATCACCACCACCGCGATCAGGATGCAGGCCTCGGTGGGACCCCCGATCTGGAACTTGCTGGCGGTGAAGAGCGCGATGACCGCCCCGCCGATGATGATGCCGACAAGGCCCTTGTCCGGACTCGCTCCGGCGGCGATCGCGACCACGAGGCCCAGGGGGAGCGCCACCACGGAGACCGTCAGTCCCGCCGACAGGTCGGTGGTCAGGTCGGACAGCGAGTAGTCCTTTGGCAGAACCCGCCGGTACTGCGCCCTGATTGCGGCAAGCACGCGTGTCATGGCTTTCCCTCCCCCAAGAGGCGGAGTGTATGCGTGCCTCGTGGCCCGGCGAAGGCCCCTTAACCCAAGGGAGACAATCCCCGGGTCCGGCCGTTGGCGGGGGCACGAAACAAAGCCCCGCCCGGCTCGTTCTGTTGGCCGGGGACCGGTCCTCTGCAACCGCTCGGGCCCGAGCCCTGATTCGACGAGGAAACCTGACATGCGCACCTTCATCACGTTCCTGCTCGCTGCCTCTTTCGCGGCGGTCGCGACTCCCGCGGAGGCCGAGACGCGGCTCCTCCGTTTCCCCGACATCCACGGGGACCGCGTCGTCTTCACCTACGCCGGCGACCTGTGGTCGGCCTCGGCAACCGGCGGCACCGCGGTGCGGCTGACCTCCCACCCGGGCCGCGAACTCTTCGCGCGGTTCTCCCCGGACGGGAGCCAGATCGCCTTCACGGGCCAGTACGACGGCGACGAGCAGGTCTACGTGATGCCCTCGGGGGGCGGCGCCCCGAAGCAGTTGACGTTCTATCCGGCGACCGGGCCGCTGCCGACCCGCTGGGGCTTCGACAACATCGTCTACGACTGGTCGCCGGACGGCGAGCGGATCCTGTTCCGTTCGCTCCGGGACGGAAACGGGGTCGGCGAGGGCCGGCTCCACGAGGTCGCGCGGGGCGGAGGGCTGCCGACGGCGCTCCCGCTGCCGCGCGCCGGAGCCGGAGCCTGGTCCCCGGACGGCGGCAGCGTGGTCTATGCGCCGCTCTTCCGGGACTTCCGCGCCTGGAAGCGCTACGCGGGCGGCTGGGCGCAGGACCTCTACATCTTCGAGCTGGAGAGCCGGGAACTGACGCAGATCACCGACCACCCGCGCTCCGACCGCGACCCGATGTGGATCGGTTCCCGGATCTTCTTCACTTCGGACCGCGGGGGAACGAACAACCTGTATTCCTACGACACCGGGAGCGGCGAGACCCGGACCTGGACCGACTCCGACACCTGGGATCTCCGCTGGCCGGGCGCCGACGCGGCAGGACGGATCGTCTTCGAGCAGGCGGGCACGCTGCATCTGCTCGACACGAACGGCGACGGGACTCCGGTGCCCATCGAGATCACGGTCCCCACCGACGGCCTCCACAGCCGTCCCTCCCGGGTCTCGGCGGCCGGCAACATCGAGCACTTCGACATCTCGCCGACCGGGAAGCGCATGGTCTTCGCGGCACGCGGCGAACTCTTCTCGGCCCCGGTGGAAAAGGGCGCGACGCGCACGGTGGTGGCGACTCCCGGCGCCCACGAGAAGTGGCCCGCCTGGTCCCCGGACGGGACGCAGATCGCCTACATCTCCGACGCGAGCGGGGAGGAGGAGATCTATGTGGTTCCCCAGGGCGGCGGCGAAGCGGAGCAGCTCACCGAGCGCGGCCGGGCGATGCGCTACAACCCGGTCTGGTCCCCCGACGGCGACCGGATCGCCTTCAGCGACAAGGACGGCCGGGTCTTCGTGGTCACCGTCGCCGACAAGACCGTCGTCGAGGCCGCGAACGAACGCCACGGCCAGGTGAACGACTACGTCTGGTCGCCCCGGGGCGGGCACCTCGCGATGAGCCTGAACGACCCGGGCGGGTTCTCGTCCATCTACATCTGGTCGGCGGGCGACGGCGAGCTGCGCCGGGTGACGGGCCCCTACTTCAACGAGTTCTCGCCCGCGTGGGGGGCCAAGGGCGACTACCTCTTCTACATCAGCGACCGGATGTTCCAGCCGCAGATCGCGGACTTCGAGTGGAACTACGCGCTCGACCGCGAGAGCGGCATCTACGCGGTGGCGCTCCGTCCCGACGTGCCGCACCTCTTCCCGCCGGAGAGCGACGAGGAGCCGGCGCCGGCGGAGGAGGGGGCTGAAGATGGCGACGGCGGGGAGGACGCGGGGGACGCGGACGCCCCGATCGGGATCGCCTTCGACGGCCTGCAGGACCGGGTCATGCGGGTGCCGGTGGACGAGGACAACTACCAGGGCCTCGCCGCGGTGGACGGCTTCCTGCTGTATGCGAAGACCTCCGCCTTCTTCTACGGGCGGAGCGCCCCGAGCCCGCCGGAACTGAGGGTCTTCGACCTCACGGAGCGGACATCGGGGACGCTGGCCACCGGAATCTCCGGCTACGCGGTGAGCGCGGACGGGAAGACGGTGGCGGTCCGGGAAGGCAGCGCGTTCAACCGCTACAACGTCGGGACCAACACCGGGTCATCGAAGAAGACCGTCTCCACCGCCGGGCTCGAGGCGGACCGGGACCCGAAGGCCGAATGGGTGCAGATCTTCGACGAGGTGTGGCGGCGGTTCCGCGACTTCTTCTACGTCGAGAACCTGCACGGTCACGACTGGGACGACCTGCGCGCCCGCTACCGGTCGCTCCTGCCCTACGTCGAGCACCGGTCCGACCTGAACTACGTCATCAACGAGATGATCGCCGAGCTCCAGGTCTCGCACGCCTACATCCAGGGCGGCGACATGGAGATCCCCGACCGGCCGGGCGCCGGCTTCCCGGGGGCGCGGTTCGCCTGGGACGCGGACGCGGGACGCTACCGGATCGCGCGGATCTTCGAGGGGCACAACGAGGAGGCGCGCTACCGCTCGCCGCTTCGCGAGGTGGGCGTGAACGTTTCCGAGGGGGACTACCTGCTCGCCATCGACGGGGTGGAACTGCGCGGCGACGAGAGCCCCTACCGGCAGCTCCTCCACAAGGCCGGCCGGCCGATCGAGCTCACCGTGAACGCCGAGCCGACGTTCGCGGGGGCCCGGAAGGCGACCTTCCAGCCGGTCGCCAACGAGGACCCGCTGATCTACCTGAACGACATCGAGGCGAACCGCCGCCGTGTCGAGGAGGCCACCGGAGGCCGGATCGGCTACATCCATATCCCCGACATGGGCGCGAACGGCATCCGCGAGTTCATCAAGTGGTACTACAGCCAGGTCCGCCGCGAGGGGATGATCGTGGACGTGCGCCGGAACGGCGGCGGGAACATCTCGCAGATGCTCATCGAGCGCTTCCGGCGGGAGATCCTCTCGCTCGGGTACTCGCGGACGAACGAGGCGGCGAGCACCTATCCGGGCGTCGTTCCGCCGCCGCACCTCGTCTGCCTGCTCGACGAGAACTCGGGCTCCGACGGCGACATCTTCCCCGCGATGTTCAAGAAGGCCGGACTCGGCCCGCTCATCGGCAAGCGGAGCTGGGGCGGCGTCATCGGGATCACGAACCGCGGCGTGCTGATGGACGGCGGCGGGGTGAACGTCCCCGAGTTCGGTTTCGCTTCCGCGGAAGGCGAGTGGGTGATCGAGGGCTACGGCGTGGACCCCGACATCGAGGTCGACAACGACCCCAAGTCCGTGATCGAGGGCGGCGATCCCCAACTCGAACGCGCCATCGCCGAGATCATGGCGGCGGTCGAGGCGGACCCGCGTCCGCTCCCGCCCCGCCCGGCCGACCCGGTGCGCACGCGGTAGGGCGGGGGACCGCCGGTCTTCAGACCGGCACGCGCGGGGCCCCCCGCCCCCGGGGGGGGGGGTTTGGGCCCCCCCCCCGGGGGGGCCCCCGCGGGCGCCCCCCCCCCCCCCCCCCCCCCCCCGGGG
>JAPPGX010000167.1:6608-18422 GCA_028877265.1 Acidobacteriota bacterium
GGGGGCCCGGGGCCGGCCCCCGCCCCGCCGGGCCGACCGGGGGCGCAGGGGGTTGGGGGGGGGACCGCGGGTCTTCAGCCGGGCACGCGGGGGCCTCCGGCCCGCGGAGGGGGTGCATTGCGGCCGCGCCCGGATGGCGCCGCCTCGGAGCGCCGGCCTCCGGCCGGCATCGCGCGGTAGCGCGAGACTCGCCACCTCGACGAGGAGCCAAACCAACCCACACCGCCACAATCCCCAACCCATGCCCGGCATCGCCCCTCCCAAACCACAAATCCCTTTCGAAGACCTCACGCGAATCGACATCCGCGTCGGGACCATCCTGGAGGTGTCCGATATCCCGAACTCACGAAAGCTGGTCCGGTTGACCGTCGATCTCGGCTTTGCGACCCGGACGGTCGTGGTCGGGATGAAACAGGAGCGGGAGAACCCGCGGGAGATCGAGGGCTTGCAGGCCCTCTTCGTCGTCAATCTGCCGCCGCGGAAGATGGCGGGCGTCCTCTCGGAAGCGATGCTCTTCGACCTCGGGTACTCCGACGGGATCGTGCCGGCGCTCGCGATCCCGGAACGACCGGTCCCGAACGGCGCGCGCGCCGGATGAGAGTCGTCTGACAGATCACCGGTTTGACCGCCGGTAACCCCACTTACACTTGGTCGCCCTCACCCGATGGCCAGCCCCCAAGCCCCCACCGGCCAGGTCGCCCTCGTCACCGGCGGCACCCGGGGCATCGGCCGCGCGGTCGCCGCCTTCCTCCTGGACGCGGGGATCCAGGTGGTGCTGACGGGGACGAACCGCCAGGCAGCGGAAGAGACCGCCGCCCAGCTCGCCGCGGAATCGCCCACCGGCGCGCTCGCCCACGGCGCGGCCTGCGACGTCACCGACGACGCGAGCGTCGCGGAGCTCGCCGCGTTCGTCCGCGAGCGCTGCGGCCGCCTGGACATCCTGATCAACAACGCCGGGATCGGGATCTACCACCCCACCCCCGAACTCTCGCTGGAGGACTTCCGGCAGGTCGTGGAGACGAACCTGACCGGCGTCTTCCGGGTGACCAAGGCCCTGCTGCCGCTCCTCCTCGACGCGGCGGAGGCCGCCGAGAACGACGCGCCGTCCGGCGCGACCGTCATCAACATCGGGAGCCTCGCCGGCCGCCACCCCTTCGAGGGCGGCGCGGCCTACAACGCGTCGAAGTTCGGTCTGGTCGGCCTCAGCGAGGCCATGATGCTCGACCTCCGGGAAACAGGCGTCCGGGTTTCGACGGTCATGCCCGGCAGCGTGGCGAGCGGCTTCGCGGGCCGCTCCGCCGAGGACGGCACGGACTGGAAGCTGTCCCCCGAGGACGTGGCCGAGGCGGTGCTCGGGATCGTCCTGCAGCGCAGCCAGGCCCTCGCGAGCCGGATCGAGCTCCGCCCGAGCCGGCCGCCGGTGAAGCGTCCGCCGGACTGGCGCCTCCGCCAGAAGCGCTGACCCGGCAGGGCCGGAATTGATCTACGAAGCGCTCCTCGCGGCCGGTCTGCTGATCGTCTTCAGCAAACTCCTCGAAGGCGTGCTCCGGCGGTTCCGCCTGAACGCGATCGTCGCCTACACGGCGGCAGGCATCCTGCTCGGGCCGGTGACGGGCATCGTGGACCCCGCCGGCGAGGTCCGCGTCCTGCTCGGCGTGGGCATCTTTCTCTTCTTCTTCCTGATCGGGCTGGACGAACTCGACATCTCGGGGTTTCTCACGGCGATCCGCAGCCGGTGCTCGTTGGCCGCGGTGGTCTCCGTGGTGGTTTCCCTGCTGGCAGCCCTGGTGGTCACCTTCAACATCGGCTTCGACTTCGGACTGGGCCTCGGGTTCGCCGGCTCGCTCGCGGTTGCCGGCGTCCTGTCCCTCACCAGCCTGGGCGTCCTCGCCAAGGTGCTGATCGACGAGGGGAAGCTGCGGACGCCCATCGGCATCGAGATGTTCACCATGGCGCTCATCGCCGAACTGCTCGTGCTGCTGGTGGTGGGATTCTCGGTGGGCGAACACGCGGCCCACCCCACGCCTGCCGGCATCCTCAGGTTGGCGGGCCAGATCGCCGGCTTCGTGGTGGTGACCTGGCTGCTCGTGAGCCGCGTCATTCCGCCGCTGATCGCGTTGCTCCGGCGGCTGCTCCGGGTTCCCCAGCTCTCCTTCGCCGTGATCCTGGGCATCCTGTTCCTGGTGGTGGTGGGCGCCGAGGAGATGGGTCTCCACGGTTCGCTCGGCGCGCTCCTGTTCGGCGCGGCGCTCTCCCGATTGCCCCATCAGATCCGGCGCGAACTCGTCCCCGGGATGCGGAGCGCCGCCGACGGGCTCTTCGTCCCGCTCTTCTTCAGTTCCGCGGGGCTCTATCTGAGCACGTCGTTCGTGGCGCTCGATCCCTGGACGATCGCGGCCCTGATCGCCATCCCCGCGGCGGGAAAGTTCGGCGGCGCCGCGCTCGGGGCCGCGGTTGCCCGCATCGAGCGGCCCCTGGTGGCCGGCACCGGATTGCTGGCCAAGGGGGTCGCCGAAATCGCGCTGCTGCTCGTCCTGCGCGAAACCGGCCTGATCGGGCCAGACGTGTTCTCGTTGCTGGTCCTCATCATGCTCGGCTACATCCTGCTGACGCCACTGATCATCGGGCGGGCCGTGCAAAGCGCTGAAACGGCTGACTCCCCGGCGACGGCCGGCGCGTTGCCGCCGTCCCTCCTCCGCTTCGCCCTCGACAACGTGACCGTCGGGGACGTCATCGACCCGGCGCGCTCCCATGCCGGCCCCTCGGTTTCGGTGCGTGACTTCGTCGAGGACTGGGTCGTCCCGCACCAGCAGGACTACGTGGTCGCGAAGGACGGTGAACTGTCCGGAATCGTGTCCCTCGGGATGCTCCGCTATCTGCCCAAGCAGTCGTGGGCCGAGACTCCGCTCGGGAACGTCACCCGCGCCAACACACCCAACACCTGGTCGGACGAGCCGGTGGAGGACGCCCTGCAGCAGATGACGGAGGCGTCGCTGACGGTGTTGCCGGTCCTGGAACGGGGTTCGAAGCGCTTCCTGGGCGCCATCACCAGCCAGGAGATCGTGGAGCTGATCACCTCGGAGGCCCGGGGCGGGGAATAGCGGCCCGCGGCCGCCCGGGATCAGGTTCCCGCCACGAACTCCCCGAGCAGCGCGTTGAACCGGTCCGGGTACTCCCAGAACATCATGTGGCCGCCGAAGACTTCGACCCGTGACTTTGGGCAGTGTTTTGCGAGGAATGCCTTCGCGGTTTCCGACCAGTGTTCGGCGACCACGAAAAGCGACGGGATCTCCGCGTCCACCGCCTTCGCCTCCTCGAGGTAGTCGCCGAACGAGGCGTCGGCGAGCAGATGGGCCGCCATGAGCGGCGGCGTGGCGAGCGACTGTTCGACGATCCACTTCGTGACCTCGGGGGACATCTCGCCCTCGATCATCACGTTGTCGGCGTACCAGACGATGACGCCGCGCTGGCCGGCGGGCGTCTGAATGGTCTGGAAGAACCCGCGGAGCTCGGGGATCGAACCCTCGACCCAGTCGCTTTGGTCCTCGCTCATCCCGAGGGGCGGCATGTCGATCGAGACGAGCCCGCGGACACCCGCCGTGCCCCGGCTGCGGATGTGGTGCCAGGCGGTCATGGATCCCGTGGACCAGCCCACCAGGACGGGGTTTTCGACTTCCAGGTGCTCGAGGAGCTTCGCCAGGTCCGCGGCCTGGGTGGCGTAGTTGTTGCCGTCGGTGGTCACCGTCGAGCGCCCGTGGCTGCGGGGGTCGAACGAGATCGCCCGGTGCGAGCCGGCGAACGCCGCGAACTGGTGGTCGAAGACCCTGGTCGTGAAGGTCCATCCCGGAATCAGGACCAGCGGGACGCCTTCACCCACGTCTTCGTAGTAGATGTCGACGCCGGGTGCGACCTCGAGATAGGAGCCGATGCGCTCGTTGGACATGGAGTTCTCCTTCAGTAGCTCAGCCGCCTCCGTAGATGCTGCTGTAGGCGTTGATGGCGGGCACCCCGCCGAGGTGTGCGTAGAGGATCCGTGAACCGGCGGGGAAGGTCCCCTTCTGGACGAGGTCGATGAGCCCCTGCATGGATTTCCCCTCGTAGACCGGGTCCGTCATCATGCCTTCGAGTTGTGCCACCAGACGGATGGCCTCGTTCGTTTCTTCCGACGGCACCCCGTAGGCGGGATGGGCATAGCCGCTCATCAGGACGAGGTCCTCGTCGGTGATGTCGCGCCCCAGCCCGACCAGGTCCGCCGTGTTCCGGGCGATGTCCATCACCTGCGCGCGGGTCTGCTCGAGAGTCGCGGAGGCGTCGATCCCGATCACCCGGTCGGCGCGGCCGTCCTTCGCGAAACCGACGAGCATCCCGGCGTGGGTGGAACCCGTGACCGTGCAGACGACGACGTAGTCGAACGGGAACCCGAGTTCCGCTTCCTGGGCTCGGACCTCCTCGGCGAAGCCGACGAACCCGAGCCCGCCGTACTTGTGGACCGAGGCGCCGGCGGGGATGGGGTAGGGCTTTCCACCCTTCGCCTTCACGTCCTCGATGGCCCGCTCCCAGCTCTCGCGGATGCCGATGTCGAAGCCTTCGTCCACCAGCTCGATGTCCGCGCCCATCAGCCGGCTCAGCATGATGTTGCCGACGCGGTCGTAGACGGGGTCCTCGAACGGCGCCCAGTGCTCCTGCACCAGGCGGCACTTCATGCCGAGCCTCGCGGCGGTTGCCGCGACCAGCCGGGTGTGGTTCGACTGGATCCCGCCGATGGTGACCAGCGTGTCCGCGCCTGACGCGATGGCGTCCGGAACGATGTATTCGAGCTTCCGCAGCTTGTTGCCGCCGAATGCGAGGCCCGAGTTGCAGTCCTCGCGCTTCGCGTAGATCTGCACCGCGCCGCCGAGGTGGGCGGACAGGCGGTCCAGCCGCTCGATCGGCGTCGGGCCGAAAGTGAGCGGATAGCGCTCGAACCTGTCCAGCACGGTGTTCCTCCTTCGCGCGGGGCGGGCGGCCCTTCTTGAGGGGCCCGGCGTTACCCTATTCGATGGGATGACGAAGGAACGACGGGTGGAATCGGTGGCCGGCGAGGATCACATGCGGCGGGCGATCGCGATGTCGCGGCGGGCGATCGAGACCAACAAGGGGTTTCCCTTCGGCGCGGTGATCGTGAAGGACGGCGAAGTGGTGGCCGAGGCCCACAACACGGTGCTCTCGGACAACGATCCGACCGCGCACGCGGAGATCAACGCAATCCGCGCGGCCGGCGCAACGCTCGGGACGTTCCTGCTCGAAGGATGTGAGATCTACGCCTCGGGTGAGCCGTGTCCGATGTGCCTGGCTGCGATCTACTGGTCGCGTCTCGACCGGATCTACTACGCGAACCGGAAACGGGACGCCCACCGGATCGGTTTCAGCGACGATTCCTTCTACCAGGAACTCGCGCTGCCCCCAAGCCGGCGCCGGATCCCGACGAGCCGCCTGCTCGGCGACGAGGCGGTCACCGTTTTCGACGAATGGAACGAGCGGCCGGACAAGGTGACCTACTGAGGTCCGCCCTCCGGGTGGGCAGGCGCGGTGAAAGTCGTCACCGGAGCGACCGGTTATATCGGCGGCGTGCTCGTGCGCGCCCTCGCGGACCGCGGCGACCCCGTCCGGGCGGTCTTCCACGAACGCTCGGGGATCTTCGACGCGCCCGGGGTGGAATGGGTCCGGGGCGACGTGCTGGACCGGGACTCCATGGTCGCCGCCTTCCGGGACGCGGATGTCGTGTTCCACCTGGCGTCGCTGGTCTCGATCGAGCCCCGGATGGCCGACGCGATGCAGGCCGTGAACGTGGCGGGCGCCCGCAACGTCGCGGAGGCCGCCCTCGAGTGCGGGGTTCGGCGCCTGATCCACTTCTCGTCGATCCGCGCCTACGACCAGTTTCCGCTCGATGAGGTGCTCGACGAAACGCGTGGCCGGGCAGGCGGGCTGTCCCGCCCGGCCTACGACCGGTCCAAGGCGCTCGGGGAGGACGAAATTCGTCACGGTGTGGAACGCGGGCTGGACGCGGTGATCCTGAACCCGACCGGAGTCCTCGGGCCGTACGATCGCGGGCCCACCGGCGTGGGCCAGTTCTTCGTTGATCTCCGGCGGCGCCGGGTTCCCACGCTGATCTCCGGCGGTTTCGACTGCGTGGACGTCCGCGACGTCGTCGGGGCCACCCTGGCCGCCGAGACCCGGGGCCGCTCGGGCGAGAACTACATCCTGGGCGGGCGGTGGCATTCGGTGCCGGAGCTGGCGCGGCTTTCGGAAGCGGAGACCCGCGTCCCCACCCCCCGTTTCGTCTGCCCGGTCGCGCTGGCCCGGTTCTGGACGCCGTTCCAGATGGCCTGGGACCGTCTTCACGCCCGTCCTCCGCTCTATACGCCCGACGCGCTGCACCACATATCCCGTTCAAACCGCCGGGTTTCGAGTGCCAGGGCGCGCGACGAGCTTGGTTTCGCGCCGCGCCCGGTCCGCGACTCGGTGCGGGACGCCGTTTGCTGGTTCGAGGAGAACGACAAGCTGGCCGGCTGAGATGACGGAGTTCGAGTTCCACCGCCTGCTCGTCTGGGCGATGCTCGGCGTGGCCGCGGTGACGCTCTGGTACCTGCTCCGCCGGACGGCGCCCTACGGACGTCACTACGGGGGCTCCGGGTGGGGGCCCGACATCTCCAGCAAGGTGGGCTGGGTCGTCATGGAATGGCCCGCGGTCCTCTTCTTCCTGTCCGTCTACGTCCAGGGGAACGCCGCATGGAATGTCGTCCCGCTGGTATTCCTGACGATGTGGCAGGTCCACTACGTGCATCGGACCTTCATCTACCCGTTCCGCACCCGCACGTCGGGTTATACGCCACTTCTTGTCGTCATGATGGGGCTCGCATTCAACGTGGTGAACGCCTACATCAATGCCCGGCTCGTTTCGGAGCTCGGGGAGTACGGCGCTTCGTGGCTGAGCGATCCGCGTTTTGTGGTCGGCACGACAGTATTCGTCTCTGGAATGATCCTGAATCTGCGCTCGGACAGCGCACTGATCCGTCTACGAGAGAAGAAGACGACAAAATATGGCATTCCACGCGGAGGAGCCTTCCGTTACGTCTCCTGTCCCAACTATCTCGGCGAGATCATCGAGTGGACCGGCTGGGCGATTGCCACCTGGTCGCTGGCAGGCCTCTCCTTCGCGGTGTTCACGTTCGCCAATCTGGCGCCCCGGGCGATTGCCAATCACCGTTGGTATCGCCAGAAGTTCCCGGACTACCCATCGGATCGGCGTGCGCTGATTCCCGGGGTGTGGTGAGTCGTGCGAACGGACTCGTGGCGGATTCGTCCTACCTCTTTTGGTAGCGGCGCTGCGGCCGGTTCCACCTCATCCTCCATGACCCATGGTGAGCGAGTCGCCGCGGTGGGAGCTGCCGCGGCCGCTCGCCGTCCGCGAGGCGCAGGGAGCCGGTGGCATTCCCATCCTGGTGCGCCGGCACGGCAATCCGGACGGTCCCCGGCTGGTGATGAGCCACGCCAACGGACTCGCGGCAGACGCGTACTACCCCTTCTGGTCCCTGCTCTGCGACCGGTTCGATCTCATCCTCTACGACTTCCGGAACCACGGCTGGAATCCGGTTGGAGACCTCGAAACCCACAACATGTCCACCTTCGTCCGGGACAACCGGCGCGTGGCTTGGGCGATCGACCGGTACTTCGGCGACAAGCCGAAGACGGGGGTGTTCCACTCGTTGTCCGCGGTGGCGGCGGTCCTGCAGGCGGTGAGCGACACGGCGTTCTCGGCGCTCGTCCTCTTCGATCCTCCGACCAGCGGTCGCGACCGTGATTCGCAGGACATCAGGAAACTGGCGCACGGACTCGCGGAAAGAGCCAGGAAACGGCGCGACAAGTTCGAAACGCGCGAGGAACTCACCGAGCGGCTGGTGCGGGCTCGGGCCCTGGAGCGCCTTGTTCCCGGCGCGGCGGAACTGATCGCCCGGACGACGCTCCGTCCGGTGCCCGGCGGAGGACGCGGGTACGAACTGCGCTGTCCACGCGAGTACGAAGCCCAGGTCTTCGAGGAGGTGTACAGCTCGGCGGTAGCGTCGGATGTCCGGAGTCTCTCCTGTCCCACGAAGATCATCGGAGCCGATCCGACCGTCCCCTTCTCCTTCCTCCCGAGTGTGGATCTCGGGGACGTGGTCGCGCTCGACTACGACTTCGTGCCCGAAACGACCCACTTTCTTCAGCTTGAACAGCCGCAGGCGTGCCTGGACCTGATGCTCGATTTTCTCGGGCGGCAGAAGCTGGCGTAAGGGGGACCCTGAAAGGCCGATCTCCGGCGGCCGCGCCACTTCCAGATCGTCGGACGGTGCGTGCTCATCCCCGAGGTGCGGGGACAGATGGCGGAACGGCTTGGAACGCCGGTCTCTGACCGGCACAGCGGCTCGCAGGGCCGCGGAGGGCGCGTCGATCGTTGGCCCCGGTGGCGCTTAGTCCGCCGCCGTCGCAAACCCTGCAGGCAGCGCCACTTCCAGGATCTCCAGATCGTCGGAGGGTCCGTGGATTTCGGCGGTGAGGTTCGGCGGGAGCACGAAGGCGTCGCCGGCAGCGACATCGCGGCGGGGATGCCCGTCCGGCTCGAGAGACATCGCACCCTCACGCACGAACCCGAACAGGATGTCGCCGTCGTGGCGGGTTGCCGGAACGGCCGTTCCCGGAGCCCGCCGCGCCACCTGAACCCCCGCAATGCCGTTGGTGGCTTCTCCAATCCCGGTTTCCCGCGCCTCGAACCCCGGGATCCGCCACGGCCCCCAGACGGCGTCCGCCTCCCGGTGCAGGACGAACCTCGTGCCATGGAACTCCCGGTCGGGCCGGAAGTCCGGGGTCGGCAGCTCCATTTCGTGGTCGATGGTGGTGAGGTGTTCCGCGGGCACGCCGATCTCGATCACCTCGAATCCCGCCGAGGACTCGAGGACCCGGTGGCGGATCTCGGGGGGCTGGATGACGCAGTCGCCGGCGCCGAGCACAAACGGCGGACCCTGGTCCTCGTACACGAGACGCACCCAGCCGCGGTGGCAGAAGATGAGCTGGAAGCCGACCGTGTGGTAGTGGACCATGTCGTCCACCGGACCCGCTTCGGCGATCCTGATGTGCGACGCGATGATGGCGCCGCCGAGCCGCTGCGGGACGAGGTCCCGGTAGTGCATGCCGGCACGGCCGATGACCCACGCATCGCTGTCCGCGAGCCGCCGCACCACGAACTCGTGGGCCGTCTCCGGGATCACGAGCGGCGGGTCTGCGTGCGCCACCGTGATCCGGTGGCCGCCGGGGGTGGTCAGTTCGGCCTCTCCGCCCGCGAACGCGGCCGGGTCGTCGACGTGGAGCCGTAGCGCTACCGGAGCGGGGTTGACGCTCCGCTCGAGGAGGATCGCCGTGCCGTGTCCGGAGAGCCCCGCAAAGGCCGGCCCGTCGGCGGGCCAGATCCGGTCGAGGCGGAATCCGAGCGCGTCGATGAAGTACCGCATGTCGGCGTCGAAGTCAGGCGTGGGAAGCCGGACCTCGGCGCGGCGGACCAGGCCCGGCCGTGTCGCGGGGGAGGGATCTTCCGGCATCAGTCTCGGGCGGAAGAGGCTATCGCGGTGTCACCGGCAGCCGTGAGCGCCCGCGTCCGTGCGCTACCGTTCCGCGCCCACCGACCGGGGGAGCCAAGTACATGACGACCGAGCCCATTACCGTTGCCCTTTTCGACTTTCTACGGGACCTGCGGGACAACAACGATCGCGAATGGTTCGCGGCCAACAAGGGGCGCTACGTGGCGGACGTGCGCGACCCGATGCTTGGCTTCATCGCTGATTTCGCCGCTCCGCTCGCCGAGATCAGCCCCCACTTCGTGGCCGATCCGCGGGCGAACGGGGGATCGCTCTTCCGGATCTACCGGGACACCCGCTTCTCGCGGGACAAGACGCCCTACAAGACGAACGTCGGCGCCCACTTCCGGCACGCCGCCGGCAAGGACGCGCATGCCCCGGGTTTCTACCTGCACCTCGAACCCGGGATGTGCTTTGCGGCGTGCGGTATCTGGCGGCCGGACAATCCGACCGTGACGAAGATCCGTGAAGCGATCCATGAAGGGCAGGACGAATGGACGCGGATCACGAAGGCTCGGGCATTCACCGAGACCTTCGAGTTCGAGGGAGAGTCGCTAAAGCGGCCGCCGCGGGGCTACGACGCGGGCCACCCTCTGGTCGAGGACCTGAAGCGCAAGGACTTCGCGGTTGTCACCAGCTTCGCCGAGGAAAAGGCGCTGCGGGGCGACCTGCTCGAGTGGTTCGCCGGGATCTCGCGGCAAGGGGCGCCGTTCGTGGAGTTCCTGTCGAACGCGGTCGGGGTGGATTTCTAGGACCTCGCCCTACGGCAGGTTCACCTGCCAGGAACGTTGACATGCAAGCACACGCTTGCATATAATGAGCCCCGGACATGCAAGAGACCACCGTCTTAGACTGGCCTTGTGGACGTGTATCGCGCGATCGCCGACCCAACCAGGCGGGCCATTCTGGATGAGCTTGTCGATCGGTCAGGTCAATCGCTGTTCGAACTCTGCTCACGCCTGATCATGAAGCACGGCATCAACTCCTCACGCCAGGCGATCACCCAACACCTGGACGTCCTGGAGGCCGCCGGGCTGATTCGCACGCGGCGCGAGGGGCGGTGGAAGCTCCACTGGTTCGAGGGCGGCCCGCTGAAGGCCATCGGGGAGCGTTGGCCGATTTCAACAGATGAGAGGACAACTCAAGAATGAGAATTCACCTTGCCGGCGTCCTGGTGGACGACCAGGAAAAGGCACTTCGCTTCTATACAGAAACGCTTGGTTTCCAGGTGAAGCACAACATCCCGCTGGGACGTCACGCCTGGATCACGGTCGTATCGAAGGAAGCTCCGGAAGGGACGGAATTGGTGCTCGAGCCCGATGAGCATCCCGCGGCCCGTCCGTTCAAAGAGGCGCTGGTGAAGGACGGCATCCCGTACACGTCCTTCGCGGTGGACGACGTCGAAGCCGAACACGAACGCCTCACCGCCAGGGGTGTGCGATTCGTGCAGCCGCCGACAGACCTCGGGCCCGTCATTACCGCGGTGTTCGACGATACGTGCGGCAACCTGATCCAGATCCAGGAAGAGAAACCTCAACCGTAGCGATCCGGAGCATCCATCCCCGGAGGACAACCCCATGCCCGCCAGCGTCACCCCCTTCCTCATGTTCGAGGGCCAGGCCGACGAGGCCATGAACTTCTACGTCAAGGTCATCCCGGACAGCGAGATCCTGAACGTCCAGCGTCACGGCCCGGACGGCCCCGGCCCGGAGGGCTCCATCTTCGTCGCGTCGTTCTCGCTCCGCGGCCAGCCGGTGATGGTGAGTGACAGCTACATCAAACACGACTTCACGTTCACGCCTTCGATCTCCCTCTTCGTCACCTGCGAGAGCGAAGAGGAGGTCGCGGCACTGAGCACGGCCCTTGCCGAAGGCGGCGAGTACCTGATGCCGCTCGACAACTACGGCTTCAGTCGCCGCTTCGCGTGGGTGGTGGACCGCTTCGGCGTATCCTGGCAGGTGAACCTGCCGTAGCGTGGTCGGGATGGGAGCCGGCGTTCCAAGCCGTACGCGCCACCCCGCCTGAGTAGAGGTCCGCCGTGCGCGGCGCGGAGCGCCGCGGTGGCCGGGGGGGGGCCCGCGGGGCCCCCCCGCCGCCCCCGCGGGGGTGGGGGGGGGGGGCAGGGGGGCCCCCCCGGGGGGGGGGGGGGGCCCCCAGGGGGGGCCCCCGG
>JAPPGX010000167.1:18432-18737 GCA_028877265.1 Acidobacteriota bacterium
TATATGGGTGCGGGCGGTTTAACGCGGGGGGCTTTTTGGGGGGGGGGGGTTTCTGGGGTTAGGCGGTGGGGGTTGTTTGGTTTGTGGGGGGGGGGGGGGGTCGCGCGGCGCGTGCCGGTCTGAAGACCGGCGGTCCCAGCCGTTTCTGCTGTGAGGTCGAGGTGGAGGGGTCTGGTTTCGACCGCCTGTCGGCGGTCGATGCCGGCCGGAGGCCGGCGCTCCGAGGGGTTATACCGTGAGGTAGGCGTGGCGGAGGGGGGGTTTGCGGACCTTGGCGGGGGGGGTGCGGGGGGTGGTGGGCACGA
>JAPPGX010000074.1 GCA_028877265.1 Acidobacteriota bacterium
TGCTCACGCCAGTTCCACCACCGGCTGTTACGCGCCTTGTCAGCCGGGCGCCTCGGCGTTCTCGGTGCTCACGTCACCTTATTCACAGGCTGTTAACGGCTGTTACTCCCGTCGCTCGGCCAGCCGGAAGTCGGCGAGGAGGTCGGGACCCAGGCAGGCGTAGCGCGCCGAGCGAGGTGCGGGCTGGCCGGGTGGCAACTCGCGACGGCCGCCGGCCGGCGCCCGGGTGGCGTCGAAGAGTCCGGTTCCTTCCGCACGGCCCAGGAAACGCGGCGCCAGGTAGAGCACCAGGCGATCGGCCAGCCCCTGCTGCAGGAAGGCCGATGTGAGTCGGGGGCCAGCCTCCACCAGCAGGGTGTGCGCGCCGCGGCGAGCCACTTCCGCCAGCACCGCTTCGAGCGCAATCGGCTGGGTGACGCCCTCGGCCGGCGGGCCGGCGGCGCTGTCCACCGCGGCCTCGACCACCTCGACCCCCAGGTTCTCGAGGCGGCGGCGAGGCGCGGCGGGCGCGCCGGGCGCACAGATCACGAGAACCGGGTCCCGATCGAGGCCACGCAGGATGCGCGCTTCGGGGGATATCCGGAGACTGGGATCGAGGACCACCCGGAGCAGAGGACGTGACCCGCGCCGGGGCCGCGGCGTCAGCAGCGGATCGTCGGCCGTCACGGTCGCGATTCCGGTAAGGATGGCGTCGTTTTCGCGGCGCAGCACCCTCCCATGCCGGCGGCTGCGGGGTCGAGTGATCCAGCGGGTCCCCGGGGGGGCCATGACCCCGTCAACGGAGATCGCCGCCTTCACCGTGACCCAGGGAGTGCCGGTCAGGAGAAACTTGAAGAACGATGGATTCAGGTCCTCCGCCTCCTCGCGGAGGACGCCCGACGTCACCTCGACACCGGCGGAGCGAAGGCGATCGAATCCCCCGCCGCGCACTCTCGGGTCCGGGTCGGGATGCGCGGCGACGACGCGCCGCACTCCCGAGGCGATGATCCGTTCGGCGCACGGCGGGGTTCGTCCGACGTGGCAGCACGGCTCCAGATTGACGTAGAGCGTCGCGCCCCGCGCCGCGCGCCCCACCGTGAGCACCTGCGCTTCCGCGTGCGGGCGTCCGGCGCGGGCGTGGAAACCTTCGGCAAGAACCCGCCCGTCGCCGACCAGGACGGCGCCGACCGCCGGATTGGGCGGCGCGGTGTACTGGCCCAGCCGGGCGAGCTCGAGGGCCCGGCGCATGAAGCGATCGTCCACGAGGGGGATCGTATGGTGAGAGGGGTGTCGCGAAACCGCACGGGCCGGCTGCTGTGGAAACGCAGTCCTGCGGGGCTGGCCAGGTGCCGGGATGGCGCCGCCGGCCTGGAACGCCGGCTTCAGCCGCCAACGCCCGGCTGCTTGCGCGATTGGGGGCGGATCGGGCAATCTCCCAGCCGCATGTTCACGGGACTGGTCATCGCGGTCGGCGACGTGCAGGCGGTCCGGGACCTCGAAGGGGGACGGCTCCTGACCATCGGGCATGCCGGCGGCGAATTCGCGGGGCTCTCCATCGGTGACAGCGTCGCGGTATCCGGGGTCTGCCTGACCGCGGTGGCGGTTGAACCCGCATCCGTGTCCTTCGAAGTCGCCGCCGAGACGCTCTCCCTGACCACGCTGGGCGATCTGCGGCCGGGGAACCGGGTCAACCTGGAGCTGCCCCTGCGCGCCTCGGACCGTTTGGGCGGGCACTTTGTCCAGGGGCACGTGGACGGCTGCGGCGAGGTGATCGAAGCGGGGGGTTCCGACGACGACTACCGCGTGAGGATCCGGCACCGGGAGCCCCGCTGGATCGTCCGCAAGGGCTCGGTCGCCCTTGACGGCGTCAGCCTGACGGTGGCGGCCGCTTCGCCCGGCGAGGCGCGCTTCGAAGTCATGCTGATTCCTCACACGCGCACGGCCACCACCCTCGGGGCTCTCCGCAAGGGGGACCGCGTCAATCTGGAATACGACATCCTCGCAAAATACGTCGGCGCGCTCATCCTGAATCCCGGCGGGAGCCCGGGAGGAACGGGCGAAGGCCGAGGCTAAACTGTCTCGTTGAGACGGCTTCCGAACCAGGGCCTCCGGTGCCCGACGAGGTGTTGTGCGCGTGCCTGACAGTGGAAAGAGCGAGTCCACGCCGTTCTGGCCCGTGGAGCGGGCGGTTGGCGAGATCGCCGCCGGGCGGATGGTCATCGTGGTGGATGACGAGGACCGCGAGAACGAGGGCGACCTGACGATCGCCGCCGAGAAGGTCACGCCCGAAGCGATCAACTTCATGGCCACGCACGGCCGCGGTCTCATCTGCATGCCGATGACCGGCGAGCGTCTCGACGAACTCGACATCCCGCTCATGGTTCGGGACAACACTTCGGTGCACGAGACCGCGTTCTGCGTCTCGATCGAGGCAAAGGAAGGGGTCACCACGGGCATTTCCGCCGCCGACCGGGCCCATACCGTCCAGGTCGCGATCCGTGAGGAAACGCGGCCCCCCGACCTGGTCCGGCCGGGCCACGTGTTTCCGCTCCGCGCGCGTCCCGGAGGGGTACTGCAGCGGGCGGGACAGACCGAGGCCGGGGTGGACCTGGCGCGGATCGCCGGGCTCTATCCGGCCGCGGTCATCTGCGAGGTGATGAAGGAAGACGGCACGATGGCCCGCCTCCCCGACCTGGAGAGCTTCGCGGAAGAGCACGGGATGGCGATCGTGAGCGTCGCCGACCTGATCCGCTATCGGCTCGGCACCGAGTCGCTGGTGCGGCGGCTGGCATCGACGGTGCTGCCGACCCGGTTCGGCAAGTTCCGCACGGTTGCCTACGAGAACACTCTCGACGGGACCAAACACCTGGTCCTCCAACTCGGCGAGGCCCGGCCGGACACGCCGGTACTGCTGCGGGTCCATAGCCAGTGCCTGACCGGCGAGGTCTTCGGTTCGCTTCGGTGCGACTGCGGCCCGCAGCTCGAGGCGGCGCTGGCCCGGATCGGGGAAGAGGGCGCCGGAGTGCTGCTCTACCTGAACCAGGAGGGGAGAGGCATCGGCCTCGTCAACAAGTTGCGGGCCTACGCAGCCCAGGACCAGGGCCTCGACACCGTGGATGCGAACACCCATCTCGGATTCCGTGCGGACCAGCGCGAGTACGGCGTGGGCGCCCAGATTCTCCGGGACCTTGGCGTCGGACGGATTCGTCTGCTGACCAACAACCCGCGAAAGTTCGTCGCCCTTGAAGCCCACGGTCTCGTGATCGAGGAGCGGGTCGCCATCGAGGTCCCGGCCAACGAGCACTCCCGCGAGTACCTGCGCACCAAGAAGGAGCGCATGGGGCACCTCCTGACCGAGGTCTAGCAGCCTGGGAGCGTCCGCCCCGGCCCGGCGCCGCCGGCCGCGCGGCGCGCCCCCGTTGGTACGATTCCGGCCACCAAACTCCTGAAGGGAGCGATTCCTTGGCCAACACCTACGCGACAAACGAGTTCCGCAGCGGGCTCAAGGTCCTGCTCGATTCCGATCCGTGCGTCCTTCTGGACTGCGAGTTCGTGAAACCCGGCAAGGGGCAGGCGTTCACCCGGATCCGTTACCGGAACCTCAAGACCGGGCGGGTCCTCGACAAGACGTTCAAGTCCGGCGAGAAGGTGCAAGCCGCCGACGTGCTCGACACCGAGATGGAGTTCCTCTACAGCGACGGCGGCGACTGGCACTTCATGGATCCCAACACCTACGAGCAGTACTCGGCGGCGAAAGCGGCGCTCGGCGGCCACGAGAAGTGGCTGCTCCAGGGGATGACCTGCGGCGTCACGCTCTACAACGACGCGATCCTGCTCATTCACCCGCCGCACTTCGTGGACCTCAAGGTGGTGGAGACCGAACCCGGGATCCGCGGCGACACCGCGACCGGGGGCTCGAAGAACGCGACCCTCGAAACCGGGGCGGTCGTGCGGGTTCCCCTGTTCATCGAGGTGGACGAGACGCTCCGCCTGGACACCCGGAGCGGCGAGTACGTTTCCCGGGTAAAGAACTGACCGGCGCCGGCAGTCCCGCGTGGGGTCCCGCGGCGCCCCTCGCAAACCTCCGGGAGCGCTCCCGGCTCGTCGCCCGGTTGCGGGCCTTCCTGACCGCCCGGGGCTATCAGGAGGTCGAGACCCCGATCCTCGGACCGCACGCCACGCCCGATCGGCATCTGGATTCGGTGCCTGCGGCCGGGGGCTTCCTCCACACCTCGCCGGAGTTCGCCATGAAACGCATGCTGGCGGCGGGAAGCGGTCCCATCTTCCAGGTGGTCAAGGCGTTTCGCGCGGGAGAGTCCGGGCGGCATCACGCCGTCGAGTTCACCATCGCCGAGTGGTACCGCCTGGGCCCGCTCGAGGGACTGCTCAGGGAAATGGACCTGCTGCTGGGAGATCTCCTTGGCACTCCCCCGGCAGAGCGGCGCACGTACCGCGAGCTCTTCCTTGCCGGTGTCGGAGTCGACCCGCTGTCGGCGCCGGAGGAACGTCTCCAGACACTGGCAGAGGCGCACGGCCACCCGGGTCGCCCCGACGACCGGACCGCGGCCCTCGACTACCTGTTCTCACGGCTCGTGGAACCCGGCCTGGGGACCCGGGCGCCGGCGATCGTGACCCGGTTCCCGGCCCCCCTGGCGGCGCTCGCCCGGCTGAGCGACGACGATTCCCGGACCGCGGAGCGTTTCGAGGTCTACTGGGCCGGACTCGAACTCGCGAACGGCTACGACGAACTCCAGGACCCGGAGGAGCACCGCCGGCGGTTCGCGGCCGAGAACCGGGCGCGCGAGCGGGCCGGCAAGCCGGCCGCCCACCCGGATGAGCGCTTCCTGGCGGCCCTCGAGCATCCGGGCATCCCGCGCTGTTCAGGGGTGGCCCTCGGGGTGGATCGCCTGGTCATGGCGGCTCTCGGAGCTTCGAGGCTCGACGAGGTCGTCGCGTTCCGCGAGGCACCGGGCAACTGAGTCCACCCCGCCCCGTCCGGCGCGCCCCGGTACACTGACCGGCTCTTTCCGGAGGGACCTCTCGATGCACATTGGACGATTTCTTCGCATTCCGGCGGCCGCCGCAGGGGCCGTCCTGCTCGCCGCACCGCTCGCGCTGGGACAGGGTAGCCATCGCGATTACGACGAGCACTTCGATGAAGCGAACGTCACCGTGCCGCCGGAGTACTACGAGGACATGCGGTTCCGCTCCGTCGGTTTCACCCGTGGCGGGCGCTCCACCGCGGCGACGGGAGTTCCGGGCGATCCGCTGACCTACTACTTCGGCGGCACCGGAGGGGGCGTCTTCAAGACGACCGACGCCGGGCACAGCTGGACGAACGTCAGCGACGGCTTCTTCGGCGTGGGCTCGGTGGGCTCCATCCGGGTGGCCCCCTCGGACACCAACGTCATCTATGTGGGCACCGGCTCCGCCTCCACCCGGGGAAACATCTCGGTCGGGGACGGCATGTACCGCTCCGACGACGCGGGCAAGACCTGGGAGCACGTGGGGCTCCGCCACGCCGGCCAGATTGGCGCCCTCGCGATCCATCCCGACGATCCGGACCTTGTCTACGCCGCGGCGCTCGGCTACATCTTCGGGCCGAACGAGGATCGCGGCATCTACCGCAGCAAGGACGGCGGCGAGACCTGGGAGAAAGTCCTCTTCCTCTCCGACCGCACCGGTTTCGTGGAGATCCAGATGGATCCCAACAACCCGCGCATCCTCTACGCGGGAGCGTGGCGCGCCGAGCGGAAGCCGTGGACCATGATCTCGGGCAGCGAGGACGGCGGCATCTTCCGCAGCCGCGACGGCGGGGACACCTGGGAGCGGGTCGAGAACGGGCTTCCCACCGGCATGATCGGGAAGACCGCGGTCGCCATTTCCGCGGCGAACTCGGACCGCATCTGGGTCCTGCTCGAAGCCGAAGGGGAGCGCGGCGGGTTGTACCGCTCGGATGACGGCGGCGATTCGTTCACCCGGATCAATGGCGATGCGGCCCTCCGGCAGCGTCCCTGGTACTACATCCACCTCTACGCCGACACCCACGACGAGAACACCGTCTACGTGCTGAACGTGGCCTTCCACAAGTCCATTGACGGGGGACGGACGTTCCCCGAGCGCATCCGGGTGCCGCATGGCGACAACCACGACCTCTGGATCAACCCGGACAACCCGCTCAACATGATCAACGCCAACGACGGTGGCGCCAACGTGTCGTTCGACGGCGGGAAGAGCTGGACCGACCAGATGGGGCAGGAAACCTCCGAGATGTACCGGGTGTACGTGGACGACCAGTGGCCCTACCGGATCTACGGGTCGCAGCAGGACAACAGCACCATCTCGGTGCCGTCACGGAGCGGCTTTACCGTGGTTCGCGATTGGTACCAGGTCGGCGGCTGCGAGAGCGGCCACATCGCGGTGGATCCCCGCGACCCCGACATCATCTACGCGGGCTGCTACGGCGGTTCCATCACGCGCGTGAACCGGAAGACCGGTGAATTCCGGCAGATCCTCCACTACCCGCAGCTCCAGCTCGGCCAGGCGGCCCGGGATCTCAACTACCGGTTCCAGTGGAACGCGCCGATCCGGCTCTCGCCGCACGACCCGGACATCCTTTACCACGCCTCGCAGGTGGTCCACATGTCCCGGGACCAGGGCCAGAGCTGGCAGGTGATCAGCCCCGACCTGACCACCAACAACCCCGAGCAGCAGGACTACGCCGGGGGACCGATCACCCGCGACAGCACCGGCGTCGAGGTCTACAACACCCTCTTCTCGTTCGAGGAGTCACCGCACACGCCCGCGGAACTGTGGGCGGGCAGCGACGACGGCCGCGTTCACATCTCCCGCGACCGCGGCGATACGTGGACCGAGATCACCCCCGAGGACATGCCGGAAGGGGGCACGGTCAACGTCATCGAGATGTCATCCCACGATCCCGCCCGGGTGTTCATCGCCGTGTACCGCTACCGGGAGAACGACTTTCGGCCGTACATCTTCCGGACCAACGACGCGGGGGAGAGCTGGGATTTGCTGACCGACGGAACGAACGGCATTCCGCCGACGCACTTCACCCGCGCCATCCGCGAGGATCACGACCGCAAGGGGCTGCTCTACGCGGGAACCGAGTTCGGGCTCTACGTCTCGTTTGACGACGGCGCCCACTGGCAGCGCTTCCAGAACAACCTCCCGGTAAGTCCGGTTACCGACCTGCAGGTTCACCGGAAGGACCTGGTGATCGCGACCCAGGGCCGGTCCTTCTGGGTGCTCGACGACCTGAGCCCGCTCCACCAGATCACCGACGAGACGATGGCCGCGGATTCCGTGCTCTATGCCCCCCGGACCGCCTACCGGGGCGGCTTCGGGGGTGCGGCGGAGATCCGGTATCACCTCAAGGAACAGCCCGAGTCCGCCATCACCCTGGAGATCCTGGACTCCGAAGGCAACTCGGTGCGGAAGGTCACCGGGCAGCCCGGGGCGGCGGCCCCGAGCGGTCCCGTCTCGCCGTTCGCGATCTTCTTTGGAGGCGGAGCGCGGGCCCGGCTGCCGGCGGCGGCGGGGCTCAACTCGTTCCGCTGGAACCTGCGCAGCGAGGGCATCCAGCGCCCCGCCGGGGTGGTCCATTGGGGCGGCACGCCGGGACTCTCGGTGGTCCCGGGAAGCTACGAGGTCCGGCTGACGGTTGGGGAGGAGACGCACACGCGGCCGCTCGAAGTGGCGATGAATCCGAACCTCTCCTCCACCGCCGAGGACCTCGCGCAACAGCGTGAGCTCGGCGAGACCGTCGCCGGCGAGATCAGGAAGCTCTTCGATGCGCTCAACCGGCTCCGGGACGTCAAGTCGCAGGCCGGCGACATCGTCGGGAGGCTCCGGAAGGCCGGCAAGGCCGACGAGGAGCTCGGCACGCTCAGCGAGGCGCTCACCGATCGCCTGACCGAGATCGAGGAGACGATCACGCAGACGAACAGCAAGTCGTCGCAGGACCCGATCAACTTCCCGCCGCAGATCGACAACCAGTTGGTGACGCTCTATGGCTACATCGTGCAGGGGGACTACGAGCCGACCGCGGGCGCCTACGAGCGTTTCGACGATCTGAAGCCGGGCCTCGACGCCATCCACGCGGACCTCGAGGCCGCCATGACCGAGCACCTGACCCCGTTCAACGAGCGGGTGGCGAGCCTCGGCGTCCCGGCGGTCCTGGTCGCCACGGAGGAGAACTGACGGCGCGGTGCGAGCCCGGAGAACGGCGGGCAGGGGGGGGACCGCCGGTCTTCAGACCGGCATCGCCCCGCACCAGACGGGCGACCGCGTCGCGCTTGGACGTTCGGCCTCATGACGGGGATGGCTCGGAGCGCCGGCCTCCGGCCGGCATCGCGCGGGAGCGCGAAACCCGAGCGATGGCGCCGCGCCGTGCAGAGAGGAAAGGCGGAATGATTGAGGGGAGCCGTCCAACCGCAAGCTCCGCGAGACGGAGCCCTGCACGCGAGGCGCAGAAACATCCAATCCCTCGTCGGGCGGCCCTCGCGCTGCTCGGGAGTGCGGCCACGATCCCGTTCCCGGCGGCCGCGAAGGCTCACTCTGCGCAGCCGGACCTGATCCGCGCGCCGCGCATCCAGCCCGGCGACGTGTTCGGCCTCGTCAGCCCCGCCACCGCGGCGTTCGAGACGGACCCCACCGAGATCTTCGCCGACGCCTTCCGGGCGGTCGGGCTCGAACCGCGGCTCGGATCGAACTACTACCGGCGCCGGGGCTACTTCGCCGGGAGCGACGCCGAGCGCGCCGCGGACATCATGGAGTTCTTCGCCGATCCGGAGGTGAAGGGCATCTTCGCCCGGGGCGGCTGGGGGTCGGCGCGCGTCCTGCCGCTCCTCGACTACGACGTGATCCGGGCGAATCCCAAGGTCCTGCTCGGCTACAGCGACGCCACCGCGCTGCTCACCGGGGTCCACGCCAAGACCGGCCTCGTCGTGATGCACGGTCCCGGCCCGGGGAACCGCTTCTCGACCGAGCACTTCCGCCGCACCCTGATGGAAGGCGAAGCGGACCTGCTGGAGAACCTGGCCGATGACCCCGGGGACCACATCGTGCCGCGGGATCATCGGATCCGCACCATCACCGGCGGGCGGGTTACCGGTCCTCTTCTCGGTGGCAACCTGACGGTGCTCACCGCGATCATGGGGTCCGAGTACCTGCCCGATTTCACCGGCGCGATCCTGTTTCTCGAGGACGTGGACGAGGCGGTCTACCGGGTGGACCGGATGATGACCACCCTGAAGCTCGCCGGCGTCCTCGACCGCATCGCGGGATTCATCTTCGGGCGGTGCACCGACTGCGATCCTGGATCCGGTTTCGGCTCGCTCACCCTGGAGCAGGTGCTCGAAGATCACATCGCTCCACTCGGCATTCCCGCCTTCCGCGGGAGCATGATCGGGCACATCCCCGAGCAGTTCACCTTGCCGATCGGAGGCCGCGCCGAGATGGACGCGGACCGGGGCACGATCCGGCTGCTGGAACCCGCGGTCCTGTAGCCCGCGCCGCCACCTCGCGACGGTAGACTCTCCGCGCTGGGTCACGAGGAGCTTGATGCGTCCGCAACGCGGACGGGACACCTTGACGCTTGACAACTCGATGAGCCCCGAAGGGCTCGACGGCCGGGAACCGGCTGGAGGCAGTGTGAAGAGGAAAGAGTGGATTCCGTTCGTGTCGCTCGGGGTCTTCATGGCGGTGATGAACCTCACGATCGCCGCATTTGGTTTCGAGCGGATCGACCGCCTGGAAACGCGCATGGATCGCCTCGAGGTCCGCCTCGACGCTCGCATGGATCGCCTCGAGGCCCGCATGGACCGTCTCGAGGCTCGTATGGATCGTCTCGAGGAGAGACTGATCAGCCTGGAACAGCGTGTTTCGCGAATCGAGGGAGTCCTGCTGGTACGGGAGAGCCCCGACGGGGAGGCGTTGTCCGAGGACGGCCGTCCCGAAGAACCGAAGAGATAGCGGCTTCGGTGCTGTCAAGGCCTGGACGAAATCAATGCGCACTTGACATACCGACATAACTAGCTCTATAGTTCTTTGGTCATGGCGACCCTGCTGACCGAGGAACTTGCGGCAGCGAGCCTGGGCGCGCTCGGGAACCCGACCCGCCTCCGGCTCTACCGGCTGCTGGTGCGGACGGGCCCCGCCGGTCTCCCGGTGGGGACGCTCATCCGGACACTCGGCACGCCCGCTTCCACGCTCGCCCACCACTTGGCCTGTCTGACCCGGGCCGGTCTCGTGGAGCAGGAGCAGCGGGGACGCGAGGTGCGTTCGCGTCCCGATTTTGCCGTCATGAACCAACTCATGGACTTTCTGACTGCCGAATGCTGCACGGGTGCGCCTTCGGCTCAAACGCTGGAGGAAACGGATTGTGTCCCGACTGCAACTTGCCCTGAATGTGACGAACCTCGAGAAGGCGATTGACTTCTATTCGCGGATGTTCGCGACCGCGCCGGCCAAGGTGAAACCGGGCTACGCGAACTTCGCCATCGCCGATCCGCCACTGAAGCTGGTCCTCTTCGAAGGCTCGGAAGGGGCGACGATCAACCACCTCGGCGTGGAGGTGGAGGCGGCCCGGCAGGTGCGGGCGGCCGAGGGGCGGCTCCGGGAATCGGGACTTGAGACGACCGGGGTGGACGACACCGAGTGCTGTTACGCCCAGAAAACCGAGACCTGGGTGACGGATCCCGATGGGGCGCGCTGGGAGTGGTACGTGAAGTCGGGGGATGCGGAGCAACTGCAGAACGTCGTGATTTCGGCGGACGGGGCCGACTTGGGGGCGGAACGGGCCGACGGGGTCTGCTGTACCTGAGGGCCACGGGGCGCCGGCCACGGTCCAGGTCGGCGGGCTGCGATGGCGCCCTCCGCCCGCCTGCGGCGGGCCGTGCCGGCTGAAGCCGGCGTTCCAAGCCGGCGGTGTCATCCCGCTGGCTGGGGTCGGCTAAGCCCGGGCCTCTACGTCCATTTCGACGCGGTGCGGCGTCACCGCGCGAAGTCCGCCCGGGTAGTGGTCTCTGACCATCGAGTCCGATCCGACCGAAGGGAAGCGCTCGACCAGAACCGCCTTGACTAGCGGCCAGTCTTCCTCGTGCGCCCGGGCTGCGATCCGAACGGTGGCCTCGATCTGGGCGCCAAACGACTGGAGGGCACCTTCGATCCGGTCGACCACGGAGTGGGTCTGCGCCCGGACGTCGTCGCCGCCGATGTGGCGCCCGCGGTGGGTGGGAGTAACCCCGGCGATCCGGATGTCGTCTCCGGTTCGGACGGCTTCTCCGAAGCCGGCCTCCGGGTCCAGCTCGACGCCGCGCTCCGTGCCCCGCGCCGCGTAGGGCGCCGGGAAACGGGTGACGTGGTGGTGGAGGTCGCCGGACGCGGTCAGGTAGGGCGGCCGCCGGTACTCGTCGCCGCAGTCGCCGGGAATCGAATCCAGCGCCTCCTGCGCCTCGGCAAGCTCCGCCCGGGACCGCTCGTCGAGCGAGAAATCGAAGAGCCGCCGGTTGTCTTCCAGGTGACTCCGCTCCCCCGGGCGGGCCCCCACGATGACACCGGCCACGGCGGGTTGTTCGAGCACGTAGCGCACGGCCACGTTGGCGATGGAGACCCCGTAGCGGTCCGCGACCCGGCGCGCGGCGCGCAGCACCGCCTGGAAGCGGTCCCAGCCGCCGGCCTGCTCGACGAAGCGGCGGTACTTCATCTGCGACCAGGTGAGCGAGTCGTCGATCGGCGGTTCCGGGGCTCCGAGCCAGCGGTCGCTGAGCAGCCCTCCGGCGAGGGTCCCGTAGACGAGCATCCCGATTCCGTGCGTGCCGCACACCTCGGTCATCCGCCCCGCCGGACGGCGATCGATGAGCGAGTAGCAGACCTGGTTCGAAACGAGCGGGATCGCGCTCCGCAGCGCGAGATCGAGATGGACCGCGTCGAAGTTGGTGACCCCGAGGTGGCCGATTCGTCCCTCGGCCTGGATCTCCACCAGGTGGAACAGGCAGTCCAGCCAGCCCGGGTCGGGGTAGCTCCAGGCGTGGAACTGGAGCGCGTCGAGCCGACTGGCGCCGATGCGATCGAGTGACCGCTGTATCGCGGCTTCCACGTCCGTTCGGGACGAAACCCCGGGTTCCGGAACCCATTTGGTCAGGACCCGGACCTCGGGACGGCGTTTCTGGAGCGCGCCGGCGATGAGCTCGGCGGATCCGTAGTGGTCCGCGACGTCCACTGTCGTGAAGCCGGCGTCCACCGCGGGTTCGAGCGCGCCGGCGGCCTTCTCCGTTTCCAGCGCGGCGCCGTCCCGCTCCTGGTCGGCGACCTGCCAGAGCCCGGTCAGGATCCGGGACACCTCCAGCCCGGGTGCGAGCCGGGTGCGTTCCACCACCCGGTTCACTCGGGCGGCAGCGTGCGGAACAGCCGGTCCGTGTCCACGCCGCGCTGCCGGAGCCGGGACATTTCCCGGAGATAAATGAGCGAGGCGACGCCCATCACCAGCAGCCACACCCAGGTCGAGTGGAAGTACCAGGCGGCGGTCTCGGTGGAGAGGTCCTTCACGATGTGGAGGATCAGGAACAGACCCAGCAGCGCCGCGCCCCCGCCGCCGACCAGCACCTGCGCGGGCCTCCCCAGCACCTTCACGTCGGCGGCGAGGTCCGGGTTGCGGCGGGGCAGGGTCACCAGCGAGAGGCAGATGAGGCCGAAGTTGACGAGCATCGACGTCACCAGGATGTCGATCCCCAGGAAGAAGTCGCCCGCGAGGTGGCTTCCCACAATCCCCACCGTCGCCATGGTTCCGCTCAGCAGGATCGCCACCCACGGAGTGTGGAAGCTCCCATGTACGGCGGCCACCCCCTTGGGGAAGATGCCGTCCTCGGCCCAGGCGAACATCATGCGGGACACGGCGAGCAGCATGGCGGGGAGGTCGTTGATGAGCGCCACCGCGGCCCCGGCAAGGATTGCCGCGGTGCCCGCCGCCGGCAGCAGGTAGCCGAGCAGCCCCGGCGCGGTCACGTCCCGTACCGCCGCTTCCTCGGCGACGAACTGCCACGGCACGGCGTGGTACATCGCGGCGGTGAACAGGAAATAGA
Organism: Acidobacteriota bacterium; assembly: GCA_028877265.1. Taxonomy (GTDB): domain Bacteria; phylum Acidobacteriota; class Vicinamibacteria; order Marinacidobacterales; family Marinacidobacteraceae; genus Marinacidobacterium. The sequence continues at coordinate 13,083 of JAPPGX010000074.1, forward strand.
AACCGCCGACCGAGGCGATGGCGATCCCGATGGCCAGCGGGATGTTGCGGCCGGGGTTCTTCGCCTCGCCGCCGGCCTGCGCGATCGAGTCGAACCCGATGAAGGTCGAGAAGAGCACGACCGCCGCGGCCACGAACGGGACGAGCTGGAGCGGGGTTGCCGGCGCGTCCGGGACGGACCGGCCCTCGCCCGCCATCAGCGCGGCGGCGAAGTCCCCGTGGTCGAAGGCGAGGCCGCTGACGATCACGACGCCGCCGAGGGCGAACATCAGGAACATCATCGGCACGAGCGTCCGCTCGTAGAGCTTCAGTCCCCGCACGTTCACCAGCACGAAGGTCCAGAGGAACGCGATCGAGATGCCGACCCGCACCGGACCGCGCTCGAGGGCCCCGGCAACCGCCGCATAGCCGAGCGCGGCGAACATGTCGCGCAGGAAGGGAACGAGCAGATACGACACCACCCCGATGGCGATGGACAGCCCGAACCACTGGGAGAAGCTGGCGATGAAACCCCACCAGGGACTCAGCGCGCGGCTCGCGTAGACATAGCTGCCCCCGGCGCGGGGCATCGCCGATCCCAGGCTGCCGTAGGCGAGTGCGGCCAGCAGAGCGGGGAGCGCCGCGAAGGCATAGGCCGGCAGGACGTACGGACCGATTTCCGGGATACCCCGCAGGAGCGCGAAAGGCATCACGTTGATCGCGGCCCCGAGCATCGCGCAGATACCGGTGGCGGCCAGACCCATCAGGCCGAGGTTCCGGGCGAGCCCGGAGCGGGAACCGGCGCCGCCGCTACTCGTCATGGGCGGCCCACCATACCGCTGAATCCGGAATCTTCAGATCACGCTGTGCAGCGGCCGGCCGGGAGCCGCGAGGGCGTCCACCCGGCGGCTGACCGCGGGATCTTCGATCAGCGGCGGGGCGTGGTGGGGCTTCAGGCGCGCGTCGATGAGCACCGGTTCGACCGAGCTCCAGTGCTTGTGGCGGATGGCTGCCCGGCGGCCGTGCACGTCGTGCGACGGGTTGGACCGCGTGAAGGCCACCCAGAGCAGGTTCCGGAGAGTCTCGGCCGCGAAACCCGGATCGTCACAGAGGACGACCAGCGGCATCCCGCTCAGATCGGCCCCGGCACGCTCCGCGGCGTCGAGAGCGCCCCACAGCGGGGCGAGGTCGGTTTCCACCCGCTCGTAGGAATCGAATCGCGGTCCGCCCAGCACGAAGATGCCCGGCAGCACCACTTGCAGGCCCGCAAACCCCGGGGGGAGCGCCCCGCCCACTCCCGCGGGCACTTCGCGGGCGAGCGACCGCCGTTCCGCTCCCGCCCCGGCGATCACCAGCTTGGAACCGGCGTTCAGGCCGGTTCCCGAATAGTCGAGGGTGTCGATCGTGGTGCGGGTCTGGAAGTGGAGATCGGAGGCCAGATCCACCCGGCGGAGGACGTGGTCCAGCATCGCCGGAATGTCGTGGGCGGCCAGCTCCGGAGCGTCTTCGCGGGCCGCGATGAACAGGTACTTGGCCAGCGAGCACTGTCCGAATCCCAGGATCGCGTTGGCGATGGTCCACAGTTCCTGCGGCCGCCGGCCGGTGAAGGGGGAGTAGCGTTCGCTGCCGACTGCGAGCAGCAACGGATGGACGCCGGCGGCGTCCACCGCATGGACCGAATGGACGCCCGGCAGCGTGGTGGGCACCATGGGTTCCGTGATTTCGTGGATGAGCTGCCCGAAAGTGGTGTCCTCCTGGGGCGGACGGCCCACCACGGTGAGCGGCCAGACGGCTCCGGCCCGGTGGGTCACGGAGTTGACCCGCAGGACCGGGAACGGATGGGTCAGGCTGTAGTAGCCGAGGTGGTCCCCGAAGGGACCTTCGGGGAGAGTGCGCCCCGGATCCACCCAGCCGGTGATCGTGAAATCGGCGTCCGCCGAGACCACGAAACCATCGTCGCGCCGCTTCCAGCTAAAGCGTCGTCCGGCCAGCATCCCGGCGAACAGCAGTTCGCTGAGCCCTTCGGGAAGCGGCATCACCGCCGCGAGAGTGTGCGCCGGAGGCCCCCCCACGAAGATGCTCACGCGGAGCGGTTCGCCGCGGCGCTCGGCGGCGGTGTGGTGAACCCCGATCCCGCGGTGGATCTGGTAGTGCATGCCGGCCTCCCCACCGCCGTAGTCGCCTCCAGCCAACTGGATGCGGTACATCCCGACGTTGGAGGAGAGGGGAGCGCCGAGCGGACCTTTGCCGGGGGGAACGTCGGGGTCCTCGGTGAAGACCTGGGGCAGGGTGATGAATGGCCCCCCGTCGTCCGGCCACGAGGTGATGCGGGGGACGTCGGAGAGGTTGATCGGACGCGTCTGGCTCGGAGCCGTGACCACCCGGCGGGGCAGGGAGTGGATCGCCGCTTTCGCGGCGTCCAGCGGGGCGGCGGGGCGGCTGCGGAGATCCGAAAAGACCCTGCCCGGCTCCGCGCGGTAGCGGACGGCCGCCTTCGCCCCGTCGAGTCCGTGCCGGAGCAGGAAACGCGCCCGCTCCATGGTGCCGAAGAGGTTGGAAACGCACGGAAACGCCGACCCCCTCACGTTCTCGTAGAGGATGGCGGGCGCGCCGGCGGCGTAGGCGCGGCGCTGGATCTCGGCGACTTCGAGGTGTCCGTCCACCTCGTCGGGCACCCGGACCAGCATCCGGTTCCGTTCGAGGTCGCGGACGGCGTCGGCGAGGGACCGGTAGGGCACGGGCAGTGGGGAGCGTACCGGGAGAAAGCACGAGCCGCGCGGTGAGTGGCGCCCGCCGTAGGTGCCATGTCTCCGAAGTAGGATGCGGCCATGGAGAAGAAAACGATCAGTCTGATAGGTGTGCCGCTGGACTTGGGAGCTGGATGCCGGGGGGTGGACATGGGACCCTCGGCCATCCGGCGTGCGGGGATTGGAGCGAGGTTGGGGCGGCTCGGATATCTCGTGGAAGACGCCGGGAACATCGAGTCGCCCCTCGCCGAGACGCTCTCCGGACCGGGCGAGCCGCACGCCCGCTATCTCGAGGAGGTCGTGCGTGTCCTCGAGCACCTGGCGCGCGAGGTGCGGCGTCATCGGGAGGCGGGCCGGCTGCCCGTGGTGCTCGGCGGCGATCACTCCATCGCGCTCGGCACCGTTTCCGGCATGACCGGATGCGCGCATCGCGGAGGCGGCTACCCACTCGAGCAACGTCTCGGGCTCCTGTGGGTGGATGCCCACACGGATGCGAACACCCCGGAGACCACCCCCACCGGCAACCTGCACGGGATGCCGGTGGCCGCCCTGTTCGGCCGGGGTCCCGAGGCCCTCACCCGGGTGGGAGGTTTTGCCGCGGGGGACAGCCGGCTGGAACCCCGGAACGCCGCCCTGGTCGGGGTCCGGAGCGTCGATCCGGCCGAAGCCGGAGTGGTGGAGGATCTGGGGGTACGGGTCTATACGATGGAAGAGGTGGATCGCCGGGGCTTCGCGACCGTCGTGGACGAGGCGGTCGCCCGCGTGCTCGACGGGACCGACGGGATGCACCTCAGTCTCGACATGGACGGACTCGATCCGGAGATCGCCCCGGGGGTCGGGACTCCCGTACGGGGCGGACTCAGCTACCGCGAGGCGCACACCCTGATGGAGGCGGTCGCGGAAAGCGGCGGACTCCGGTCCCTCGAGGTGGCGGAGGTCAATCCGATCCGCGACGTCCGCAACCAGACCGCCGAACTCGCGGTCGAGCTGGTGGCGTCCGCGCTCGGCAAGCGGACGCTCCCGAGGGTTCCCTCATCCTGAGCACCTGAGATCATGGGGGCGTCCGGGAACAGCACGGTGCGTCTCATCGGAGCCCCCGTAGCTCTGGCGGATGGCCCCCCGGGCGTGGAGTGCGGTCCGGCCATGCTTCGCCGGGCCGGCATCGCCGCCCGCCTCGAACGGTTGGGATACCGGGTGGAAGACGCGGGTGACATCGAATCGCCAACGCCCGAAAATACCGCGGGTCCCGGAGACGCGAAGGCCCGTTATCTCGCCGAACTGGTCCCGGTCCTCGAGGACCTGGCGGCGGCCGTGCGGCGGGCTCGGCAACAAGGACGGATTCCCCTGGTGTTGGGCGGCAACCACTCGGTGGGACTTGGCGCCCTGTCGGGGATGACCGGCGCCGGGAACCCCGGAAAAGGTGACGGAGGGCGGACCGCCTCACTCGGGCTGATCTGGGTGGATGCCCACCCCGACGCGAATACGCCGGAGACGACCGTGACCGGCAACCTGAGCGGCATGCCGCTCGCGGCGATTTTCGGGCGGGGACGGCGCGCCTACACCGGCGTCGGCGGCTTCGCCCCTGGCAGTTGCCGCGTGCGCCCGGAGAACACGGTCCTCATCGGGATCCGGAGCGTGGACGAAGGAGAGGACGAGGTGATCGCCGACATCGGCGTCCGGACCTGCACGATGGCGGAGGTGGACCGGCGGGGCATGGCCGCCATCGTCGAGGAAGCCGTGCGGCGGGCCCTGGACGGGACCGATGGGCTGCATCTCAGCGTGGACATGGACGCGCTCGACCCGACGGTGGCTCCGGGCGTCAGCGTTCCCGAGCCCGGGGGCCTGACATTCCGCGAAGCGCGCCAGCTGATGGAAGGCGTAGCGGAGAGCGGCGGCCTGCGGTCGATGGATATCGGCGAAGTGAACCCGCGGCGGGACGTCGGGAACGGGACGGCCCAGGCGGCAGCCGAGCTGGTCGCCTCGGCCTTCGGCAAACGGATGCTGCCGAATCGATAGGTCGGATTCTCTCTTGTCCCCAGTGATCGTTCATGTGCCGGACGGCGGATCGGGGACGGTCAGCGCGGCGCTTCACGAACCCGCAAGTGCCGCCGGCACGACCCCGCTCCTCGCACTCACCCACGGCGCCGGTGGAAATCGGGACACGCCGGGGCTCGTTTCGCTGGCCGAGTCCCTGGCGGAGCGAGGGGTCCGGTCGCTTCGCTTCAACCTGCCGGCCGCCGAGGCCGGACGGAGGCGCCCCGACCGCCCGGGCCGCGCGACCGCCTGCGTCGCCGCGGTCGTGGACTGGGCGGCGCAGGAGTACGGGGGCCCCCTCTTCCTCGGCGGCCGCTCGTTCGGCGGGAGGATGGCGTCGCTCCTGCTTGCGGACGAAACCGCGGAGACGCGCGGCCGGGTAGCGGGTCTCGTGCTCCTCGCCTATCCGCTGAAACCGCCCGGCAAGGCCGAGATCCCACTGGAGCGGATGGAGCATCTCCCCCGCGTCGGCGTTCCCACCCTCTTCGTGAGCGGCGGTCGAGATCCCTTCGCGCCGCCGGCGCTGCTGAACCCCGTGGTCGCCGCCGCGCGCGGCGAGGTGCGCTGGATCGCCGGGGGCGACCATGGATTCCGGGTACCGAAAGCGGTTCTCGCGGAGACCGGACGTACCGCGGCCGACGTGGTGGCGGAGATTGCCGGGACGGTGGCGGCGTTCGTCGCCGCCACCGCCGCCCGTGGCCCGACCGGTGTCGGGTAGAGCTCCTTGGTCCTTACTTCGGTCCGAAGACCCAGGACATCCCGATGGTGAAGGTGTTCTGGCTCTTCGAGAGTCCCTCGCCGCAGCCGGAGCAACTGAAGAAGTCGGCGTCCGACCAGTCCCGCCGGTACTCGAGCCGGGCCAGGAAGCGGGGGTCGTCCACGACCGGCTGGAATTCGAGCGTCACGGTGTTCTCCATGAGCATCTGCTCCAGTCCAGTGGAGCGCGCCTCGCGGTCGTTCATGAACTCGTAGCGCTCGGCGATCCGCACCCGGTCGTTCACGTGGAAGCGGAGGTAGCCCCCGAGCCCCCAGGAGGTCGCGCTCGTCCCCATCTCGTCCGTCGCGGAGATGTAGTCCATGTTCACCATGGCCTCCACCCGGTCGGTGAGTCCGACGTAGGCGTTCCAGCTCAGGTCCCGGAGCCAGCCGTCGTTCGTGCCGGCGTTTTCGGGACCGTTGATCCAGGTCAGGGTGGTGTTGAGCCGGTCGCTGGGAGCGAGCGACCCCTGGACGCCGTAGGACTTGCCGGTGTTCTGGTCCCAGGCGTTGTCGAAGCCGTTCACCAGCATCAGGGTTCCGGTGAACGTATCGGTGAGCGGCACGCCGAGCCGCGCTCCGACGTGCGAGAAGGGCTCGTTCCAGGCCCAGAGGATCCCGCGGGTGTAGTTCCAGTTCAGATGCGATTCGGCGACCTCGAGTCCGGCGATCGTCCCGAAGGCGCCCATGTCGAACTGGGCCCCGTTCCCGAACCGGTAGTAGCCGTAGGCCTGCTGGACGTACAACAGGTCGGCCAGCGGACCCGGCTCGAGTCCGTCGCGGAAGAGGCGCGCCCCGGAACCGAACCAGATGTCGGACCGGAAACCGAACGGACCGTCGCCCGTCGTCTCGATCTCCAGCTTCAACTGGTTCAGGCCGAATCCCCGGGCGTTGGGGTTCGTGTAGTAGAGCGTGTTGTTCCCGTCGGCGGGGTCGTTCGTGTTGTGGGTGAAGTAGGTATCCACCAGGCCGGTGATGGACAGTGGCTGCCCACCGGTACTGGCGACACCTTCGGGCGCCATCGGACCGGCGTCCTGTATCGACGGGGCGGGCAGGCCGGCACCTCGAGATGCGCCGGCACCGGCCGCCGCGAGGGCCAGGCTGGGCTCCGCGTCCGCCGGCGGCACCTCGACGTCGCGGGAAGCCACCAGCGTCGCGAGCAGGACTTCGAGGTCTTCGATCCGCTCACGCAACGAATCCAGTTCGCTGCGGATCTCGGCCTCCAGCTCCACCGTGGTCACCGCGGCAGGTGGTGGAGAGTCGCTGGCCACCACCGCCGCTGGCGCCGTGAGACCGCAAGCAAGGATCGCGACGTATGCCGCACGCGCAAATCGCGTCTTCATGATGTTTCCTCCGCCCATCCCGGGCTTTCAAAGCAAGAACTGAACTAACCCATCCCCCCCGGGCTGCCAGGCCCGGTCAGTCCGGGCCCGCGGCGTTTTCGAGGGCGTAACGGGCCACGTCTTCGTGGGTGGCGTACCAGACGTCGCCGGCCGCGTTGATGTGCTCGATCAACCGCTCCAGCATGGCGATGCGGGAACGGTGGCCGATGACGTGGGGATGCATGGTGAGCAGGAACATGCCGCCCTCGGCGTGCGCCATGTCGAATTCGGCCTTCCAGATGGACAGCACGTCGTCGGGCGTGCTGTGCGGACGCAGCGCCGAGTAGCGGCTGAAGCCGAAATAGGGGGCGTCGTCCAGAATCCACTCCACCGGGAGTTCCACGACGCCGGTGGGCTCGCCGTTCGCCACGATTTCGTACGGCCAGTCGTCCGCCATCAGGCTGGAGTCGTAGAGGAAGCCCAGGTCGCGGACGATCTGCAGCGTGTTCGGGCTGTAGTCCCAGGACGGCGTGCGGAGCCCGACCGGACGCGTTCCCGTCAGTTCGGTGAGGGTGTCGACCGCGCGTTCGATGAGTTCGCGTTCCACGTCGCCGGGGATCAGCGAATTGCGTTCGTGGATCCAGCCGTGGACGCCGATCTCGTGTCCGTCGGCGACGATTTCGGCCACGTCCTCCTCGTAGATCAGCGCGCTGACCGCGGGGATGAAGAACGAAGCGGGGATCTCGTGCCTCCGCAGCAGGTCCAGCACCCGTGGCAGGCCGGCCCTGGACCCGTACTGTCCCCGGGAGAGAACGGACGCCGAGGTGTTGTTGTCCCGGAGCGACACCGTTTCGTTGTCGAAGTCGAACGACAGGGCGACGGCGACCCGGTTCCCGCCCGGCCACTCCGAGGGCGCCAGGCGGCGCCCGGCGCGGACCGCTTCGATCGGGGCCCGCCACTCCGCTTCGGTCCACTCCCAGGGCCGGACCTCGGGTTCCTCGACAGGCGGTCCAGTCCCGCAGGCGCCGGCCAATACCGGTACCGCAAGCAGAATCCAGGGCAGTGCCGAACCACGCATGACCCGCGATTTTACGCGGTGCGGCGCGTCCCGGCCGGGAGCCTCCCAGACGGTAGAATGCGGCGCCCTTGTCCGCACCTCACGATCCCTCCGCCCTCAGCGTCAACCTGGCCGCGGTGCCTTCGCACGGCGCCCGCGTCGCCGTCTCCGCCGCGGGAGAGGTCTTCGGATTCCCGGAAGCGGAGTTCGAGATCGTGGGGGGGCTCCGGTTGCACGGCCGCCTCGATCGGCTGGAGCGCGACGGCTTTCGCCTGCGGGCGCGCCTCGGAGGAGAGTTGCGGCTCGATTGTGTCCGCTGCCTCGGTCCCGTTCCGCTTGCCGTGGACGAAGAGCTCGATCTCGTGTACCTGCCCCGGGTCGCCGAGTCGGCTGCCCTCGGAGGCGGTGAGCGTGCTCTCGAGGCCTCCGACATGAACGTGTCCTTCTACGACGAAGACCGCCTTGAACTGGCCGCGACGGTGTGGGAGCAGCTTCACCTGGCCCTGCCGGCGAAACCGCTGTGTTCCTCCGAGTGTCTGGGCCTTTGCAGTTCCTGCGGAGCGGACCGCAACCGCCACCCCCGATGCGGCTGTGACGAGAATACCGGCCGTTCCGACCGGAGCGGGCTCGGCGCCCTCCGCGACCTGGCGGGCTTCACGCAGACGCCGGGATAAACGCGGACAGCGACCCACGCCGGCGGGTGGCCGGCCGACAACACCATTCCCCAGTGAACCGACAGGAGAACCGAAATGCCACAACCCAAGAGGCGGCACTCCCGCGGCCGCCGAAACAACCGGCGTTCGCACGACAGCCTGAAGCCGCCGGGCCTCTCGATCTGCACCGAATGCAACCGCCACATCCGGCCCCACGTGGTCTGCCCGCACTGCGGCCACTACAAGGGCAAGAAAGTCATTGACGTAGACAACGCGTGAGCAGGACCGCCTTCCTCTTCCCCGGCCAGGGTTCGCAGCGGCCCGGTATGGGCCGGGCGCTCCGCGACGCCTTCCCGGAGTCGCGGGCGGTCTTCGAAGAGGCGGACGACGTTCTCCGGGAATCGCTCTCGACCCTCTGCTTCGAAGGACCGGAGGAGGATCTCCGGCGCACGCGGAACACCCAGCCCGCCATGCTCACCGTCAGCTACGCGGCCTGGCGGGCGGTCGCGGTGCGCGGAGCGGGCCCGGACATGGCTGCCGGGCACAGCCTGGGCGAGTACTCGGCGCTGGTCGCGCTGGGAGGGCTTTCGTTCGCGGACGCGTTGCGGCTCACCAGGCGCCGCGCCGAATTCATGCAGGAGGCGGTGCCCGAAGGGGAGGGCGCGATGGCCGCGGTTCTCGGGCTGTCCGCGGAGACCGTGGCCGAAGTCGCTTCCGAGGTGACCGGCCGCGGTGAGGGCCTCGTGGAACCGGCGAACTTCAACGGCGGGGGTCAGGTGGTCATCGGCGGCCACACCGCGGCGGTGTCCGCGGCCGGGGAGGAACTGAAGGCGCGGGGCGCCCGGCGCGTGCTCCCGCTCCCGGTGAGCGCGCCGTTCCACACCCGGCTGATGGAACCGGCGGCGGCACGCCTTTCGGCGGAACTCGACGCCATCCCCTTCCGCGACCTCGCGGCGCCTCTCTGGACGAACGTGGACGCGGCTCCTGTCCGTACCGGCGCCCAGGCGCGGGAGGCGCTGCGCCGCCAGGTGGCTTCGCCGGTCCGCTGGGAGGAGACGCTCCGGGGGATGGGGGCGGCGGGCGCCGGCGCTTTCGTCGAGATCGGTCAGGGCAGGGTGCTGACCGGCATGGTCCGCAAGGTGCTGCCGGATGCCTCCGCGTTCGCGGTCTCCGACCCGGCCGGCGTCGGACGCGTTCAGGAGCTCTTGCCGGAGCCCGTGGCCAGTCTCTCGTGATGGTTTCCGGGGCCCGGGACCCTCGTGGGATGCGGTTCGAGGAGCAGACCGCGCTCGTCACCGGGGGCACCCGCGGGATCGGCCACGCGATCGCCGCGCGGCTCGCCGATGAAGGGGCAGCGGTGTTCCTCACCGGCACCGACGCGTCCCGTGCCGAAGCCGCTGCCGAAGAACTCGACGCCGGCCGCGGCCGGGTGCGCGGTCTGGCGCTCGACCTCACCGATCACGAATCGGTCAAACGCTGCGTGGCGGCGGCCAGCGCGGACGACGGCTTGCAGATTCTCGTCAACAACGCCGGAGTTTCCCGCGATGGCCTGCTCGCGCGCCAATCGGCGGACGCCTGGCGCGAGGTCATGGCCACCAATCTGGACGGCCTGCACGCTTGCTGCCAGGCCGCCGTCCGGCCTATGATGCGCGCTCGCTACGGCCGCATCGTCAACCTCAGTTCCATCGTTGGGCTCCGCGGCAATCCTGGTCAGACTGCCTACGCGACTTCCAAGGCCGGCATCGTCGGTTTCACGAAGGCGCTGGCGAAGGAACTGGCGCGCCGGAACATCACCGTGAACGCGGTGGCTCCGGGGCTCGTGGAGACCGACATGACACGGGGGTTGCCCGAGGCGGCGCGGTCCCAGCTCGGAAGCGCCATCGCCATGGGACGTTCCGGATCGCCGGAAGAAGTGGCCGCCGCGGTCGCCTTCCTCGCTTCGGCCGAGGCGAGTTACATCACCGGCGCGGTTCTCGAAGTAACCGGAGGACTCGCGCTTTAGCCTCGCGCCGCCGGATCGTCCGGCAGGCGCGGAAGAGCAAGAGACAGGAGTAAAGACCAATGCCCGACAAAGCCAAGGAAGCGGAAGGCGCTCCGGAGCCGGAAGAGCTCCCGGTGGACGAGCGCGTCCGGGAACTCATCTGTGAACAGCTTTCCGTATCTCCCGACGAGGTCACGCCGGAGGCGACCTTCGTCGGCGACCTGAGCGCCGATTCGCTGGATATGGTCGAGCTGATGATGGCGCTCGAGGAACAGTTCGGGATCGACATCTCGGAGGACCAGGCGGAACGGATCCAGACGGTCGGCGATGCAGTGGCGTTCATCGAGCAGCGCATCAACTGAACGGCGCCCGGTCCCGGTCCCCCGAGGCCGACGCCGCCAGACCCACGGGTACGCGAGAGCGCCGCTGACCAGCTTGCCGCGGACACTGGAGGACTCATGACTCCCAGGCGGGTTGTCGTTACCGGAGTGGGACTCGTGTCTCCCCTGGGTATCGGAACCTCCGAGACCTGGCAGGGGCTGGTTGCGGGCCGCTCGGGCGCGGGCCACATCACGCGTTTCGACGCCTCGGACTTCTCTTCGCGGATCGCGTGCGAGGTCAAGGGCTTCGATCCGCTCGACTACGCGGACCGGCGCGATGCCCGGAAGATGGACACCTTCATCCAGTACGCGCTCGCGGCCTCGCTGTTCGCGGCCGAAGACGCCGGCCTGGAGACTCCGCTTGCAAACCCCGATCGCGTCGGGGTGGTCATTTCCTCGGGAATCGGCGGTTTCGAGACGATCGAGCGGGAGCACCGCAAGCTGCTCGAGAAGGGGCCGCGCCGCATCTCTCCCTTCTTCGTACCGGCGATGGTGGTGAACCTGGCCGCTGGCTGGGTGTCGATCCGACTGGGCGCTCGGGGACCCAACTCAGCCATGGCCACGGCGTGTTCCGCAGGCGCTCACGCGGTGGGAGAGGCCTTCCGCCTCATCCGCCACGGACACGCCGACGTTGTGGTCGCCGGTGGGGCGGAGGCGACCATCACGCCGATGTGCATCGGCGGATTCGCGTCGATGAAGGCCCTCTCCACGCGCAATGACGAGCCCGAGCGCGCGTCGCGGCCGTTCGACCGGGACCGGGACGGCTTCGTGGTCGGGGAGGGGGCGGGCATCCTCGTCCTGGAGGAGCGCGAGGAAGCGCTGGCCCGGGGCGCCACGCTCTACGCGGAAGTGCTTGGCTACGGCATGAGCGGCGACGCCTTCCACATCACCGCGCCGGCGGAGGACGGGAGTGGCGCGGTCCGGGTGATGCAGGCGGCGCTCGCCGAAGCCGGAGCTTCGCCCGAGGACGTGGATGCGGTGAACGCGCACGGCACCTCCACGCCCCTGAACGACCGCATCGAGACGGCCGCGATCCGGCGGGTGTTCGGCGGGCACGCCGACCGGCTCGCGGTGAGTTCCACGAAATCGATGACCGGGCACCTGCTCGGCGGCGCCGGAGGACTCGAGGCCGGCATTTCCTGCCTGACGCTGCGCCACCAGACGCTGCCTCCGACGATCAACTACGAGACCCCGGACCCCGACTGCGATCTGGACAACGTCCCCAACACCGCCCGGCCCGCGACGGTGAGGACCGTGCTTTCCAACTCGTTCGGGTTCGGCGGCACGAACGTGTCCCTGCTGTTCCGGCATCCGGACGCAGGCTGAGAGCCCCATGGACGACCTCTTCCGATACCTGCGCGAGATCGTGGACATCCCGTCGGTGACGGGCGACGAGGGCGCCGTCGCCGAACGCGTCGCTGCGGACCTCGAGGCCATCGGGCTTGACGTCGAGTGCGACGAGGCCGCCCCGGGCCGGCCGAACCTGATCGCGCGCGCCGGGCAGGGTCCGACCCGCCTCTGGTACTGCACTCACCTGGACACGGTTCCTCCTTTCTTCGCTTCCAGCGAAACGGCGACGCACGTCGCCGGGCGCGGTTCCTGCGACGCCAAGGGCATTCTGGCGGCGATGCTCTTCGCGGCCCGCCGGCTGCGGGAGGACGGGATCTCCGGCTTCGGGATGGCCTTCACGGTCGGCGAGGAAGTGGACAGCGCGGGCGCTATCCACCTCGAAGCGCGCGGCCCGGGCGGCCCGGCGGAAGGAGTCCACCTGGTCTGCGGCGAGCCCACGGAGGGGCTCATGGCGAGCGGCCACAAGGGCACCCTCCGGGTCCGGATCCGGGCGCGCGGGAAGGCGGCCCATTCCGCGTATCCCGAGGCGGGAGACTCCGCGGTCCATCGCCTGCTCGCGACCATCGCCCACCTCCAGTCGCTCGACTGGGGAAAGAGCGAGGTGCTCGGCGCGGCGACCCTGAATGTGGGAGTCATCTCGGGCGGGGTCGCGGGGAACGTCCTCGCCCCCGCGGCGGAGGCCACCCTCTACTGGCGGCTCGTCGGGGAAGCCGGGCCGGCGCGGCGCCGCCTCGAAGCGATCCTGGGCGCCGACGACAACCTCAGCTACGAACACGTCGGCCAGAACGACGCGGTCTTGTGCCGGACGCTCCCCGGCTTCGCGGTAGCCCCGATGTCCTATTCGACCGACATTCCCTTCATGCCGTCCTGGGGTACACCGCTCCTCATCGGCCCGGGGAGCATCCACGACGCGCACACGGCTCACGAACACGTGCTGAAGAGGGACCTGGTGGACGCCGTCGGCTACTACCAGCGGATCGCCCACGAACTCCTCTAGGTCGGGTCGGCCTTAAGCCGGCAAGCCTCAAGCGCGTCCAGGATGCGCGTACCGTTGCGCGTGCCGGTTCGCATGTCCGACCTTCCCCCAGCCTCCCCATTCCGTCTCCTGCGGCGGACCCTGCTCGGCTGGTTCCGGAAGAACCGCCGCCCGCTCCCGTTTCGCGAGTCTCCCGA
>JAPPGX010000160.1 GCA_028877265.1 Acidobacteriota bacterium
CCCATCGGGTCGCTAACTCCAAGCCGCCGGTCTCCTTCGGCGCAGACTCCTAGCAGCCTGCGATAGGCCGTCGACGCGTATTGGCTCCCGCGTTCCGAGTGGTGCATACACCCCTCGGGGGGTTGCAGCGATCCGATGGCTGCCCTCCAGGGCGGCCAGCGCGAGCCGGGTGTCGATCGAGCAACTGATCGCCCAGCCCACAATGCGGCGCGACCAGGCATCGATCACCAGCGCGACGTAAACGAAGCGGCCGACGACGGCGACGTAGGTGAGGTCGGCGACCCAGAGCTGGTTGGGACCGTCGGGGTCCATCCCTCGAGCGAGGTTAGGGAACACCGGCAGGTCGTGGCCGCTGTCCGTCGTGGCCACAAAGCGCGTGCGGCGCCGGGGCTGCAAGTCGTGTTCCCGTATCAGCCGCCGCACCTTCTTGGAGTTGACCACGATCCCCTGATGTCGGAGCGCCGCGCCGACACGGCGGTAGCCGTAGGTTTCGAACTCGTCGCACACCGCGTGGAACCGCGAGACGATCTCGGGGTCGTCCACCGGGATGCTCGGTACGTCGTAGTAGGTGGAGCGCGGCAAGCCCATCAGGTCACATCCTCTGGCGACGGACATGCCACGGGGTCGGCAACTGCGAACGTAGGCGCGCTTCTCCGCCGAGCTTCGTTTTTCTTCGCCCCCTTTAGGAACTCGATCTCGAGCGCCTGGCCGCCGACCAGCCGCTTCAGCGCCACGATCTTGACCTGGTATTCCCGCAGGAGGTCCGCGGCCTCGATCTGCTCGTCGAACTCATCCGCCTCGTACTTCGCGACCCAGAGGCGGATCAGGTTACGAGAGATATCGTGGCGCTTCGAAAGTCGGAGCAGAGCCTCCCCGCCGAGAAACTCCAGCGCGACATAGCGCTCGAACTCGATGCTGTAGGTCCGGTGTCGTGCCATGGTGTCCTCTCCAAGGGGCGCACTCCACCAGCCGGCCAAACCGACTCCGCATCCTCGCCGCCGACTACCTCCGGAACCGCACCAACCCCTGCCTACCGCCTCCAGTGCCTTCCCGCTCCTCCAATACCGCCGGAGCCACGGCGGCATGAGAAGTCCGGGCTAGCACGCGGAAGAATTCAGTTTTCTGAGGGGGTAGCTTTGGGTTTGGAGTGGAGCAGGAGGGAGGTTTCCCGGGTGAGCCGGTAGATTTCAGCGAGGACGACGCCGAGTTTTGTCGGTCGTCGGTCCACTTGAGGTAGAGAGGGGCCTGCCTCCTGTACGCCGCACCGTCCGGGGTCACCGCGCCGCTCGAAGCCCGGGAGGTCACCGTTCTGAGCCACGCACCGAGAGCGCGGCGGTTGCGTCGCTTGCGAGGCTATAGAGAACCGGGATCAAGAACAGCGTGACCGAGGTGGCGAAGGCGACTCCGAAGGCCAGCGACACGGCCATCGGAATCAGGAGGGCGGCCTGGAAGCTGCTCTCGAAGATGAGCGGAGCGACGCCCGCGCACGTCGTCACCGAGGTAAGGATGATGGCGCGGAAACGGGCGGGTCCAGCCTCCATCGCGGATTCCCGCGCGGACCGGCCCCGAGCCCGATTCCGGTTGATGAAATCGAGCATCACCAAGGCGTCGTTCACCGCGATCCCGACCAGCGGCGCCATGCCGAAGAGACTCATCATTTCGAGCGGGATTCCGATGATGAAGTGGCCGTAGATCGCTCCAGCGAGTGCGAACGGAATCGCGGCCAGAATGACGAACGGCTGGATCCACGAACCCAGTGGAACAGCGAGCAGCACGAAGATGAGCATCACCGCCAGCAGGCCATTGCGCGCGAGGGCCGCCTGTCCTTCCTGGGTCTCGCCGGCCGCCCCGGTGACCCGGAAGTCGTACTCCGGGAAACGCTCGCCGAGCGCGGGGAGGATCCGTTCCCGGGCCTCGGCGATGACGGCATCGGGAAGGACGCGGACGGCGTCCACATCTGCGAGAACTGTGATGGCCGGAGACGAGTCCACGCGCCGAATCACTGCCTCGTTGCTGTCGCGGGTAACCTCGGCAACCGCTCCGAGGAGCGAGACTTGGCCGTCCGGGCGACGCACCGGCATCGCGCTCAGACCGAAGACGCCGCCCGACTCGTCGTCCCGGGATCGGACCAGTACGCGCACCTCGTCCCGGCCTCGATGGACCCGCCGAATCTCCTCGCCGTAAAACGCCTGGCGGAGTTGCCGTCCGAAGGAAGCGGCGGGGATGCCGGTTCCGGCCCCGCCATTCCGCATCCGCGCCACGAATCCGGAGACTTCACCCCGGAGATCGTCCCGAACCGACGTGACTCCCGGGAGGCCGCCGAGCTCCGTCTGGAGAGCCGAAGACGCCGCGCGCAGGCCGTCCCGCCCCGCGCCGCTGATGCGGATCGAGATGTCGGCCTGTTGACCGAAGGCGTCCGTGACCACGGAGATCTCCGCGTCCCCGGGTGCCTGGCGGAGGCGGGAGCGCAACCGGTCGGCGATGCTCCGCGTCGGGGCGGCCTCCCGGTCCTCGGCGGGCGTGAGCCGCCAGATGACTTGCCCGAGCGCTGCGCCAGCACCCGCGCTCTGCCCTCCGAACGACTCTCCGACGCCGACCGGGAACTGCTGGCCGACGAGCACCGCCCGCCGCCGCTCCACCTCGACACCGAACTCGTGTCGGATCTCGTCTCGGACCT
Organism: Acidobacteriota bacterium; assembly: GCA_028877265.1. Lineage (GTDB taxonomy): Bacteria > Acidobacteriota > Vicinamibacteria > Marinacidobacterales > Marinacidobacteraceae > Marinacidobacterium. The sequence continues at coordinate 2,678 of JAPPGX010000160.1, forward strand.
CGTCCAGGACACCCTCCACCCAGCGAACTACGCCCCGGGTCGCCTCTGGCGGGGAACCGGGGGGCAACTCGACGAGCACGTTCACGAGATTGGTATCCACCGGGGAGGCGCTGGTGAAAGGAACCTGGCGTCCGGCCACCAATCCGAGCGCCAGCGATAGCGAGAAGAACCCGAGCGCCAGCGTCGCGAGTCGGTTCGCGAGCGCCCAGCGGAGCGCCGGGCGATACACCTCGCGACGGGTCCATGCGAAACCGGATTGGACAAGACCCCGAATCCGGGCCAACCGGCGGCTCGGGGATGTGTTCAGCCCTCCGTGAGCCATGTGATGGGGAAGTACGAGGGCGGCTTCGATCAGGGAGAACCCCAGGATGGCAATCACGACGCGGGGCAGATCCGCCACGAGTTCGCCCTGCACGCCGGGAATCCCGATGAGCGGCGTGAACGCCGCCATCGTGGTAAACACGCCGAAGGCGGCAGGGACGAACACCTTCCGCGTTCCACGGATCGCAGCTTCCTCGTTCCCCTCTCGGGCACGGTCCATTCGGCTCTGAACGCTCTCCCCGACCACGATCGCATCGTCCACCACGACTCCGAGCGCGGCGATGAACCCGAACATGCTGATCAGGTTCACGGTGACGCCGAGCCCCGGCATCAGCAGAAAGGCCCCCAAGAAGGTGAACGGAAGCCCGGCGGCGGTCCAGACGGCGAGGCGGGTGGACAAGGTGAAGAAGAGCACCAGAAAGATGAGCCCCAGACCGAACAGACCGTTCCGCACCATCATGTCCAGCCGGTCGGAGAACGTTTCCGCCGCGAAGTACCAGGGGGTCGCGGTGAATCCGTCGGGAAGCGCGAGCGCCCTCAAGGCGTCCACCACCCCATCCGTGGTCTCCTGGAGCCGGCCGTTCGCCGCGAGGCGGACGCTCAGCAAGACTGCCGGCGCTCCGTTCATCCAGGCTTCCCGCCCGGTCGTGTCGAAACCATCGACCACCGAACCAATGTCGCCCAGCCGGACCTTGCCCCCATCGGGCGCGCCGATCAGGGGAATGCGGGCAAAGTCGTCGACCCCGAACGCCGCGCCTTTGCTCCGGACGACCACCTCGCGCGATCCCCTGCGGACCGTGCCGGCGGGAGTCTCGGCCGTGGCCTGCCAGACCGCGGAGGTCACCTGATCGAACGTGAGTCCGAACCGGGTCAGATTCTCCTCCGGGATCTCGATGACGAGCTCGCGGTCGCGGCCGGTCAAGCGCTCGACGCGCAACACGCCGGGAACGGCGGTGACCGCGTCCTGTGCCCGGCGGGCCGCCTCCAGCAGGCTGCTTTCGTCGGCTTCTCCGTAGACCGCGATGCGCAGAATCTCTGTGGAGGCCTCGACTTCGGTGACCACCGGATTCTCGGCGTCGGACGGGAGCGTCGCGAGCGAACTGAGTCTCGCCCGGATCCGGTCACCGGCCTCCCGGACATCGGCACCCGGTTCGAGTTCGAGCGCGAGCACCGCCACGCCATGGACGGCGACGCCATTCATGGCACCGATGCCACTGACGCCCCGAAGCGTCTCCTCGAGGCCGATTAGCACCTGTTCTGCGACGGCCTCCGCGCTGGCGCCGGGCAGCACGACCTGGACCTGGATGGCCGAAGGCGAGGTCTGGGGAAGCATTTCGTGCGGGACGCCTCCGGCCGCGAGGTATCCGGCCAGGCAAACGCCGAAGAAGATCAGGTTCGCGGCCACCCGGTTCCGGACGAACCAAGTGATCACCCCGGTGGACCGGTGCTTCGGATCAGGGAGGTCTCCGTCCACTCCGTCCGCGCCGCTCAGGGCCTCCCCGGTGCCGCGCCTCCCGAGGGATCCGCCGCCTTCGGAGAGCGGACGACCCGGACCCGCATTCCCTCCGCGACCATGGATGGCGGAGACACCACGAGCCGCTCCCCGTTCACAAGACCGGAGCGAACCAGGAGCGCCTCTTCGCCGGCGGGCCACAACGCGTCCACCTGCCGAATCCGGATCCGATCCTCACCGTCCACGACGAGCACGGTTCCGTCGGCGCGGAAGGCGCTTACCGGGACGGTGGCCACCTCCGCGAACTCCTTCCCCTCGATCTCGACCTGCAGGAACATCCCGGCCACGAGCGGTGGCCGTCCATCTGGCGTCGTCTGGTAGGGCCTCGGCACCTCGATAACAGCCGGGAGGAAACGGGTGGCCGGATCGATCTCGCCCTCCATCCGGACGAGCCGCCCTTCCCAGGTCCAACGGACCTCCGCATTCGGAGGACCGAGCGTCGCAGTCACGCGAGCGGGAGGCGGCCGCGCTCCGCTTTCCCGGAACGGGAGGTCCAGGAGCGGGAGTGCGGCGTCGGGAAGCGATACGCGGACTTCGAACACCTCCAGCGAAAGGAGCTCCAGCAAGCGCTGTCCGGGGGTAATCCACTCACCCACCTCAGCGCTGCGAGAAGCAACCAAGCCAGCGTGTGGCGCCCGAACCTCAGTGTTCCTCAGATCCGCTTCCGCGGTTTCGAGGCCCGCCCGCGCGGCGGCGGCACCCTCCTCCGCGGCCGCCAGTTGCGGCACCCCGAGCGCGAGCAGATTCGGCTCCGCTCCGATCCGTTCCCACTCGGCTTGAGCCAACTCCCGAGCCGCCTGCTCCCGGAGGAGGCGGAGTTCCGCCTCCGCAAGACGGCTTCGCGCCTCGGCTACTGCCTGGGAGTAGCGGGTCTGCCGGACCCGAAAAAGCGGCGAGTCCGGGGCGACCACGGTTCCCGTCCTGAGTGCCCCGGCGGCCCAGACGATCTCGCCCGCGACCTGGGCGGCGACCGCGGTGCGACGCGCGGGCCGTGCCGTGCCGTCCACGGTGACGGCGACCCGGTGCCTGTCGAGATGCACGCTCTGGACCTGAACCTCCGTGAGCACGGGCTCGAACTTCCGGGCCTCGGGCTCGGGACCGAGCGCCACCAGGAGCGCCACGACCGCGAACGACCCGAGCAGGATCGGAACGAACAGGAAACGCCGTATCACGGCCTCGATACCCGGTGGGGTGACCGACGCGGGTACCGGAGCGGGCTAAGGGTGCGGGACCAGCCGACTACCGGGCTTCTCCTGATGGGGTCTCGGCTGTCAAGGCGCATGCTGGTAACGGGACGGTTCGCCAGCCATACCCACATCGTGAGAACCGGAGTGTACCCCGACCCCGGCCTCCACCGACCTGTCCCGCGGGCCTCGGGCCGAGGCAGCCGTCCCCCTGAATCACGGCGCTCGGAACGGGTTGCGCCCTGAGTCCGTCACGCTCCGAAGCACCTCTGGCAATGCTCGCCGACGCCCGATCCCCGGTGTTCCGGCTCCCGCACCCACCGAGCCACTCATGGCGGATTGTGGATCTCGGCGAACCCCGATTCGCGGCCGCGATGGCCTGTCGGTTCGCCGTTCCGCGTCGCCGATACCGGCAACCGGCCCGAGCCGGCCGCTCCGCCTGTACTGTCAGGCCCCGTGTGCGCGACAGCGCCGTTTGCCGGCCCGACCCGGCCGCGCACACCCGTGATCAGACCAACCCGATCCCCTCGAGAAACTGCATCGTGAGGTCATGGCACGTCTCGGGGAACTGCAGTTGCAGATAGTGAGTGCTGTCCGGGACGAAGTCGTAATCCACCTGGAACATTTCCTTCCTGTGCTTCGACGGCAGGAAGGAGAACGTCCGGGTGGGGTCGCCACCGATCACCTTGACCGGACACCGCATCGCCTCGATGTCCACGAGCACCGCATAGGCGGCGATGAACTCCTGCGCCTGGGCCTCATAGGCGGGGGGGCAGCGCAGGGAATACCCCGGGCCGTCGGCGCAGGGCCGGAGGACCGCCTCGGCCATGAGCCGCAGGTTGGCGCGGTCCACGCCCGCGAGGAGAGGCGACATCGCACAAGTGTCCACGTAATCGTCAACGGTGGCGAAGTGGGTGGCCCGAATGCGCGCCATGTGCGCCGCCGCCTCCAAGTGTTCCTCGAAAACCTGTTGGGGGATTCCCGGGCGATAGATGGGTGGATCGAAGAGCACCAAGCCACTGAATTCGGCGCCCCGGGAAGGCAGCAGCAGGCCCACCAGCGCCGAGAGCGAGTGGAAACAGCCCACGGTGGGCTTTTCGCCGAAGACCTCCTGCACTCCGGGTAAAATGGCGTGGTCCAGATCTTCGGCGAAGACGCGCGGGTTGTGTTCCCCTTGGGGGCCGAGCGGGTTGTGTCCGTGATTGCGGCAATCGAACGCGACGACCTCAAGGTCCTCCAGGAAGAGCGACCAGTAAGGGAAGTAGGCGTCCGTCGCGAGACCGTTGCCGTGGCTCACGAGGAGTCGCGCGCCATCCGGGTTTCCGTGACGGCGCACGACCGAAGCCACCCCGGAAGCGAGGGGAATCTCGACCGTCTCCACCTGTTCGGGGAGGACGAACCGGTCGCTCGTGGGGGTCATCCGATGAGCGGTCTCTCACCCATTCCGCACCGGCGGGGACTACCCCGCCGAAGGATCGGGCTCACGCAACAGGAGCGCAACGCGGCTTCCGGGGGGAAGCAGGCGGTTTCGATCCTCCGGGACCGGAGGACGGTGTCAGGAGTGCGCGTCGAGGTAGTTGGTCATGTCCCCGAGGCTGTTCCAGCTCGCGACCTCTTCCGCCGAGATCTCGACTCCGAAGTCGGCCCCGATGTCCTTCACGAGTTCCATCGCCTCCACCGAACTGATCCCGAAGTCGGCCAGGCTGCATCCCCGGGCATCCTCCACGATTTGCTTTCCGCGCGCGGACATGCGCTCCTCGTTCAGGAAACGCAGAAAGTGACTGAGAACGCGGTCGTTCGTGGTTGCCATGGCGAATCTCCTCGGTGCTTGAGTTGCTTGATCGTTCCGGCGACGGTCTGGAATCGCTAGGATACCGCAAGGCCCGAAATCGCTCGGAACGGGTGGCATCGTAGCGGGAAACAGTTACCGGAGGCAAGCATCCCCGCGTGGTGGCGGAAGACCAGAGCCGCACCGTCTTCCGGTTCGGCGCCCCGGCGTCACCCGCCCGAGGGAGTCGTGTCCCGAACGAAGTCCGTCGCCGGCAGCAGGCGCGCTCCCGAGACTCCCCCGAGTTCCGCCCCGGACATGTCGAAGAACACCAGATCCACCTGGCTGAACTCCCGACTCGCCCCACCCGGCGACGCGGGTCGTGCCACCAAGACCGCGTGGCACACGATCCGGCGGGGCATCGGTTCCGCGAGCCGGAGGCGGTCCCAGCCGGTCAGAACGAGCGGCGTCGAACCCTCCGTTCCGGCAGCCGCCACCGCAGCCACCTGGAAGCACCCGTCGAGCAGCACGGGATGGGCTGGTAGGCCTCGGGCGTCCATCGCCGCGCGCAGACTCACTTCGGCGCTTGCCGCCCCTTCCCTCGCACGAAGCTCCGTCAGGCTGGAAAGCGACCATCCGATCTGCATCCCCGCCTCGCCGAGCCCCCGGTAGAAGGCGGACGCGTCGGCGGGAACCTGCCCGTCGGGCCCGCCCGCCCCTTGGCGCCCGGCGCCTTCCGGAGTTTCCGCCGGGAGGCGCATCCGGGCCGTGGCGTGCAGGACCCAGTCATCATCGGCCAGACCGCTGCTGAAGACGTGCAGTTCGTGGACGCGTGCGTCGGCGGCCCCCCCACCGACGACCACCTGGAGTGCGCGTGCCGGCGCGTGCCGCTCTCCCGGCGCCGCTCGCGGCAACACCAGCGGGCGCTCGATCTTCAGGTCCTCGATCACGACCCCACCATCCGCACGCAGCGAGAGCCCGGCCGCGATCACTTGGGCTGCGAAGAGTGCCGACGGCGCGAGAAGGCGTCCGGACACTTCGAGATCACGGAGCCAGGCCGGATCCGTGCCGGACAGCTCGGCCTCGAAGGTCACCTCCCCGCGGCCCGAGACGCGGCGTTGTCCCAGTAGCGGATGCCGCACGACCCGGCGACGCGGCTTCGGTGGCTCGACCCAATGACGGCGCCGCTCAAAAGCGTACCCGGGAAGCGCAACCTTGCGCCGCCATTCCCCGGCGAAGAGACCCTCGAACGCGATGTCCCGACCCGTTTCGTAGAGACGACCGACGGCGTCCACGAAGCCGCCGTCGTCGGCAGCGCCGCCAATCGCGGCATCCGGTCCCTGGCTCGCCAACACTGCCGCGCGGCGCGGCAAACGGTCTCCCAGAATGCCCGGTATCCGCGGAACCAGATCCGCGCCCGGCCCGATCTCGACGAAGGTGTTCACTCCGAGAGCCGCGAGAGACGCCGCGGCCGTCGGGAAGTTCGCGGGCAGGAGCGCCTGCCGGCCCCACGCCGCGGCGTCGAGCAGGTCCTTGGACCCGAGCACCGCCCCGTCCGTCCCGCGCACCAGTGGTCGGGCCGGCCGGCCGGCCGATTCCGCGGGCAACGCCTCCTCGAGCTCGCGCGGGGACGCCGAGCGGGCGAGCAGCACGGCGCGCCGCACGGCGAACCGAAGGCCCTTTTCGAGACCGAACACCCCGGCGGCGTACGCAGCCGCGAGCTCTCCGGCACCGCAGCCGGTCACGACATCGGGCTCGACGCCGACGCCGGCCCACAGCGCGGAGAGAGCCGCAGAAAACGCATAGAGGACCGGTTGGGCCCGATCGGGCGCTTCCCGCTCGCTGGAAGCCGCATCGAACATGATGGAGAGCAGCGATTCCCCGCATTCATCGCGGAACACCGCTTCACATCGTTCGAGCACCGCTCGCGCCACCGGCTCCGTCTCGTAGAGGCCGCGGCAGAAACCCGCCGGGGCTGTCTCCTCACCCGCGAAGACGAATGCCAGCTTGCTCTCGGGGAGCGGTCGGACGAGCGCCGCCGACTGCGAGAGCCGCCGCAGCGAATCGAGGAGATCCGGGTGGCTCGTGAACGCGACGGCGGCGCGCACCGGGAGGTGGGCCCGGCCACTCGCGGCGGTCCAGGCGCAATCCGCCGGATCGGTGGGCGAGCCCGCAGCCCCCTCGCTCTCGAGGAAATCGAGATGCCGCGATGCGAGCTGGCGGACCGCCCGGGCAGACCGCGCGGACAACGGGTACAGCCGGCGCGCCCGCGGCTGGAGCACGGAAGCCTCGATCGCCGGGGACGGGATCCCCGGCGGGAGGCGGAGCGGGATCTCGCGCGGCGCCGCTGCGCCCCCGCCCGGACCCGCTGCGTCCGCTTCGAGGATGAGGTGGGCATTCGTCCCGGATAGGCCAAACGCGCTGACCGCGGCGCGCGGCGGATGGTCGCCGGCACGGGGCCACGCGACGCGCTCCGCAGTCACCCGCACCGGCAGATCCTTCCACGCGATCTTCGGGTTCGGCGTCTCGAAGTGCAGGTGCGGCGGGATCTCCCGTGCCCGCAGCGCGAGCAGCACCTTGATCAGCCCCGCGACCCCCGCCGCCGCCTCCAGATGCCCTACGTTCGTCTTCACCGAGCCCAGGAGCAGCGGGCGCTCCGTGTCCCGCCCCTCCCCGTACACCGAAGCCGCCGCCCGCACCTCGATTGGGTCTCCTAGTTCCGTTGCCGTCCCGTTCGCCTCCAGGTAGTCCACGCTCGACGCAGCAACCCCCGCCCGCTCAAGCGCCTCCCGGATCACGCGTTCCTGCGCCGCGCCGTTCGGGACCGTGATTCCCGCGCTCACCCCGTCCTGGTTCACCGCCGACCCGAGCAACACCGCGAGGATCCGGTCCCCGTCCCGCTTTGCGTCGGACAGGCGTTTCAGCACCACGATTCCGCAGCCTTCACCCCGCACATAGCCGTCCGCCCGCGCGTCGAACGTCCTGCAGCGCCCGTCCCGGGAGAGCATCCCCGCCTCGGACAACATCCGGGTCGCCGCCGACATGGGGACCGCGTTCGCTCCGCCGGCGAGCGCGAGGTCCGCCTCCCCCTGCCGGAGCGCCGCCGCTGCCTGGTGCACCGCGACCAGCGACGACGAACACGCGGTGTCCACCGTCACCGCCGGCCCCATGAGACCCAGCACGTAGCCGATGCGGCCGACGGCATTGCTGGTGGTGGTCCCGACCATGGCGGTAATGCCGGCAACGGGCGCCCCGGAGGCGGCGATCAGCCGGGCGTAGTCCTGGGATCCGTTCCCCACACCCGCGTACACCGCGGTCCGGCTGCCCCGCAGGGAATCCGGCGCGATGTTCGCATCTTCGAGGGCGTGCCACGCGGTCTCGAGCAGCAGCCGCTGCTGCGGATCCACGAACCGCGCCTCCTCCGCCGTGATACGGAAGAACTCCGCATCGAACCGGTCCACCTCGGTCAGGTACGCGCCCCACCCCTCACGGTCATCGGAGTTCCCATCGCCCGACGAGAGGTCGTTCGGACGGCCGCGCCGCACGGCGTCGCCCCCCGCAGCGAGCTGCGACCAGAACGACTCGACGTCCGGACCACCCGGGAAACGGCAGCCCATCCCCACCACCGCGATCCGCTCCCTGGGCGCCGGACCCGCCACCACTGCGGGCGCCGCCACCGGCGCGACCGCACCCAGCTCCTCCGCCAGATGCCGTCCCAACTGCCCCACCGTCGGGTGATCGAAGACCACGGTCGCCGCCGCCACGTAGCTCCCCCCGAGCGCCCGGTTCAACCGGCCCCGCAGCTCCACCGCCGTCACGCTGTCCATCCCCAGATCGAAGAACCCCATGTCCTCCGCCGGAAGCGCATCCAGCCGCAGGACCGAACGAACCTCCTCCCGCACGAAACTCCGCACCACGGCCCCCCGCTGACCCGGAGAAGCGCCGCTGAGCCGCGCCATCAGTTCCCCCTCCACCTCCGGCGCGCGACCGGTCACAAGCTCGGAAAGGAGCGCCGGCGGGGCGCCCGCCTCCCCCGCCCGCTCCCAATCCATGGCCACCGCCGCCGCGCTGCCTTGGTCCGTCTTCAACAGGAGGCCCAGCGCCGCGAGCCCCTCCTCCGGCGTCAGCCAGCCCGCGCCCGCCGCCGAGAGGCGATCCTCGATCCGGCCTCGCGCCGCTTCCGCGAGCCCTGAACCCGACCACGGCCCCCACTGGATCGCCTGACCCGGCAGCCCCAGTGACCGGCGGTAGAGCGCCAACTGATCGAGGAACGCATTCGCAGCCGCGTAGTTCGCCTGACCCGGGTTCCCGAAGGTCCCCGCCAAGCTCGAGAAAAGCACGAACAGGTCCAGCTCCAACTCCTCGGTCGCCCGGTGCAGCTCCCACGCGCCCAGCGCCTTCGACCCGAGCACCCGCTCGAACCCCGCCCAGTCCTGATTCGCGAGCGCGGCATCCGCGAGCACCCCCACGCAGTGGAATACGCCGCCCAGCGGCGGCAGACCCACCGCCGGCCCCGAACGCCCGACGAGCTCCCGTACCGCCGCCGGATCGCTCACGTCCCCGAGTTCGACCCGAACCTCCGCCCGCTCCCGCAATCCGGCGATCTCCGCCTCCACCGCCCCTCGCGGCTCCCGCCGGCCGTTCAGCACCACCGCACCCGCTCCCTCCGCCACGAGCCACTCCGCGACCGACCGCCCCATGCCTCCCGTCCCGCCCGTCAACAGATACGTCCGGTCTTCCCGCACCGGCTGCCGTTCCCCGGTGACCGGAGGATGCCAGCGAACCAGCCGCGGCGTCGTCCGCCGGCCGCCTCGCAAAGCCACCTCCATCTCCGAGCCCGGATGGAGCAACTCCGACACCAACTCCGCCGCAACCGAGCCGGACCCCGGATCGAGATCCACGAGCCGCACCGACGCGCGCCCCAGCTCGGCCGACACCGTCCGACCGAAACCCCAAAGCGCCGCCCCCGCCAGCATCCCCGACCCCTCCTCCGGAAACACCTGCCCACCCCGCGTCACCAGCCAGAACCCCGACCGCGGCGAGATTCCCGCGTCCAGGAGCCCCTGCGCCAGACCGAGCGCCCCCGCGCCGATCCGGCGCAGGTCCGCACCCAGATCCGCCGCTGGTGCACCCGCACCTTCCAGATACACAACCCCAGCGAGTTCCCCCTCCCCGAGCCCCGCGAAGAACTCCCGCCACCGCGCCCGCAGCGCGCCGTCCCCGCCCCATCCCGGTCCGCCGGCCAACGTGACCCGCTGCTCGCGGCGCTCCAGCTCGACCGCGAGATCCCTCCCGGGACCCCCCTCTCCCGAACACACGACCCAATGGCCCGCGGACTCCGGCCCCTCCCCCCGCACCGCATCCCGCCACGCGACCTCGTAGAGCAGATCCTTGGAAGACGCCGCTTCCTCGCGTTCGGCGCCCCCGTCGCGCCGCTGCGCCGCCGTCGGCACCCAATGCCGCTTCCGCTGGAACGGATACGTCGGCAGCGACACCCGCCGCCGCCGCTCCCCGGAGAACAACCCCCCGAACGAAATCTCGAGCCCCGCCTCGTACGCCCCCGACACCGCCTCCGCGAAACCCGACTCCCGGTCCAGGCTCGCCACCACCGCCGGCCCCGCCGCGCCGCCCCCCTCCGACTCGGGCCAGGAGAGCGCCGCCAGCGGACCCAGCACCGCCCGCGGACCCACCTCGATCAACACCTCTACCCCCAGCTCCGCGAGCGCTCCCACTCCCGACGCGAAGCGAACCCGCTCCCGCGCCTGGCGCCGCCAATACCCCCCGTCCCAGACCTCCTCCGTTCCCACCGGACGGCCGGTCAGCGTACTCACCAGCGAAACCTCCGGCGAGGACCACCCGAGCTCCGAACCCGCCTCCTCGAGTGCGCCCAGCATCGGGTCCAGCATCCCACTGTGGAAGCCTTGCTCCGCCCACAGGTCTTCCGTCCGCACCCCGCGCCGCGCCAGCCGGCCGCCAAGCCGCGAGACCAGGCGCCGCGGGCCGCTCACCACCACGTGCGTCCCGTTCTCCGCCGCCACCGACAAACCCACTCCCTTCGCCCGGGCGTTCGTCTTCCCGATCTCCCGCTCCACCTCCGCGACCGGCGCGAACACCGCGGCCATCGCGCCACCCCGAGGAACCCGCTCCATCAGCGCCCCGCGTTGGATGGCGAACTGCATCCCCGCCTCCAGTCCAACCGCCCCCGATGCCCATGCCGCACCGGTCTCTCCCGCGCTATGCCCCAGCACCGCCGACGGAACGACCCCCACGCTCCGCCACAGCTCCGTCAGACCCGCCGACAGCGCGAAGAGCGCCGGCTGCGTCCACTCCGTCCTCTCCAGATCCCCCCCCTCCCCGAACATCACCGGAAGAAGCGGAGCGTCCCGCTCCTCCCGGAACACCGCTTCGCAGCGGTCCAGCACCTCCCGGAACACCGGCTCCTCGGCATACAACTCGCGCCCCATTCCCGCCCACTGGCTCCCCTGACCGGTGAACAGGAACGCCGCCCGCGGCGCCTCTCCCGAAACCGCGGCCCGCCCCCCCGCTGACGCAGACAGGAGTTCGAGTTGCTCCCGCAACTCCGCCCCGTCCCCGAACACGAGGCCCGCACGAACCCCGAAGTGGCTCCGTCCCATCCCCGCCGTCCACGCCATGTCCGCGAGCCGTTCCCCGTCCGGCTCCTCCTCCCCGAGCCAGCCCAGATACCGCCCCGCCAGCTCGGAAAGCGCGGCTCCGCTGCGGCTCGACACGGGGAGCAAGCGCCGCTCGCGAACCGCCTCCTCCGGCGCCGCCTCCGCAGCGCCGTGGCCCGGATGCCCCTCCAGCACCACGTGCGCGTTCGTCCCCGAGATCGAGAACGCACTCACCCCCGCTCGCCGCGGACGGCCCTCCGGCTCCGGCCACGCCATCGTCTCGTTCACGACCCGCACCGGAAGCTCCTCCCATTCGATCCGCGGGTTCGGCGTCTCGAAGTGCAGGTGCTTCGGGATCACCCCCGCACGGAGCGCGAGCAGCACCTTGATCACCCCCGCGACCCCCGCCGCTGACTCCAGGTGCCCCACGTTCGTCTTCACCGAGCCGATCAGCAGCGGATGCTCCGCGTCCCGCTCTTCCCCGTACACCGACGCCGCCGCCCGCACCTCGATCGGGTCCCCGAGCTCCGTCCCCGTCCCGTGCGCCTCCAGGTAGTCCACGTCCGCCGGCCGAACCCCCGCCCGCCCGAGCGCCTCCCGGATCACGTCCTCCTGCGCCGGACCGTTCGGGACCGTCAGCCCGGCGCTCGCTCCGTCCTGGTTCACCGCCGACCCCAGCAGCACCCCCAGGATCCGGTCCCCGTCCCGCTCCGCCTCGGGCAGCCGCTTCAGCACGAGCATCCCACAACCCTCGCCCCGTACGTAGCCGTTCGCGCGCGCATCGAAGGTTCTGCAGCACCCGTCCCGGGACAGCATGTTGGCGTGCTCGTAGAGCCGCGTCAGGTGGGGGATCAGGGTCGCGTTCACCCCCCCGGCGAGCGCGAGGTCCACCTCACCGTGCTGGAGCGCCACCGCCGCCTGGTGGATCGTCACGAGCGACGACGAACACGCCGTGTCCACGGCGATTGCGGGGCCCTTCAGGCCCAGCGCGAACGCCACCCGGCCGCTGGCGGCGGCCGCCCCGGTCCCGGTGGAGAGATAGAAGATCTCGGCGGCTTTCTCGCGGGGGGAGATCAATCTCGCGTAGTCGGCGTTCATGATGCCGACCCAGACACCGGTGCGGCTGCCGCGCAACCCCCCCGGATCGAGCCCGGCATCTTCGAGCGCTTCCCAACTGACCTCCAGCAACAGGCGGTGCTGCGGGTCCATGAACTCCGCCTCCACCGGCGCGATCCGGAAGAACTCCGCATCGAACCGATCCAGGCCGGTCAGATAGGCCCCAAACGGACCAGCGCCGCCTGCCCGGCCGCCGGGAACGAGTTCCTCAGGCCGCCCCGGCGTCACCGCCTGCTCGCCCGCCTCCAGTCGCGCCCAGAACGATGCGGCGTCCGGGCCACCGGGGAACCGGCACGCCATCCCTACGACCGCAACGCGCTCGTCCGCGCGGGCCGCGAGGCGCGGCGCGACCCGGAGCGCCGGGCGCTCTTTCCCGATCTCGGCGACCTGCTCCAGCAGGTGCCGCCCGAGCTGCGCCGGCGTGGGGTAGTCGAACACCACGGTGTTCGGTGCCACGTACACCCCGTCGAGCGCCCGGTTCAATCGGCTCCCGAGCTGCACCGCCATGACCGAATCCACCCCCAGATCGAAGAACCCCGTCTGCGCGGGCGGCGGGGCGCCGAGCCGCAGAACCGCCCGGACCTCCTCCTGGACGAACTCCACCGCCAGACGCTCCCGCTCGGCTACAGGCGCAGATCGCAGCCGCCCGACGAAGTCGCCGCCGCCGCGCAACGGCTCACGGGCTTCGCCGACTACCAGCTCGGAGAGGAACGGCGCCATCCCGGCCGTGTCCGCCGCGAGCACCGACCAGTCCATCGGCGCCACCATCGCGTTCTCCACATTCGCCCGGACCAGATGGTCGAGCGCCTCGATCCCCTGCTCCGGCGTCACCCAGTCCATGTCGGACGCCGAGAGCCGCGCGAGCTCCGCGCGCCGTTCCGCCGCCTCCCCGACCTCGGACCACGCACCCCATGCGATCGCCTGACCCGGGAGACCGAGCGAGCGCCGGTGCCGCGCCAACTGGTCGAGGAACGCATTCGCCGCCGCGTGGTTCGCCTGTCCCGCATTCCCCAAGACCCCGGTCACGCTCGAGAACAGCACGAACAGGTCCAGCTCCCGGTCGAGCGTCGCCCGGTGAAGACGCCACGCACCCAGCACCTTCGGCCCCAACACCTCCTCGAAACGGCCCCAGTCCTGGTTCGTGAGCGCGCCATCCGCCAACACCCCGACGCTGTGGATCACCCCACCGAGCGGGGGCAGCTCCGCTTCCGTGCGCCGCAGCATCCCCTCTACCGCCTCCACGTCGGTGACGTCAGCGATCTCCACCCGTACCGCCGCGCCGCCCGCCCGCAGCCGTTCGACCGTCTCCGCCGCGCGCTCGTCTGGCGCCCGCCGCCCATTCAGCACGATCGCCCCCGCGCCCGAGGCCGCGAGCCAACCCGCGACCTCGAGTCCGATCCCGCCCAGACCGCCGGTCACCAAGTAGCTCCGGTCGGCGCGCGGTCGCTGCTCCGCCCCGGCAAGCGCCGAAAGCGCCGTCAGCCGCGCCACGAAGCGGCCGCCGGCGCGCCGCGCGATGCGCGTCTCCCGATCCGGGAAGAGCAACTCGTCCGCCAATTCCGCCGCCTCCGGCGCCGTTCCCGGATCCAGATCGAGTGCCCGGGCCTTCAGGTCCCCGTACTCGAGATCCACGACGCTCCCGAACCCCCACAGCAGCGACCCCGACAGCGTCCCGGCCGGCTCCCGTTCCACAACCTGGCCTCCGCGGCTCACGAACCACGTCCCCGCTGAAGGGCGAACTCCGGCATCCGTCATCCCCTGCACCAGCGACAGCGCACTCGACCCCACGAGTTCCACTTCCCGTTCCAACTCCCCGGTCGTCAGCCCGGAACCATCGCCGCGCACCGCTGCGAGGTGCGCCACCCCGCGCAGCGGCACGTCCTCCGGCAGCGAACGGAAGAAGGAACTCCACGCTTCCCGGTCGCCGTCCGCCGGGCCCCGCGTCACCGTCTGCCGCCGCGCCGCGAGCTCAGCCTCCAGCGTCTCGGCGAACGCCCCGCCGCCCGCCAGCACGAACATCCCGCGCGACTCCGGCGCCTCCGGCGCGCGCGCGAGGATCACCGCCTGCCCCAGGTCCGCTCCCATGAGCGTCGCCGCGCCGTAGCCGGTGTCCCGCAGCGCCTGCCGCCACACCTCCGACCCCGCGAGCGCGTAATCCGGGCGAAACTCGTCCTCGAAGCGCCACCAGCCCGGAAGGAGCCCGAACGTCAAGTCGAGCCACCCCTGCGGCGCCATTCCCTCCACCGCGACCAGCAAACCCGAGGGCGCGAGCAATCGCCGGCAATGCGCGAGTGATTCCCTGAGGTCGCGCGTTGCGTGCAGCACGTTCGCCGCGATTACCAGATCGTACTCGTGGCTTCGAAGACCCTGCGCCTCGGGATCCCGCTCGATGTCCAGCACCTGGTACCGCATCTCCCGGCCGCAGTTTCCGAAACGCTCCTCCGCGGGCCCCAGGAAACCCGCGGAAATGTCGGTGAACCCGTACTCGGTCTGGCCGGCCGGCAACACCGGAAGCACCAGTGCCGTCGTCGCTCCGGTGCCCGCCCCAACCTCGAGAACCTTGAGCTGCCGTCCCCCCGGCAGCCCGCTTACCGCCTCGGACACGGCGTCCGCCACCAGGCGGTTCACCGCACTCCCCACCTTCGACTCCCGGTACAGATCGGCAGCGCCCAACTCGCCGCCGAACAGCAACTCCAGCGGATCGGCCCGGCCCCGCAGAACCGCCGCGAGGGACGCGCCGCATCGGTGCAGCAGGGCCAGCTCGACCGAACCCGCCTTCCCCGCCGCGGCACCCGAGCCTTCCGGCGGCGTCCCGGCCGCACCCCCGTGGTCCACCCAACTGCCCGACGACACCCGAGACACCTCTCCCGCGTCCGCCAGCAGCGCCAGGAGGCGCCCGAAGAGCCGCCGGTGATCCTCCGTCACGCCCAGCCGGCGACGCAACTCCTCCGCCTGGAAGCGACCCTCCGCGCGACGCTCCCAACCGAGCTCGCGGAACGACTCGAGCACGAGCCGCTGCGCCTCGCGCTCCAGTTCGCGTCCGGCCGCCTCGAACTCCGCGTGGCGCAGACCTTCCTCCTCCAGATAGGCGTTCAGCGGCCGGAGCCCGGCGGCGACCTCCTCCGGGTCGCCCAGGAAGTCCGCCGAGTGAACACCGACCGACGGCCCCTCCCGCCACTGCACTTCATGGAGCAGCTCGTCCGCCCGCAGCCCGAAGACCGCAGCCCGCCGCGCCCGGCGCAGTTCCAGACCGGCGACGCCGCCGAGCGCCTTCCCGTCCATCCCGTAGAGGAA
>JAPPGX010000140.1 GCA_028877265.1 Acidobacteriota bacterium
CCGGGGGGGCCACCGGGGGGGGGGTGCCGGCGTTTTTTTCCCCCGGGGGGGGGGGGGTTCGGGGGGGCCCCCCCCCCCCCCCGGGGGGCCCGGGAGGGGGCCCCCCCCCCCCCCCGTCGCAACCCCATCCACCCTGGCGACACCACTTTGCCGGTGCGCTTCTCGTCCGGCGTGTCATTGGCCGACTCGTGGTGGCGCTCACAGAAAACTGGGTCCGGAGGCGCCGTGCTTGGTGCTATCAACACGGCATGGCGCCCGCTGGCACTGGTCCTCTTCCTGGCTCAGCCGTCGGACGCATTCGCCGCAGAGCAGCCTGCGATCCAACCAGACGGCTCGACCCAGGTCGTGGGCACCGTTCGTGACACGACAGGTTTGCCGTTGCCTGGCGCCACGAATCGTGCGGCTCGATCAGATTCTGGAGGTAGAACCGGTCGGAAGTGGCCGTTATCGGGTGACTCTGAAGGTTGGTGGAACCACGATCGTCAGCCGTGGCCGCGCCCAGGCTCTCAAGCGGCTCATCCTGTGAACTGACTAGCCACTGCAGAACCCCCTTGGGTCGGAGCCGTGCGACGCGATACCGGCCCAAACAGACGCGGTAACGTGGGTCTTGCCGGTCCCTAATCGGGGCAACCTACCGGGTTTCCATCAGTGGCGCCGCGCCGCGTCACGCTGATCGCCTCGCGGAAGGCCTCCCGGAAAGCATCCGGAGCATCGATCCAGGCGCTGTGAGCGCTGCGCGGCAGCACTGTAACGCTCACTTGAGGACACTTCTGAGACAGTTCCTGCCATTCGGGTGCTCCGGGGCCGATGAAGTCGCGGTCGCCCTGAATGACGGTGATTGGCGTTGCGCGCGCCCGGATGACGTCCAGGAAATCGAAGTCTTCCGGCCAACTGTTGTACACCGCAGAATCCACGTCCGGGTTGTAGTGGACACCACTGCCGGCGCCGGTGGCCTCGCGCCACCGGTTCAAATCGATGACCGTGATCGGTGCCTGGCCTGTGATGCGCCAGCGCATGTACGACTCCCTTGGCGTGTCGTCCTCGGGATTCTCCGGCAGCCCGGCCACTTGAACTGCCTGCGCGATTTCAACCTCGCGCTCCCGCAGCTCTCGTTGCTGGCCACGCAGGCCCTGCAGCCAGTTGGCAATCCCTCCTTCCGTTCTTGGCGGGAAGGCAGCAGAGAGGATCAGACCGTTTACGTTCTCCGGATACTTTTGGAAGTACATAAGCGCCAGAACACTTCCGGCCGAGTGAGCGAAGAGGACGAGTTGCTCTTCACCGAGAGCCTGACGCAGATGCTCCAGGTCATCTACGAGCATCTCGGCAGTCAAGTCGCCGATGTCCGCGTCCGGGACGGGGGACATCAAGCTTCCTCGCTGATCGAACAGCACGAATCTCGCCTCACCAGTGTGCGGCCGTACCGCGTCAACCAGGTAGTGGAAGTTGTTGCCATGACCCCCATGAAGAACAACCACGGACGGACCGTGGCCAAGCTCGGTCACGTAGAGTTGTGCCTTTCCGTCTTTCGTCCGCAGATACCAGGAATTCTCCAGAAGTTGGCTGAAGACATCCTTGGAGTTCCGACCTGCTTGAGGATCCGACTCACTGCCGGTCGCCACGTCTGCAGCGGCATTCTGCGTCGTGTTGTCGGGGGAGCAATTGCTCGCCACAACCGGCATCACCGCAAGTCCCAGAACGACAACAGCGGACGGTGTTCTCATTGGTCCAACCTCCCGAGCACACGTGATAGGTGCGTGGAAGAACGCCAGCGTCGCGCGAGCGTTCCCGCGATATCACGCGGAGTGCTACCGCTGCTCGCCGCTGAGGACACGCCGGCCTACTCGGGAACGTACGCCGGGCCGCGCAGCGCCCGGCCGGGGAGCGCCCCGGTGTACTCACCCTCGTCCACCACCGGAGTCCCGTTCACCAGCACGTAGCGCATGCCGACGGAATAGTGGAACGGGTCCTCGAAGGTGGCCACCCCGCGGATCTCTTCCGGATCGAAGATCGCGAGGTCGGCGAAGTGCCCTTCGGCGAGCGTTCCGCGCTCCTCAAGGCCCAGGATCTCGGCAGGAAGCCCGCTCAGCTTGCGAATCGCTTCCTCCCAGGTGAGCAGGCCTTCCTCGCGGACGTAGGTGCCGAGGAGGCGCGGGACCGTCCCGAGATGCCGGGGATGGACGAGCGGGGGCAGGTTCTCCGAGTCGAGATCGATCGTGCCGCCGTCGGTCCCGCCGGCCACGTAGGGCTGGGCCAGTACCTGCCGGAGCGTGTCCTCCTCGTTGTTCCAGTCGATGACGATGCCGCGCCCCTCCTGCTCGAGGACCACGTCCATGAAGGCCTCCTCGGCGGGCTGGCTGCGCATCTCCGCCACCTCCTCGACGAGCTTCCCGTTGATCTCCGGATCGTCCACCCCGAGCCGGACGCGGTGCCAGCCGATGTTCGCGAGGTAGGGCGGCTCGGTGACGAAGTCGCCGGCGATGCGCTCGCGCATTGCCGGATCGCGCAGCCGTTCGAGCATCGCCTCGACGCCCCCTTCCTGTGCCCAGGCGGGGATGTAGCTGCGGAGGCCGGTGATGCCCCACGTGTAGGTGTAGGAGTCCCCGGTCACCTGCATTCCCCGGGTCTGGGCCTCGTGGATGAGGCCGAGGAAGGTGTCCGCCTCGGTGGAGGACGTCGAGTTGAGGTGGAAGAAGTGGACCGGCGCGCCCGCCCGTTCGCCGATGAGGAGGGCCTCCGTGATCGCCTCCGGATCGGTGCCGTTCATGGTGCGAGCGTGGTTCGCGAAGATGCCGCCGGCCGCGGCCGCCTCGGCGACGATGGCGGCGAGTTCTTCCGTGGACATGTAGATGTTGGGCACGTAGCTCATGCCGGCGGAAACTCCGAACGCGCCCTCGGCCATGGCGTCCCGCACCAGCCCCAGCATCTGCTCGAGTTCCTCGCCGGTGGGCTCCCGGTCCTCATATCCCATGACGTAGGCCCGCACCGAACCGGAGCCGACGTAGGACGCCACGTTGATGGCGATGCCGGTTTCGTCCAGGTAGTCGAGGAAGCCTCCGAGGGTCTGCCACTTCCCTTCCAGTTCCTCGGGCAGCGTGTCCTCGATCCGGCCGCCCCGCGGGCCCATCGAGGTCGTCTCCCCGTAGACCTCGGTGGTGAGCCCCTGGAACGCGAACGAAGGCCCCTGGCCGCCGTCGAGCAGGCGCCGGAGCTCGGAGTGGCTGTGCATGTCGACGAAACCGGGAGCCACGTAGAGCCCCGTGGCGTCGATCGTTCGTTCCGCGCTGCCGCCGACGTCGCCGATCGCGGCGATGTGCTCTCCCTTGATCGCCAGATCGGTGACGACTCCCGGTGCTCCGGTCCCGTCGAAGACGGTGCCGCCCTGGATGATCAGGTCGTAGTCCGGCGGCCCGCAGCCGAAGAGGCAAACCGCCAGCACCAGTCCGAGAAGGGCAACGCGTCTTGGCGCGCCTTGCTGGAACATCATCGGCGTCTCTCCCGGGGGTTGGACCCCGTTTCGGCGCGGCGGTTGATGCGCGACGTCAAGGTCGGGATGAGGTCCGAATCTAGCACCCTCCTGACATTGGGGGGTGCGACATGCGCCGCGCGGAGCGCGCCGCGTGCCGGTCTGGAGACGGGCGTTCCAAGCCGGCGCGCCATCGGGCCGAGCTGCCAACCGCGACTCCGCCCGCCTCCGGCGGGCTGTGCCGGCTGAAGCCGGCGTTCCAAGCCGTACGCGTCACCGCTCGGTCGCGTCGCTGCGCTGCTCCGACCTGCCCAGACCCGTGGTGATCGCCACCAGGATCACGGCCAGGAGCGCCCATGAGTAGGCGTTCGCCAGCCCGGCTTCCAGGGCGGACACCCTCGGCACGCCGAAAGCTTCACCGGAGGCGGTCGCGGAGGCCGCGAGGATCGTTGGAATGAAGAAGGGCAGGAGAAACGGATAGGTGCAGACGGTCATGTCCAGGAGGTTCGCGCGCCGGAAGCGCCCCACCCCGGCGCGCCTCCCTGAATCCCGGACCACATCGCCGACCGCGAGGATGGCCATCACCGAATGCGTGGTCAGCATCACGGCGGCGCTCGTCACGCCAAAGATGCCGAACTCCACCCCGCGCGCCGTGGGTGCGGCCCGCCAGAGCCCGCGCGCGCCGGCCAACCGGTCCACGATTCCCGCCTCCTGGGCTGCCCCCACGATCCCCATGAGGAGGATGGTGAAGATCACGATCCCGACCGCGCCCTCCATCCCGTCCAGAATGAGCCCGCGGGCCTGGAAGGACCCGGCGTCGATGTAGAGCAGGCCGGCGGGGGTGACGAGCCCCAGCGTCAGGGCCAGGGCCACCGCTACGGCCACCCCGGCGAAAAGGCTCTCCACCAGGCCGCGCCCCCGCCACAACATGAGAAACGCGGCCAGGGGCGCCAGCAACATGGGGAGCGCCGACGGGTCGCCCGCGAGCGCTGCACCCGGGACCAATTCCGTAGCCGGGGGCGCCTCGGCGCCGCCGAGCAGCGTCAGGATGAGAGCGGCGGCCAGGGCGGCGGGCAGTGCATAGCGGAGGCGGCTGCGCACGACCCCGCCCATGGGCGCGTCCTGGGTGGTCGCGGACGCGATGGTCGTGTCGGAAACGGGCGAGACGTTGTCCCCGAAGGTGGCGCCGGCCAGGATCGCCCCGATCAACGCGACCGGGCTGGCCCCGAAGACGCCCGCCGCGGGGTAGAGCAGCGGCGCGCAGATGAGGATCGTCCCGAGGCTGGTGCCGGTCGCGGTTGAGAAGAGAACCGCGACGATGAAGGCCAGCAGGACGAAGCCGCCGCCGCTCACCCCCAGTTCGGCGCCCGCCCACACCAGGGAGTGGACGAGCCCGGATTCGCGCAGTACCGCGGAGAAGATGCCCGCCAGCAGCCAGGCCGCCACCATGAGCATGACGATGGGGCGCGACATCCCGCTGAGAGCCGCCGCGCTGTAGTCGGAGGCCCTCCTGGCGAGCAGGAGGCCGGCGCCCAGTGCTACGACCAGGACGGGCCACAGGCCGCGCTCGTCCGGCGCGCCGGAAAAGCCCAGCCAGGCGGCGCCGGCTGCGAAGACGAGGATCGGGAGTGCTGCTCCGGCCAGGCCCAGCCGGAAGGCGAGGGGCTGCTTTGGATGGTGGACCACACTTTATGATCGGGGATCGTCGCCGGAGGGTCCAGCGGCGTTGCCCGGATCGCCGCGAGGAGAAAAGTCAGATGCGTCAAGACGACAGGTTCGAGCTCTACGACCTGCGGGTGGAGGTCGTGGCCGGCGAGCGCGAGATGGTCTGCAACCACAGGGAAGGCGACTACTTCGAACTCCGGGGCGAGAACCTGTCCTTCCCCGCGGGGCAGAGCTTTCCGCTCTACCCCCTGGCGGCGCTCCTTCCGCTGCTTCCGGCCAAGCAGCGCCGGACCCATCCCAACGACTGGATGACCTCCGACGCCGAAATCGCCTGTCCGGATCCCCACTGTGGCGCCCGCTTCCGCATCACTCGCACCGGCATCTCGGCCTTCCGCCACAGCGAGGTCACTCGCGTTCCCCTGACGCGGCCGGGATGACTCTGCCGCTGCCGGCCAGCGGGTTGGTACGTGGCTGTTGGCAGTTGTCGCGAGGGCATGGACCCGAGTGGAGCCGAGAGCGCGCCTTCGCCGCTCTCGACGAGGCCGCCACCCGGCCGGGGCCGCTCTTCCTGGACTGCGCCGACATCTACACGGGCGCTGAGCAGCTCCTCGGCGACTGGCTGGCGGCCCGGCCCGCGTCCGCCGGGCAGGTGGTCGTGTTCACCAAGTTCGTACCGGATCTGGACGCGCTGTCCACCATCGACCGGAGCTACGTGCGCGACATCGTCCTCAGGTCCCGTGACCGGCTCGGCGTGGAGGCGCTGGAGTTGGTCCAGTTCGCCTGGTGGGACCTCTCCCAGCCGGGGTGGCTGCGCGCGGCGGAGTGGTTGACGGAGCTCGCCGAAGAGGGGGTGGTGCGCAACATCGGGGTGACCAACTTCGACCGCGGCGCCCTCACCGCTCTGCTGGACGCCGGAATTCCAGTGGTCTCGAACCAGGTCCAGTACTCGCTGCTGGACCGGCGGCCGCAGAGGGGCATGACGGACCTGTGCCTCCAGCGCAGCGTGACACTGCTCGCCTACGGGGCGCTCGCGGGCGGCCTGCTCTCGGATTCGGCCGGTGCCCCGGCGCCGTCGCGCTCGCTTGTCAAGTACCGCCTCATCGCCGACGAGGTGGGGGGCCGCGCGGTGTTGGAGCGGGCGCGCGCAGCCCTCGCGGAGGTGGCCGCCCGACACCGTTCCACCATGGCCGACGTCGCGGTGGCGTATGCGCTTCGCCAGCCCGCGGTCGGCGCGGTGATCGTCGGGCTGAGCCGCAGGGGCCGGGCGGTGGGGGCGCGGCGCCTGCGCCTCGAACCGGGCGACGAGCGGTCGCTGGAGGCGGCGGTTCCCCAAGAGGTGCCGGGCGAGGTCTTCGAGCTCGAGCGCGACCGGGGCGGCCCGCACGGCCGCATCATGAGGTACAACCTCAACCGGGAAGGTTCGGGGTGGGTACGGGGAGAGTAGGTGTGGCCTATTCCGCTCGAGCATCCACCAGCGGGCGTGCATCGTCGGGGATAGTCCCGGAGGGAACCACCTCCACGGCCGGCCGGATCTTCACCACCTCCCGGATGCGGCCGGCCAGTCCGGCAGCGTCGATCGGGCGGCCGGGCGCGGCCTCGACCCGCACGGTGAAGACGTCCCGCGAACCTTCCGCGGAGACCACCGCCTGGTAGCGTGCAACGGTCCGCTCGGGCCCCAGGACTCCGGCCAGTTCGCGCGGATGCACGAACATTCCCCGCACCTTCACTCCCTCTCCCACCCGGCCCAGAAACCCCGCCAGGCGGGGCCCGGGGCGGCCGCCGGGACGCGGCGTCCGATCCCAGGCGGAGAGGTCGCCGGTACCGAAGCGCACCAGCGGGTAGACCTCGTTCGGGCTGGTGACCACGACCTGTCCCGGCTCCCCCTCCGCGGCCGGGCGATCATCGCCGGGCACCAGCACCTCGACGACCAGCTCCGGGGCGACATGCCACCCGTCCTTTTCGGAGCACTCGTACCCGATCAGCCCCGTGTCGGCGGTCGCGTAGGCCTGATACACGTCCACCCCGAAGCCGTCCTGGAGGCGGGCGCGCAGCGAAGGCGGCAGCGCGGCGCCCGTCACCAGCGCGCGCTCGAACCGAAGCGGCTGGCCCGATTCCTCCGCCCGCTCGAGCAGGGTCAAGAGAACCTGGGGTATGCCGGTGTACCCGGTCGCGCCCGCGGCCAGGGCCGCGTCGATCTGGGCGGCGATCGCGCTCGAGCCGCCCGGAATCACCACGCAACCGACAGCGCGCAGTCCCCCGTCCAGCATCAGCCCTCCCGGGGTCAGGTGGTACGAGAAGCTGTTCAGCACCACCTGGCCGGGGCCGAAGCCAGCCACCTCGAGAGCTGTGCCCAGGCGCGAGAAATCCGCGCCCGTCCCCTGCGGATCGTTGATCGGCCCCGGTGAGCGATAGACCCGCGCCAGCGAAGCGAGCGGCGCCGCGAGCATCCCTCCGAAGGGCGGGGCGGCGGCCTGTAGCGCCGGCAGTTCGTCCTTGGCCAGCACCGGGATCGCCCGCAGATCGGCGACGCCGCGCACGTCCTCGGGCCGAACCCCGGCCCGCGCGAGCCGCCGTCCGATCTCGGCGCTGTGCTCCGCCCCATAGGACACCGCGCGCGCCGCGACTTGGTCCTGTTGCGCACCCCAGTCCACCGCCGCGCGCTGGGCCCGCCCTCCCCTCACGACAGCCACCGCTTCCGCCGCCGATAGTGCTTCACGTCCCGGTACGACCGGCGTCCGGCGTCGCCGAGCCCCAGATAGAACTCCTTGACGTCCTCGTTGGCCCTGAGTTCCTCCGCGCCGCCCTTGAGCACCACCCGTCCTCCCTCCATGATGTACCCGTAGTCCGCGACCGACAGGGCGATGCGGGCGTTCTGCTCCACCAGCAGGATCGTCGCGCCTTCCTCGCGGTTGATGCGCTGCAGGGCGCCGAAGATCGTCTCCACCAGCTTCGGGGCGAGACCGAGCGACGGCTCGTCGAGCAGCATCATCCGCGGAGCGGCCATGAGCGCCCGGCCAAGCGCCAGCATCTGCTGCTCGCCGCCGGAGAGGTAGCCCGCCGCCTGTGCCCGGCGGTCCGCGAGCGCCGGAAAGTACTCGTACACCTTGTCCGTTTCGGACTCGAGGCCCCGCCCGGCGCTCCGCGTATGACCCCCGGCGAGCAGGTTCTCGCGCACGGTCAGATGCTCGAAGACCCGCCGGCCCTCGAGGACCTGGAAGATGCCCCGTTCCACGATGCGGTGGGCGTCCATTCCCTGGATCTCCTCGCCGTCGAAGACGATGGTCCCGTCACTGACCTCGCCGTCCTCCACGTAGAGGAGCCCGGACGTGGCCTTCAGGGTCGTGGTCTTGCCGGCGCCGTTCGACCCGAGGAGCGCCGCGACCTGCCCTTGGGCCACCTCGAGCGACAGTCCCCGCAGCACCAGGATGACGTCGTCGTAGAGAACCTCGATGTTGTTGAGGCTCAGGAGCGGCGCCGCCTCCGCGCCCGTCATCGCGCCGTCCTCACCACCCCGGCGCCTCGACGAAGTCCGTGAACGGCGCCCACGTGCCTTCCTCGACCCGGAAGATGCGGAGCCCCTTCGATCCGCGGTGATCCGTGGGGGTGAAGGTCACGGGCGCTGTGACTCCACCCAGGTCGTAGTCGGCGAAGGTCTCCAGGGCGGCCTTGATGCTGGCCCCGGTCAGTTCCCCGCCGGCCGCGAGCACCCGCCGCATTCCCTCGGCGAACGCCGCGAAGGTCCACCAGCCCTGCGTGTAGGCGTTGGTCTTGCCCTCGACCGACTCGCCCTTCGATTCCAGATACTCGCGGATGACGCGGGTGCCGGGCACGTCCACGCTCAGGGGCGCGTAGGGCATCGTTCCCATGAGGCCCTCGGCCGCGTCCCCGGCCAACTGGATCACCTGGGCGTTCGAACACCAGTTCAGACAGAAGAAGGTGACGTCCAGCCCCAGGCTGCGCGCGTTCGTGAGCGCCACCGCCGCCGGCCCCGAAGTGTTCTGGAAGACGACGTACTGGGCGCCGCTCTGCCGGATCCGCGCGAACTCGGCGGTGAAGTCCACCGCTCCCCGGGGCATTTCGTAGAGGGTCAGGTCGATGCCCCGCGCTTCCGCGAACTCGACCCCGCCCTGCCGGGCCGGCGACAGGCCGAAGGGACTCGCGTTGTGCATCAGCGCGACGATGGGCGTCCCCCCGCCGTGGTTGTCGGCAATCCACTCGAGGGCGATGCGGAACTGGTCGCTGTAGGTCGTCGCCAGCAGGAAGTTGTAGGGAGCCTCCGCCGGATCGCCCAGGCGGTGCGAGAGGGACGCGGAACTGAACGGGACCTCGTCCTCGGCGATGCGCAGGCGCAGGGCCTCGGTGTCTCCGGTGCCCCATCCCATGAAGATCACCGCGCCCTCGCCGACGAACTGGGTGTAGAGCTGCTCGGCGCGGTCCACCTGGTAGCCGTAGTCCTGGTAGATGAGGTCGATCGGGCGCCCCTCGATGCCCCCCCGGGAGTTGATCCAGTCGGCGAAGCCGCGCACGCCGTCGCCGTAGTCGGTTCCGACATCGGCGGTGGGCCCGGTGAGGTCGAAGATCGCGCCGACTCTGATGCTGTGGTCGTCCGGGTCCGCGCCGCCTCCAGCGCAGCCGGCGCCCACGAGCATGGCGCCGCCGAGCGCGACCATCCGTGCCGTTTTGCTCATCCGTTTCCTCATTCTGCGCTCATCCCTGTTCGCCTTCAATCACCCGCTCCTCACCCGCGGCTCTCGCCGCGACGGTACGCGAACGGCCACACATGAAAATAGTCCTTGGCGTTCTCCCAGAGTTTGGACAGTCCCCGGGGCTCGAAGATCAGGAAGAGGATGATCACGATCCCGAACACGGCCTGCTGCGCGTAGGGGAGGAGCGACGCCGCCTGGGGCGCGGTGTCCTGGATCGCCCGGCCCAGGTTGGTGATCATCGCCGGGAGCAGAGTGATGAGCGCCGCCCCCAGGAACGACCCGCGGATCGAACCCAGGCCCCCCACGATGATCATCGCCAGGAAGACGATGCTGGTGCTCAGCGTGAAGCGCTCCCAGGTGATGATGTTGCGGTGGAAGGCGATCATCGCCCCCGCGAGCCCCACGAAGAACGACGACGTCGCGAAGGCCAGCAGCTTGGTGCGGAAGACGTCCACCCCGATGACGCTCGCCGCGATGTCCTGGTCGCGCACCGCCGCGAAAGCGCGTCCGATGCGGGTCCGCATCAGGTTGGCCGCGAAGAGCGCGGTCCCGCCCGCCGTGAGCACCGCGAGCCAGTAGAAGTTGAAGTTGGTGTTCATCCGCACGCCCAAGAGAACGGGCGCGGGCAGCACGATCGCCTCGGTGCCGCCCGTCACCGCGGTCCAGTTGGTCATTCCCCACTCCACGATCTCCTGGGCGGCCAGCGTGGCGATGGCGAGATAGAGCCCCTTGAGCCGCAGCGACGGCAACCCGAAGAAGGTGCCCGCGGCGGCGGTGACGAGGCAGGCGGCGAACACGCTCGCCCCCCAGGGGACGCCGAAGTTCAGGGTCAGGAGACCCGCGGTGTAGGCCCCGATCGCCATAAAGGCGCCCTGCCCGAGCGAGATCTGCCCGGTGTAGCCGACGAGGATGTTCAGGCCGATGGCCCCCACGGTGGCGATGGCCACCTGGTTCGCCAGGTCCAGCCAGTAGGGACTGGCCACGAACGGGAACACGAGCACGAAGAGGGCGAGGGTCACCAGCCGGAGGCGCTGGAGGGGCCGCGGGCGGAGCCCCATGTCCGACTCGTAGCGCGTGTGGAAGACGCCGCAGTCCAGGCTCATCGGGGATTCCTCGCCAGGCTCATACGCGTTCGATGATCTCCTTCCCGAAGAGGCCGTAGGGCCGGACCATGAGCACCAGGACCAGGACCACGTACGGGACCACCAGGTTGAGTCCGTGCCCCACGTAGAAGCCGACGTAGACCTCGAGCAGCCCGATGACGGCGCCCCCGATGACCGCACCGGCAATCGAGTCCAGCCCGCCCAGGATCACCACCGGGAACACCCTGAGACCGATGGACGCCACGTTGGGGCTCACCCCCACGATGCCCGCCAGCATCATTCCGCCGATGGCGGCGGACACGGCCGCCAGCCCCCAGGCAACCCCGAAGACCCGGGGAATGCTGATCCCCATGCTGAGCGCCGCCTGCTGGTCGTCGGCGATGGCGCGCATGGCGATGCCGTCCCGGGTATGGCGGAAGAAGAGCCCCAGCCCCGCCAGCACCGCGAGGGCGATGGGAATGGAGAGCACCCGCGCGGTCGAGAGCGTGGCGGGCCCGAGCACGAGGTCGCCGGCCGGCAGGAACGAGTCGAACGAGCGCGGGTTCGGGCCCCAGATCGCCCCCGTGATCCCTCTGAGCACGGACGAGAGCCCGATCGTCACCATGATCATGGAGATGATGGGCTCGCCGACCAGGGGACGCAGCACCAGCCGCTCGACGGCGAGCGCCACGACGACCGCGAGCAGCAGCGTCACCGCGACCCCGAGGCTCCACGGCAGGCCGACCTGGGCCACGCCGAAGAAGATCAGGTAGGTCCCCAACAGGAGCAGGTCTCCCTGGGCGAAGTTGATGACGTCGCTCGCCTTGTAGATGACCACGAAGCCGGCCGCCGCCAGCGCGTAGATCATCCCGGTGCTGAGCCCGGAGACGGTCAACTGGAGAAAGATGTCCATGCTCAGCGGCCCGTCAGGGGCCGGCCCCGTCCATCGTCTCGATGCGGAGCCGGTGCTCCACCGCCGCGGTGCGGCCGTCCTGGTAGGTGATCTCGGTGGCCACCGCGACCGAGTCGCCGTCTCCCTGCAGGGCGTCGATGATCTCCCGGAAGCGGCCGGCGATGTGGCGCCGTCTCACCTTGCGGGTGCGGGTCAGCTCCGCATCGTCCGCGTGCAGTTCCTTGTAGAGCAGCAGGAAGCGGTGGATGCGCGCCGCGGGCGGGAGTTCCCCGTTGACCTCGTCCACGTGCTCGCGCACCAGGCGGTACACCTCGGCGCGGCGGGCGAGGTCGGTGAAAGTCGTGTAGGGAATGCGGCGGCGCTCCGCCCACTGTCCGGCGTTCTCCATGTCGATCGCGATCATGGCGGTGACGAACGGGGCCCCGGATCCCCCGAAGACCACCGCCTCGCCGACGTAGGGGCTGAATTTGAGCTTGTTCTCGACGAACTGCGGCGAGAAGTTGCTCCCGTCCGCGAGCTTCATCACGTCGGCCAGGCGATCGATCACCACCAGATGGCCGGCGTCGTCGAAGTAGCCGGCGTCGCCCGAGTGCAGCCAGCCGTCCTCGAGCGTCTCCGCCGTCGCCGCGGGGTTCCGGAAGTAGCCCTGGAACACCGCGGGGCTCCGGCAGAGGATCTCGCCCTCGTCCGAAATGCGGATCTCGGTGCGGGGCAGCGGCACGCCCACCGTCTGGAAACGGATGTCCCCGTCCCGGTGCACCACCGAGATCCCGGACACCTCGGTCTGGCCGTAGAGCTGCTTCAGGTTCACCCCGATGGCGTGGTAGAAGCGGAAGACGTCGGGGCCGAGCGCCGCGCCCCCGGTGTAGGCCCGCCGCACGTGGGCGAGCCCCAACTGGTCGCGGACGGGACGGAACACCGCCCAGTCGGCGAGCCGGTGGCCGACCTTCCGGGCGAAGCCGACCCTGCGGCCCCGGACGCGGTCCTCGGCGCCGGCGGCGCCCTGCCGCATCGCCCAGCGGTAGATCCAGCGCTTGAGGCGGGTCGTGTCTTCGGCCATGACCTGCACGTCCGAAACCAGGTTCTCCCAGATCCGGGGCGGCGACATCAGGAACGCCGGCCCGATCTCGCGCGTGTCCTGGCGCGCGGTCGCCGTCTCCTCCGGGAAGCTCACCGTGAATCCCGCGAGCAGGCCGCTGGCCACTCCCACCATCTGTTCGCCGATCCACGCAAGCGGCAGGAACGACACGAACTCGTCGTCCGGGTACATCGTGTCCACGCTCTGCAGTTGCGACGCCATGGCGAGCAGGTTCTCGTGCGAGAGCATCGCCAGCTTCGGGACGCTGGTCGTGCCGGACGTCGTCGAGAGCAGCGCGACGTCGCCGGGCCGGATCCCGGCCAACCGGCGGTCGAACTCGCCGGGCAACCTCTCATGGAGCGCATCGCCGAGTGCTTCGACCTGCTCGAAGGAGATCAGGCCCGGCGCCTCGTAGGCGTACATGCCGCGGCGGTCGTAGTAGACGATGTGCTCGAGACCGGGCAGCCGTTCCCGCACTTCCAGCACCTTGTCAACCTGCTCCTGGTCCTCGGCCACGATCACGCGCGCCTCGGCGACCTCCAGGATGCGGGCGAGCTCGTCGGCGATGGCGTCCTGGTAGAGGCCCAGGGGAAGGATGCCGGCGGTCTGGGAGGCCAGCTCCGCGATCATCCACTCCGGCCGGTTGTCTCCGATGATCGCGACCCGGTCGCCCGCTTCCACACCCAGCTCCGTAAGCCCGAGCGAGAAACGCCGCACCCGCGCCAGGTACCCGGCCCAGGTGATCTCCTGCCAGATCCCGAACTCCTTCTCGCGCAGCGCAACGCCGTCGGGACGGTCCGCCGCGTGGTGCGCAAGGAGCCCCGGCAGGGTCCCGGTCACGGCGCTTCCCCGCGGCGGCCCGGATCGTCCGCCCGCGTGCCGAGGTAGGCATCGATGACCGCGGGATCGTTCCGGACCTCATCCGGACTCCCGTCGGCGATCCGGCGGCCGAAGTCCAGCACCACGACCCGGTCCGCGATGTCCATGATCACGTCGATGCTGTGGTCGACGACCACCACGGTGAGGCCCTGTTCCTCGTGAACGTCGAGGATGAAGCGCGCCATCGACTCCTTCTCCTCGGCGTTCATCCCGGCCGTCGGCTCGTCCAGGAGGAGCAGGTGCGGATCGAGCGCCAGCGCCCGCGCCATCTCCACGAGCCGCTGGTTCCCGTAGGCCAGGTTCCCCACCACGGCGCTCCGGAGCGGCTCCAGGTTCATGAAGTCGATGACCTGCTCCACGTACTGGCGATGTTCGATCTCCCTCTCGCGCTGGCGGCCCCAGTAGAGGCCGCCGCTCAGCACGCCGCCGTTCATGTGCACGTGGCGGCCCAGCATCAGGTTGTCGAGGACCGTCAGGTGCTTGAAGAGCTCGATGTTCTGGAAGGTGCGCGCCACGCCCAGCGCCGCGATGCGGTGCGGCGCGAGCCGGGCGAGCGCATGCCGCTCCCCGTCGCGCCCGGTCAGGGTGATGCTGCCCTCCTGCGGTCGGTAGAGGCCGGAAATGCAGTTCAGGACACTCGTCTTCCCCGCCCCGTTCGGCCCGATGAGGGCCAGCAGCTCGCCGCCCCGCACGTCCATGGTGAGACCGGCGAGCGAGGTCACCCCCCCGAAACGGAGCGTCAGGTCCGACAGCTCGAGGATGTGGCGCGGCAGTCCCTCCCGATGGGCGCGATGCCGGTGGACCGGCGGGCTGCCCCTCGCCAATGCTTCAGGCCTCGAGCACGTCCACCTGATATCGCCGGATCCGGCTATCCCGGGTGACCAGGACGGCTTTCCCGGCGGTGACGGTGCTCACGAGAAAGTTCCGCGAATCTCCGATCTCGGCCTCGGCAGCCTCTGCGAGCCCTGCAGATCGGACAGCGCCCTGACGAAAGCGGGCGTGTCCAGCAATAGACCGGCCACGATCACTCCTCGCTTGGGAGAATCTTCCGATCCTCGATCGCTTCTTCGAGTTCCGGGATGGGCTCGTCAAAGTCCGGCGACACCCAGATCTGCCCCTCGTAGCCGCCCAGTTCCCGCTCTCCGCGGGGTTCCCGGTACGGCTCCAGGCGCAGATACGGCTCTCCGGCTCTGGCGATCACGACCTCCTCTCCCTCCCAGGCGAGCCGCCCCAGGCGCGAGAGTTGAGACTTGGCTTCGCGCATATTCACCTTCATGGTCTCTCCAAGGCTAGGCCAAGCCAAGTCTCGCAGGAGTCGCCGGCTCCCTCAACGCTCGCCGTGCTAGCGACGGGCCCCGGCCCGTCACCGGGCGCCGAACGCCAGCCCCCGGAGTCCGCGGGGCCCGGCGGCTCGCAGCCGCCGGCTATCGCTCGGGTCGCGGGCGCGACCGGTACCTCTCGTAGAGGCTCTGGTGCCGGTTGTCGAGCGAGACCGGAACTCCGTTCACGAAGACGTGCTCGACCTCGGTCCGGATCTCCAGCGGATCCCCGTTCACCACGATCAGGTTCGCGACCTTCCCCTCCTCGAGGGTTCCGAAGTCCTCGGCCAGCCCGAAGAGCTGCGCCGGAACCACGGTGATGGCCCGGACCGCGGCCTCCTGCGGGAGCCCGTAGCCCACCGCATGTCCCGCCTCGTAGGGCAGGAGCCGCGAGTTCGAGGACCCGAAGGTGGCGAAGGCGACCGTCACGCCGGCGTCGTGGAGTTCCCCCGGGGTCGTGAACGGTTGGTCGTAGGCCTCGTCCTCCTCCCCCGGCAGCCGCTGGGTGGGCCCCAGGATCACCGGGATCCCGTTCTCGACGAGGAGTTCCTTGACCTTCCACGCCTCGCTCCCGCCGAGCAGGATCATCTTCACCCCCTGCTCCTTCGTGAACTCCACGGCTCCACGGATCTCCCGCTCGCCCTGCGCCAGGATCAGGAGCGGCATCTCGCCGCCCACGACCGGCCCCAGGGCGGCCAGGCGGACGTCGCGTTCCCGAGCCCCGGCCTCGCCGGCTGCCGCGTAGCGCCGCGCCGCGTCGAGCACCTCGCCCAGCTCGGCCACCTGCCGGTCGTACTCCTCCTTCGCTTCGCGGAAGGAGCGACGGTCCATGCTGAAGGTCGCGAGGTTGAACGAACGCGTCGAGAGCGTCGGCCAGGTCAGCACCATCCCCGCGGAGGCGTTGATGTCCATCTCCTCGACGGTCCAGCCGTCGAGGTGGACGATGGAGGCCTGCCCGCTGATGCCGGCGCCCCCGCCGCCGAAGCCGCCCAGCCGGCCGGGCGCCACCACCGCATGGGTGATCCCGTTGGCGCGCGCCACGGGAAGGTGTTCGCTCGACGGGTGGATCGCGGTGGCCGCACGCAGGTGGGGGTTCATCTCCCCCAGTTCCACGGTGTCCACGGTGGCGCTGATGGCGCCGATCTCGGTGAGGCCGAGCTGGCTCACCGAGTCCATCATCCCCGGGTACACGTCCATTCCCGCGGCGTCGATCACCGCCGCACCGGCCGGCGCCGTCACGTCCGCCCCGATCTCGACGATCCGGCCGTCCCGGATCAGGATGGACCCCGACTCGATGGGCTCGGCTCCCTCGGCGAGCGTGTGGATCCGCGCGTTCTGAATGATCCAGGATTCTTCCTCCTGGCCAGCCGCAATCGTGCAGACGCCGGTCAAGGCCAGCGCGATCGCGAAACCGTTCCTGTCGACCCGGGTCATCGCCGGACTCCTTCCCGCGGTCCCCGCCGGGGTCCGCGCCGGCCCGGCCCGCGTTCGGCGGCGTCCCCCTCGGAGAGCTTTTCTTCGAGTTCCGCGCGTTCGGCCGCCATCGTCTCCCGCATCGCCTGGTCCCGCTCGCGGCTGAAGAGCATCTCGCCGTCCACGAAGGTCATCTGGTTCACCGCGTAGGTGCTCAGCGGGTGCCGGTCGAAGATGGCGAGGTCGGCGTCCTTCCCCGCCTCGAGGGAACCGATCCGGTCGCCGATCCCGAGCTGGATCGCCGGGTTGATAGTGATCATCTTGAGCGCCTCCTCCTCGCTCATCCCGCCCCACTTCACCGTCTTGGCGGCTTCCTGGTTCAGGTGCCGCGCCTCCTCGGCGCTGTCCGAGTTGATGGAGACCAGGATGCCCCGCTCGGTCATGAGCGCCGCGTTGTGGGGAATCGCGTCATACGCCTCGACCTTGTAGGCCCACCAGTCGGAGAAGGTGGAAGCCCCCGCCCCGTGCGCGGCGATCTCGTTCGCGACCTTGTAGCCCTCGAGCACATGCTGGAGGGTGGCGATCCGGACGCCGAACTCCTCGGCGACCCGCAGGAGCTGCAGGATCTCGTCCTGCCGGTAGCAGTGCGCGTGGACCAGCCGCGTCCCTTCGAGGACCTCGACCAGCGGCTCCAGCTTCATGTCCCGGCGCGGGGGCAGCACCCGCTCGCCCCGGGCCTGCGCCGCCTCGTAGTCGGCGAACTCCTGGCGGTAGGCCTCCGCTTCGATGAACGCCTGCCGGATCACGTCCTGGACACCCATCCGGGTGGCCGGATAGCGCCGCTCGACGCCAGCCGGCATGCCCCGCGACCGCTTCGGGTTCTCGCCGAGCGCGAACTTGATCCCCGGGGGAGCCCCCTCGAGGACGAGTCCCGCTGCATCGGCGCCCCACCGGTGCTTGATGATCACGTTGAGGCCGCCGATCGGGTTGGCGCTGCCGTGGAGGATGTTGGAGACGGTGACCCCGCCCGCCAGCTCGCGGTAGATGTTGACGTCGTAGGGGTCCACCACGTCGCCGGTCCCCGTCATCGAGGACACCGCGACGCTCCCCTCGTTGATGGACTCGGCGGCGATGTGCGAATGGGCGTCGACGATGCCAGGCATCACGAACATCCCCGTGGCGTCGATCACCTCGGCGCCGTCGGGAACGGTGACGCTCGTCCCGACCTCGGCGATCTTCCCGTCGCGGATCAGGACCTCTCCCGGCGAGAGCGTGCCCTCCGTCACGGTGAGGACCGTGCCGCCCCGGATCACGGTGTCCTGGGCGAAGGCGAGCGGCGCTCCGAGGAGGGCCGCCGCCAGAAACAGCTTCGTGTGTCGCATCGTTGTCATCCTTCGTGTCCCGGGGTTTCCTCCCCGTCCGTTTCCTCTTCGTCGTCCGCGTCCACCCGGTGGATCACGCCGTCCACGAAGACCGTCCCGACCTTCGCGTCCTCCTCGAAGATGTCCTGGTCGGCGATCACCAGGTTGGCGATTCGCCCGGCCTGGAGCGTCCCCACCCGGTCCGCGACCCCGAAGATCTCGGCCGGGGCCATGGTGAGGGCGGTGAGCGCCGCCTCGCGGTCGAGACCCCGCTCGACCGCGTGCCGCACCGCCGCCAAGTCATCACCGGAGCCCCCGCGTCCCCCCGCGGGCCCTCCCCGGCGGCCCGGCGGACCTCCTCCGGACCGCGGCGCCCCGCCCATGTAGAAGGC